>JBLHKW010000133.1:0-14590 GCA_047618565.1 Planctomycetota bacterium
TGTGATTGCCCTGTACCGAGTAGTGGTTGAGCCGAAAGCCGAAGCGGTCGCAGCCGGCGGCAAATGAGCGCCGCAGTACTTGATAGGCGTGCTTGTTCCTGAGGCTCGGCAGGTCATCGCCCAGGCGCAGTACCACGTGCACCGGAAACCTCGAGGCCAGGGGCTCCCTCGTCTGGTGCGAGACCCCCGAGTCAGGGCTCGGCTTGCGACCGATCTTGTGCCCGTCCCGGCGCGTGAAGGGAAACGTGCGCTGCGGACTGAGGTGACTGCCAGCTGCCTTGCGGCGACGCTTCTTGCTCTTCGTTTTCATGCAGATCTATAGCGCATGCACGCGAGAGTGTAACCGTCCAAATGCCGAATAGATGCCGCAAACGCCACCTATTGACAGTTTGCGAATTCCGGCGCACATTCCCAGCGTGCCCCATCCTCGGTTCTCGTGTCCCGGCCCGCCTTTGCCCCGTCACCGCCGGCGTCGGTAGCACCCTTGGGTGCCGACGCCGGGGGTGACGGGGCAAAGGCGGAGGCGGGCCCGATTTTGCTCCAGATCCCGAGGCCGAGGAAGCCGCGAACCAGAGACTCCCGCTCCTTGGCCCGCCAACGTAGTGGATGCAAACGCCGTGCACCGAGTAGTGCTTCAAAATGAGCGCCGCAGTACCTGCCGCCACAGCAACCTGATTCCAGCCTGCGAACTCCGGCGCACATTCCCAGCGTGCCCCATCCTCGGTTCTCGTGTCCCGGCCCGCCTTTGCCCCGTCACCGCCGGCGTCGGTAGCACCCTTTGGGTGCCGACGCCGGGGGTGGCGGGGCAAAGGCGGAGACGGGCCCGATTTTTGCTCCAGATCCCGAGGCCGAGGAAGCACATACCCACACCCACACCCATGTCCACACCCCCAATAAGCCCAATACCCCCTACACCCCCCTCACTACGCGACTTTTGGCGCCCGGGACCAACGATCCGCTGTACCATCGGTGGCGCCTTGGCGCTGCATCTCCGTCGGGGGTGCTCGACCGGCTTTTTTCAACGCACGGAACCTCTTCATGATTTGCCGCAATCGCTTTTTGCTCCTCGCCGTCGCCAGCTTGATGGCGCCCGCTTCTGGTCAGTGGTCTTCGGACCCGGCTGTGAACCTTGCGATCGCGGATGGCGCGGGTGCTCAGACGCAGCCGAAGATTGTGCCGACTGCTGACGGTGGGGCGTACATCAGCTGGTTTGCCGGCGCTGGGTTTGACGTCCGTCTGCAGCGGGTTGATTTCTCCGGCACGGAGGCCTGGGCGCACGGTGGCATACTCGTTGCGGATCGAGGGTTCAGTTCGACCCAGGACTATGCCCTGGACGTCGACGGCTTGGGGAACGCCGTGCTGGCGTTCCGTGATGACTCGGGCGCCAATGTGCAGGTCAGCGTGGCCAAGATTTCGCCGGCCGGTGCATTCGTCTACGGGCCGATCCAGGTCACCAGCACGACGGCTTTCGTGGCTGCACCGACAGTTGCGGGCACGAGTGACGGCGGCGCGGTGGTCGCCTGGACCCAGGACTCGGACGCGCGCCTGCAGAAGCTTGACGCCGCCGGTGTTCCGCAATGGGGGGCCGGCATCGCCCTGATCCCCGGCGTAGGATCCTACTCGCCGGCTGACATGCACGCTTCGGGCACCGATACGGTCATGTCCTTCGTGCATCAGCTCGGAGGCTTCGGCACACCGCGGCTGCTGCTGGCTCAGAAGTTTGACGCCAACGGGGCGCTGCTCTGGGGTGCGGGTCACGTTGCGGTCTTCGATGGCGGCTCGCTGCAATTCGGGAACTTCCCCGACTTCGTGTCCGACGGTTCGGGCGGCGGCGCATTCTCGTGGTACGACACGGCGGGTGCCTCGCTGCAGTGCTACGCGCAGCACATCGACTCGGACGGCAACGAGGTCTTTGCCCATAACGGGGTGGCCCTTTCCACGGACGCGGCGCGGATCCGTGTCAGTCCTTCGGTCTCGTTCGACATGATCACGGGCGAGATGTTTGCGTTCTGGTCCGAACTCAACGCGGGGCAGAGTCAGTCGGGCATATGGGGCCAGAAGCTCAGCTCGAGCGGCGTGCGCCAGTGGACCAACTCAGGTTCCATGATCGTGCCGCTGAGTGGTACGAGCGTTACCAGCGCGCGGGCCTTTGCAACGGGCGGCCGGGCCTTGGTGTTCTGGGATAGCTCGCCGAGCTTCGGGCAGGATCGGATCTTCGGGGCGCGCCTGGATCCCACCGGTGCGGTCGATCTGACCGCCTTTGACGTGTCTTCCACGCCGGCGGGCAAGTCGCGCATGGTGGTCGCTTCGAGTGCCGCGGGCGTAGCCATGCTGGCCTGGGTCGATGACCGCGCGGGCAGCGAGGACGTCTACATTCAGAACGTCAGCCCCGAAGGCGACCTCGGCGACGATACCGTGGGCACGCCCTACTGCTTCTGCACCTTCGCTGCCCCCTGCGGGAACACGGATTCCGATGGCGGCTGTGTCAACGCCTCGGGCCAGGGCGCGCGCATCATGGCCAGCGGTTCCGCCAGCGTCGGGGCCGACGATCTCGTCATTTCCGTCGTCGATCTGTCCTCCAACAAGTTCGGCCTGATCTTCATGGGCGGGTCCGCGATCCGGGCGCCCTTCGGGAACGGGCAGCGTTGCGTGGGAGCGGGCGGCATGGGCACGCACCGCTTCCTGATCCAGAACTCGGGAGCTGGCGGACAGTTCACGCAGGGGCCGGGCCTCGTCGCGGAATCGATCCTGCGCTTCACGCCGGCCGGGCAGATTCAGGTTGCACAGACCTGGAACTTCCAGGCCTGGTTCCGTGACTCGACCGGGCCGTGCGGCGACAGCTTCAACACTTCGAACGCGGTCTCGGTGACCTTCGTTCCGTAAGGCGCCGGCTCAGAAGCTCATGCGCAGGGTCAGGACCAGGTTGGTCCCGGGCCGGTTGACCCCTGAGCCGTGGATGCGGTAGTCCTCGTCGAGGATGTTCTCCAGCTCCACGGTCAGGTCGGTCGAGTCGTTGATGCGCCAGCCTCCGCGCAGGTCCCAGGCGAAGTAGCCGGGCGTGCCACCGGGCGGGATGCGATCGGTGTCGTTGATGTCCCGGGTCGAGAGCCGATCCGCGCGCTCGGCGATGGTGCCCGTCGTTTCGACCCACACGCGTCGGTCCGGCCGGTCCCAGCGCAGGCCCATGAATGTGGTCCAGGGCATCAGCCGGTCGAGGGGCTCGCGTACCGATACCGGCGACGTTGTCGGGAACGTGTCGACCTTCCCGTCGATGTAGGTCGTGTTGCCGAACAGGGTCCAGTCCGATGCGACCTCCACCGACCCGCCCAGTTCGACTCCGGCCAGGTAGCCGTCACCGGCGTTGGCCTTGGTGATCTCGAAGTCGCCATCCGCGTTCGTGTTGCCCGTGGGCGTGCGCACGATCATGTCGCGGATGTCGGAGTAGAAGGTGCTCAGCTGGGCTTCGGAGGCCTGGCCGCGGGCCTTGATGCCCAGTTCGTACTGGATGGTGTACTCGGGCTCGAGGCCGGGCGCGGGCACCTCGAACTCGTCGGTGCGAGCGGAGTCGAAGCGCGTCAGGTCCGAGATGTTGGGCGCCCGGAAGCCCTGTGAGACGCCTCCGAACAGGCTCCAGCGATCCTCTGCCAGGGCGTACGCGAAGCGCGCGCTCCCGACGACCGTGTCCCACGAGTCGTCGATGCTCGTGCGCATGTCGGTCACCGGATCGCGCACGCTGTCGGCGTCCGCGTGGGCGTACTGGAAGCGCGCACCGAGGGTCAGATCCAGGCGCTCGTTCACTTCCAGCTCGTCCTGCAGGTAGACGCCGAGCAGGTCGTAGCTCGCGTCGTCCGCAACCGGGCCCTGGATCTCGTCCGCCGGGTCGGGGCTGGTCAGGTTCGTGCGGAACGAGTTGACGTTATCGTGGTAGGCGTCGACGCCGAACGAGAACGTCCCGGCCGTCGTCGCGGGGGTCGCGGCGCGTGCGAAGAGTCCCAGGGTGCCCACGTCCAGGCCCTGGACGTCGTGTCGGCCGCCGGTGCGCAGGCGATCGCGTTCCTCGGCCTGGTAGTGCCACGAGACGCCGGCGCTGAAGAGGTCGATGTCCGTGCCTATATTTTCGCGCTGGTACTGCAGGTAGGTGAGCGTGCGGTCCTGATCCAGGTCCCGGCGCAGCTCGCTACCGGTGGTCGTTCCCGCAAAGCTGACCGAGTCGATGGTCCGGTGTGTACGCGGCACATCGCGCTGATGGACGCTCTGGTGCAGCAGCGTGAAGCGCGTGTCCGCATCGGGTGTGTGCTCCAGCTTGATGTCGCCCGCCCACTCGTCGTACCCGGTGTTCGGCTGCAGGCTGATGTCGCTGCCGCCGTGCACGTCACCGAAGCTCTTGCCCGTCAGGCCGATGAGGACGCCCCACTGGTCCGAGGGCGTCACGCTGCTCTCGATGCGGCCGATGGTGGACTCCTCGGCCGTCGAGTAACGGCCCGTGAACTCGCCGCTGACCGGGCTTCCGGGTCCAGCGCTCTCCGGACGGCGCGTGAACGCGCTCACCGTGCCGCCCAGTGCGTCGGATCCAGCCAGGACCGAACCGGGCCCCTTCAAGAGCTCGAAGCGATCGATGGAGTAGGCATCGACCGTGTTCCAGTACTGGTTCGGGCCGCTGCGAAAGACCGAGTTGTTCAGGCGCACTCCGTCGATCAGCATCACGTTCTGCTGGCCTGTGAAACCGCGGATGTAGGGCGACCCCTGGCCCTGGGCGGTCTCCTGGACCATCACGCCGGGTATGTACCGGAAGGCCTGGGGCGTTGTGCGCGGCGGGCGCTCGGCCAGGTCGCGGCGCGAGACCACGGCGCCGGCGTAGGGCACCAGGAGCGTGTCCTCGGCCGGGGACGAGGGCGTGATCACGATCGTCTCGACGCCCTCGAAGGGGTCCTCTTGCACGCTCTGTCCCAGGACCACGCCGGGCGCGAGGGCCAGGGCCAGGAACAGGCAGAGTCGATGAAGCACGGGCTGCAGGAGCATGGAGGTGGCCGGGAGCGGGTGGCCCGCATTGAACGCTCTGGGCCGGTATGGGTTCAATCCGAGTAGGTCAGAAACCGCGCGGAGGTCGAGAGCGTAGACTATTGGAGTGGTCCGGAGTCGGGCCCATCCACCAGCATGCAAGCCGAAGATCGACCGAGGGCATCCGTCCGCACGAGCTACTGGGGCCGCAGCACCGTGGCCTCCATCGCCATGCACGTTGCGCTGGTCTCCATCGGGATCGCGGTCCCGCTGGTCTGGACCGGATCGCGTCCGGCACGGGCCAACGCCACGGTCTGGGCCACGTTCGAGCGCCCGGAGCCGGACCCCTTCGACGAGCGTCCCGAGCCTGAGCTCAGGGTGGAGGTGTCGCCCCGCCCCATGGAGCATCCGGCGGTCGCCACGATCCCGGTCGAGCCAGAGCCCTTCCCCGAGCAGGACCCGAACCCGCCGCTCGAGCCCGTCGACTGGGCCGCCGACGGCATGCGACGTGCATCCCTCGAGCCGATCTTCGCGGTGCTCGTCGAGCCAGAGGATGTGGAGGTTGCGGAGGTTGATCCCGTGGCCTCGCCGCTGGTGACGGACGAGGAACTCACGCCGGCACCGGTGGAAATTGCCGCCCGCGCCCTCGCGGATCACTGCCCGGCGCCCATCTATCCGCGCCGCGCTCACCGCATGGGCTGGTACGGCACCGTCGTCTGTTCGCTGACCGTGGGTGCGGACGGACTGGTGCGCGCCGTACTCGTGCTGCAGTCGAGTGGGCACGACCTGCTCGATGAAACGGTGTTGCGCACCCTGAACACCTGGCGCTTCGCACCGGCCACGCGCGATGGCATGCCGACCGAGTCCCAGCTCATCCGGCGCTTCAGGTTCGACCTGCCCTCTTAGACGGGTCGCTACGCCGACGTGATCCAGAGGTGCCCGCCGCGGGTGACCTCGGCCCGCGAGCCGGGCGGGACCAGGGTCGTGCCCGAGTATTCCTCGATGATTGCCGGACCGCTGACCACGTGGCCCGCTGCCAGGCGCGCACGGTCGATACGGGTCGCGGTCACCCGCTCCCCGAACCATGGGCGCCGCTCACCGAGTACGGCAGCCTTTGGAGCAGGACGACGGCGCGGTCGCCCCGTGCTCGCCGAATCACCCGCGCCCGTGGCATCGGCATGGGTATGGGTATGGGTATGGGCGCTCGCGCGCGCGCGCAGGTTCACGATCTCGACTTCTCCCTCCGGAAGCGTCCAGCCGTAGAGCTTCTGGTGCCGCTCCTCGAAGGTCGCCCGCGGTGTGCTGCCCTCGGCCACGCTGATATCGAAGGACTGGCCCTGGTAACGCAGGTCCAGGCTGTACTCGAACTGCACGGCGCGCGCCGCGGTTCCGGCTGCCATCAACCTGGCCTTGCCGATCTCTCCCAGCTCGCGCAGCGCGCGCTTGCGCTCCCTGGCGTTCCAGCCCGTGAGCGGCGCGAGTATCGTGCGCGTCTCGTCGTGGATCGCGTCCGCGGCGACCATGCCGTACGCGGAGAGCACCCCGGGCTGCGCGGGCACGAGCGCCCCGGGCATCTGCAGGCTCCTGGCCACGGCCACGGCAGCCAGTCCACCTGCACCACCGAACGCGACCAGCGGCAGTCGCTTGGGGTCGTGCCCGCGCTGCATGGTCATCACGCCCACCGCGCGCCGGATCGCGGCGTGAGCGACGTCGAGCACGCCCTGGGCCGCGACCTGCGGGCGCACGCCCAGTTGCTTGCCGAGAGCCTCGAAGGCGCGCGTGACCGCGTCCACGTCGAGCGGGAACTCGCCGCCCAGGAATCCCTGGGCGGCAACATGCCCGAGGAAAACGTGCGCGTCGGTGACCGTCAGGGTGTCGCCGTGTCCGTAGCAGACCGGACCGGGGTGCGCGCCTGCGCTCTCCGGGCCCACGTGCAGGATGCCGCCCGCGTCCACGTGGACCCTCGATCCGCCGCCGCAGCCGATGGTGTGGATGTCGAGGGTCGGCACCGCCACCGGCCGCCCGGCGAGATGCGTTTCGAGCACCGTGTTCGCGAGCCCGGCTGTGGGGGAATGGAAGGCGACGTCCGCACTCGTTCCGCCGATGTCCAGGGTCACGATGTCGCCCAGTCCGGCGTCGATCGCAGCGCGACCGGCGCCGATGACTCCGCCGGCAGGGCCCGAGAAGAGGACGCGCACGGGCTCCAGCGCGGCCTGTGCGGCGCTGAGGGTTCCGCCCGAGCTCTGCATGATCGAGAGGCGCAGTTCGGGTAGCTCGCGTTCGAGGCGCTGGAGATAGTCGCGCACCACCGGGATCAGGGCCGCGTTGGCGATCGTCGTCGAGAAGCGCTCGAACTCGCGGAAGGAGCGCAGGATCGAGGACGAGGTGGTGATCGGGATACCGGCCGGGCGCAGGGCGCGTTCGATGTGGGCTTCGATCTTCGGATCCGCGTACGCGTGCAGCAGGCAGACGGCGACGCTCTCGGCTCCGCTGCGCCGGACCGCATTCGTCAATGCCGTGAGTTCCGCGCGCGTGGGAGTCTCGGTTTCCGTCCAGCCGCCCTTGCCGTCGGGCCAGGTGCGCTGACGGATCTCGAAACGCCGAGATCGCGGCACGAGCGGCTCGATCTTGCGCGGGTGCAGGGCGTAGATGTCCTCGCGCTCCTGGCGGCCGATCTCGATCAGATCTCGGAAGCCCTGGTTGGTGACCATTGCGACGCGTGCGGTGCGGCCGGTGAGCAACGCGTTGAGTGCGACGGTGGTGCCGTGTACGACCTCTTGCGCATGCTCGCCGCCCAGCTCGTCGAGGCCGCGCGCCACCGCTTCGGACGGGTCGTGGGGCGTCGAGGGCACCTTGCCGAAGCGCAGGCCGTCGGCGTCCAGGCCCACGAGGTCCGTGAAGGTGCCTCCGGTATCGACGCCGATGCGCAGAGCGCCGGATTTGCGGGCCGGGCGGGCCTTGGTGCTGCGCTTGCGGGGGGACACCCGGGCGAGTGTACGGGCGCGCCCGGCTCGCGCCCACGGGCAAGCTCCGGTGGGGGTGTCAGAGAGTTCGCTGGCCGCCGCGTGTGCCCACGCTCGGGGCGCAGTATCCTGTGGCCACTCGGCCCGAATCGATGTTGCTCACTCCACAGGAACCCCAGGCGCTCACGATCCCCTTGTGGGGGGTGCTGGCCGCCTCCTATCTGATGGGGGCGCTGCCCTTCGGATTCCTGTTCGCGCGCCTGAAGGGGATCGATCTGCGCGCGGTGGGAAGCGGCAATATCGGCGCCACGAATACCATGCGCGCCCTCGGTCGCGGTTGGGGCCTGACGGCCTTCTTCCTCGATTTTGCCAAGGGCTGGTTCCCCCTGGCCTTCCTCGCGACCCTGGTCAGCGCGGCCGACCTCGGCGATCTCGATCTGCGCGCGGTACAGGTCATGTGCGGCACGGCTGCGGTCCTGGGGCACTGCTTCCCGGTCTACCTGCGCTTCCGCGGGGGCAAGGGCGTGGCCACGGGCTGCGGGGCGATCGTGGGCCTGGATCCGATGGTTTTTCTGGGCGCGGGGCTGGTATGGGTGGCCGTGATGCTGACCCTGCGCTTTGTCGGACTGGCGTCGATCCTGATGGGGGCGGCCTTTCCGATCCTCGCCTGGTGGCGCCATCCCGAGGATGAGGCGACCCTGATCGGAGCTTCCTTGTTGACGCTCTTGATCGTGGTCCGGCATCGAGCGAACATCAGCCGCATGCTGGCCGGCACGGAGCCCCGCTCCAGGCCACTGATCGGGGCACGGCGCCCCACGCCTCCGGGCGATGTCACGGAAGGTTCGGATGACTGAAATGACGATTCAACGCGCACTCGTGATCGGGGACGGTGGTTGGGGCACGACCATCGCGTTGCTGCTCGCCAAGCAGGGACACCCGACGGTCCTGTGGAGCGCGTTTCCGGAGCAGAGCGAGGATCTGCGCAAGACGCGCGTCAACGAGCGCTTCCTGCCCGGGGTCCAGTTGCCCGACAACCTGGAGTTCCACGCGGATCCGTTTGCTGCCGCCGAGGGCGTCGACTTCGTGGTCAGCGTCGTCCCGACCCAGTTCGTGCGCAGCGTGGCCGCGCGCTTCGAGGACGCCCTCATGGGCGACATGCCGATCGTCACGGCCAGCAAGGGCCTGGAGATCGAGACGTTCCGCACACCGAGTCAGATCTTGCGGCAGGTGCTCGGTGATCGTCCCGTATGCGTGCTTACCGGCCCGAGTCACGCGGAGGAAGTCGCCCGCGGTCTGCCCGCCTCGGTCGTCGCGGGCTGCTCCGACAAGGCCTTCGCCGAGCGCGTCCAGCAGGCCCTGAGCAGCGACACTTTCCGCGTCTACACCCACGGCGACGCCCTCGGGGCCGAGCTCGCGGGCGCCCTTAAGAACGTGATCGCCCTGGCCGCGGGCATCTCCGATGGGCTCGGCCTGGGCGACAACGCCAAGGCTGCCTTGCTCACGCGTGGCATGGTCGAGATGGCGCGCTTCGGCGAGTCCCTCGGCGCCGACGCGCGCACCTTCTTCGGCCTGGCCGGCTTTGGCGACCTGGTCACGACCTGCTGCTCGCCGCACTCACGCAACCGCGCCGTGGGCGAGGCCATCGGCCGCGGCAAGACCTTGGAGCAGGTGCTCCAGGAAATGTCCACGGTGGCCGAGGGCGTCTGGACTACCAAGGCGCTCTTCGGCCCCGAGGCCGGGGGCGGCGAGGTCACCATGCCGATTGCCGAGCAGGTACACGCCGTCCTGTTCGAGGGCAAGGATCCGCGCAAGGCCGTGCTGGCCCTGATGAGCCGAGCTCCGACCGACGAGATGGACGGGTTGGCCCGCTAGTTCGGGTCGAACTCGCCGGAGCCTGACTCCGGGTCCGCCGTCACCTCCGGCCCCGCGAGATCCGCGAAGTCCAGATCACGGAGCAGGCCGGGCAATGCCAGGAGCGCTCCATTGGCGAACAGGGGCACCAGGGCGAGCAGGGCCCAGTTGCGCTGCCCCCGGATCGTGATGATCGCCATGAGCAGCCCCATCACGGCAAAGGTCGAGGCTGTCCAGGAGACCACCGTGAAGCTGGGCGTCCAGTCCGGGGCAAAGCGCATCAATGCCGCCGTCATCCACCAGACCGCCCATCCGAAGGTCGCGAGCACCATCGAAGCGACCCAGGTCCTGTGCCGGCGCCTGACCATCGTCCGGACGCGCCATTGGTTGCGAAGCGGGCGTACCACCCCAGCATTCTCCCCTAAACTCGCCCAAGGTCCAACTCGCGATTGACCAGACCCCCCAGGCCCACTAGAGTACCCGCCCCAATCTGGGTCGGGGCGTGGCGCAGCCTGGTAGCGCGCTGCAATGGGGTTGCAGAGGTCGGAGGTTCAAATCCTCTCGCCCCGACCATTTCACTATGGGCTGTGATCAAGCCCTACGGTGTCGATGGCCGGTTTCGGCAAACCGGCCACAGGAAGCGCAGCGCGGCCCAAGGCCAGAGAGTGTGGACCTATCCACGCTCTCGCTGCCCCAAGCGCTTTCCATTTCTCGTTCAAGTAGTTGGCGATCGCCTTGAGCCCGCCGAAGCCCTTGAAGTACAAGATCGTGGATCTGGAGAACGATTGGTTGTCTCCCGGAGCGCGAGCACGCTCACTGTTCAGTGGCGACTTGCTCCCACTCTCGCGCACCCCGGGTGCCTCGCCTTTGAGGCTCCGGATGGCGCTTCACCCTCGACCGAGGCTCGAAGGTCCTCGGTCTCGGACGGTGCCGGCAGGAGTCCCAGATTCGCTAGCTAAGCGAGTCCGCTGGGAAGTCCCGGATGAACTGCTCCTGGATCGTGGTCTCGAGTGCCCGCTGTGAGCGGGCCGCGCGCACGGATTCCATGGCCTCGTCGGCCGCGGCCCCACGCGTGCGCAGGTAGGCAGCTGCCGCCATCCCAGAGCGACCGATGCCTCCGACACAATGTATCGCGACCTTCTCGCAATTACGCAAGCCCTCATCCACCCAGCCCAGTGCCTCGATCATCTCCGCCTGGCTGCAGGCCTTCTGATCGACGATCGGCAAGTGGTGCACGAGCATCCCTGCAGCCCGACAGATGGGTAGGAGCTCGTCCACTCCATAGAGGTGCAACTCCTCTTGCGGCACAAGGCAGAGCAGCCGGCTGACGCCTTCTTCCTTCAGGGTGGCGACATCATCGGCCAGGCTCCGACCCCAGTCCCGGCGACCGGGGAGGATGGTGAGGCCCACGCGGCCCGGCGTCGTCCACTCCTCGTCCATCCAGTCGAGCCGGAGACGCACCGAGCGGGTAAGGGTGTCCGCAATACGATGCGACAGGTGGCCTGAAGTGTAGAGCGCCCACTTCAGCTGCAAGGGCGTCGACTCCTCGAAGCAGAGGTTGTGGACGGAGTAGCGCATCTGCGCCACGAGGAGCTGGAAGGGGTCGCGGCCCGACTGCACGAGCTGCGGGTAGTAACCGCGAATGTGCTGAACCGTCTCCCAGGTGCGGCGGAACTGGGGCCGCCAGTCCGACGGCGCGTCGGGCAAGGGGGCTGCAAGGTCCTCGACCTCGAGCAGGGCATCGGTGAAGGCGCAAGCGTTTCGCAGGTCGTCCTCGTCCTCGACTGGCGTCCAGATATAGAGCAGGTCGTTCTCGAGTTTCACGAAGTCCTGCAGGACGTGGCCGCGCTTCGTGTGGAAGAAGTCGATGAGCCAGACGTTGCGATGCCCGTCGAGGATGATGTTCGCGCCATTCAGGTCCCCGTGCATCCAGGACTGCTGGATCTGGTCCGCCGGTCGTCGGGGCAAGCCGTGCAGCGTCTCGTCGTAGAAGCGGCAGACGTTCGGCGCTTCGAGACCTGGCAGAATTTCGATCGTGTCGCCCGTCGCCGGACCGCCGTGAATCGACTCGACGTTGTCCCGCACGCTCCCGGCCCACTTGTCGCTGAAGAAGTAGTACTCGAGCAGATCGACGCTCTCGAGAGTGGCGGCCTTGTAGAAGCGCATGAGTTGCTCGCCGAACAACGTGTCGAGCACTTCCTTCACCTCAGGCATCGGCATGCCTTTCTCATAGGCCTTCTGGAAGGTGCTCGAGAAGGTGCCCCCCATGGAGGCGTAGCGGTACTTGATCGCGCCGCGGTTTGCGGTGTCCGCGAAGTCCGTGATCTGGGGAGCGGCGTTGCCGAGCACATCCTGCACACGCTCGAAGGACGCGCGCTCCTTGCCCATCTCCTCTTGCTCGCCGATCTTGACGACGTGCGGCACCTGCTCGTGGCCATGCATGTCGTAGCTGGTCGAGCCGGCCACGACGTTGCCGGAGAAGCCGCCGGCGAGGGCCTTGAGCTTGACGCTGCGGCAGTCGCGGAACAGGTAGCGCACGAGCGTCCGATCCGTGTCGGTGAGTTCTAGCCCCACGAGTTCGATGGAGGGGTATTCGTTTTGGAGGCCGACCAGCGGCGCGTCGGCATCGGCGCTGCCGCCCAAGAATTCGACGAACTCACCTACCGAGTCGATGACGCGTACTCCGAGGATTCGTCGTAGCTGATCCAGCGCTTCGAAGTGATGTTGGCGGGACGATGAGGCCGTGAGGGCGGAGCAGACCGCCACCTGGAACTGCGGGTAGCGCGTCACGATTTCGTAGGCCAGGAAGCTGACCTTGGCCTCGGTCCACACGCCGGCGATACCGATGCGGCAGGCCTGATCGGCGTACGGTGCGAGCGTCTCGGCCAGACCGGTTCCTTGGAAGTCGTTCAGCGTGAGCGAATCGACGAGGACGACGTCCTTCCCGCCATCCTCTGATGCAGAGAAGGCAAACTCGGCTCCCGCAGTACCCTGGACGCAATGCTCGCCGAACACGTGGAAGTGGTCCTGGACCACCTTCTCCAGCGGATCGTGCCAGTCGCGCACGTGGATGAGACGCAGCTCCGCGTCGGGGCACTGATGAGCCCACCTCATGACACGCGCGACGGGGCCTTCGGCCGGGTTCGCCCCCATCAGCCGCAGCGCTTCCGAGTACCCCACGTGGAGCCGATTGGGCAAGGGTTCGAAGCGCCCGACCGGCTTCACGAAGTCATTCTGCAGGCACTGCGTCAAGAGCAGGGATGGTGTCATTTGGGACTCGATTCTCGCGGTTTCATTGGGGCGAGGCGGAGTCACCTTCGGTACCCTAACCTTCGATACCCTACCTTTTCGGGGGACTGCAAATCTAGCCCCACACCCTCGCTGGGGCCTACTCACGCGCTCTCACTCCACCCCCGCACTAGCTCCCAAGCAGTCTTCCGGACGGCATCCCATGGCGAGAATCCTTCTGGTCGAAGACAACGAGATGAACCGCGACATGCTCTCGCGGCGGCTGAAGAAGCGCGGGCACGAGGTCCTGATCGCAGTCGACGGACAGCAGGGTGTGGACATGGCTCGAGCCGAGGGGCCAGACATCGTATTGATGGACATGAGCCTACCCATCAAGGACGGCTGGGAGGCGACGCGCGACTTGAAAGGCGATGAGGCCATGAAGGCAACCCCGATCATCGCCCTCACCGCGCACGCGATGTCCGGTGACAAGGAGAAGTGCCTCGAAGCGGGCTGCGACGACTACGACACCAAGCCTATCGAGTTCAAGCGCCTGCTGGGCAAGATTGAAGCACTGCTCAGCGGGGCCGGCTGAAGGTCGTCGCAAGAGATGGCGCCTAGACGAACGCTCCGCGCGGACCGCCACGAGTCTCCGGGACGAGTCGTCACGGAACACGCGGTAGACCTGTTAGAGAGGCTGCCTGCAACCGATCCCGACGGCCCGTACGCCGCGACTGCGCGATTCCCCATGGGCTCCCAACCTCGACCTTGGATCTCCGCCCTGCTCTTGACCCTCCTCGCCGCCTGTGGTGGTGAGCAAGCGAACCCCACGCCGGGAGTCACCGAGCACGAAATTCTCCTTGGCAATTCTTCCGCTCTCAGCGGCCACGCCAGCTTCCTCGGCACCCAGTACACCCGAGGCAGCATGGCATGGATCCGCGAGGTCAACGCTTCCGGCGGGGTCCACGGCCGCAAGATTCGGTTGCTCAGCTACGACGATCAGTACGACCCGCCCAAGACCCTTGCGAACACGGAGAGGCTCATCCAGGAGGACGGTGCCTTCATGCTGTTCGGTTACGTGGGAACGCCCACTTCGGTCAAGGTCATTGCGACCATCCAAGAGAGCAGGATTCCTGCCCTTGGCTTCTTGACCGGAGCGGAAATACTTCGCACGCCGTTTCAGCCGAACATCTTCCATATCCGAGCGTCGTACTTCGCCGAAGCCGAGGCAGCTGTCAGCTACTTCGTGGACACGCTCGGTTTCAAGAAGATCGCGGTGATGTATCAAGACGACGCCTTCGGGCTGGCCGTTTTGCAGGGAGTGCAGCTCGCGATGGGACGTCGGGACCTCGAGGTCTGCGCGACGGACACGCACGAGCGCGGAGAGCAGGACGTCGAGGGAGCCGTCGGGACGATCGGTGGCAGCGGTGCCGAGGCCGTCGTAATGGTCGGCACGTACGGCGCGCTGGCGCGCTTCATCAAACTCTGCGAGGAGAGCGGGTTCCGGCCGTATTTCCACACGGTCTCGTTCGTCGGCTCCGAGGCCTTCA
>JBLHKW010000134.1:0-14457 GCA_047618565.1 Planctomycetota bacterium
GCGATCACGAGCAGCATGATCTACTCGCAGATCCTGAAGCAGTTCAACCAGCGCCGGATACCCCACGAAGCGGAGCAGTACTACCCGGACCCGGCGGAACGCGGGCAGTTCGTGTTCTTCCTGGAGTGAGACGCGGGTACGGAGCCACGCTCATCGTCAACGGATTCGAGGCCCCGGGGAACGCGAATCCGTTGACGATGAGCGTGGCTCAGTACCGGGGAGCCCGCGTGCTCAACCACCGCCCGCGCGCGGGAAAATCGCCACCAGCGGGTCCGGCGCGAGGTCGCGCTGATAGACTTCCCCGGATCGTGCCATCTTCGGGAGTGGTATCGAACTCCGTCGTCCCAGGTAGGGCCGTGGAGCCAGTCTTCCCGCGCGAAGAAACAATCATGTCAGAGATCCAGGCGGCGTCTCAGGTAGAGGCGCCCTTTCCGCTCTCTACCCTGCGCCATTCGATCGCGCACCTGATGGCCTCGGCCGTCGGGAAGCTCTACCCGGGTGTTCAGTACGGCTTCGGGCCGAAGATCGAGCACGGGTTCTACTACGACTTCGACGTCGAGGAGCCCTTCAGCACCAAGGACCTGCGTCGGATCGAGAAGGAGATGTACCGCATCGCGCGCAAGTCTCCGCCGATCGAGCGCACGGAGGTCACGCGCGACGACGCGCGTGCCAAGCTAGAGGCTGAGGGACAGCATTACAAGGTAGAGGCCCTGGACCTGATCCCGGAGGGAGAGGCCATCAGCTTCTACGGGCACGGTGAATGGTCGGATCTGTGCGAGGGACCGCACATCGATCACTTCGGCCAGCCCTTCTTCTTCAAGCTGCAGCACGTCGCCGGCGCCTACTGGCGCGGTGACGAGAAGCGGCCGATGATGCAGCGCATCTACGGCACGGCGTTCTGGAGTCAGGAAGCGCTCGACGCGCACCTGGAGTGGCTCGAGGAGGTCAAGAAGCGCGACCACCGCAAGATCGGTACCGAGCAAGACCTGTTCAGCTCCCATGCGGAGGCGGGCGCGGGCTTCGTCTTCTGGCACCCGAACCTGGGCATCGTGCGGCGCGAGATCGAGGACTTCTGGTGGCAGACCCACACGCGTGATGGCTACAAGCCCGTGTACACCCCGCACGTGTCGCGCGAGAGCCTGTTCGAGATCTCGGGTCACCTGACCAACTACGCGGAGATGATGTACGCGCCCATGGAGCTCGACGCGCTGCCGTATCGGGTCAAGCCCATGAACTGTCCGGGGCACGTGTTGATCTACAAGAACCGTGGGCGCTCCTATCGCGAGCTGCCCCTGCGCTGGGCCGAGCTCGGGACCGTCTATCGCTACGAGCGTTCCGGTGTCGTGCACGGCATGTTGCGCGTGCGCGGCTTCACCCAGGATGATGCGCACGTCTTCTGTACCCCGGAACAGCTCGCGCATGAGATCGCGGGTGTCTGCCGCCTGGTGCACGAGATCCTGTCGACCTTCGGCTTCGAGTACACCGCCTATCTGGCCACCCGGCCGGCGGAGAAGACCATCGGTGAGGACGATGTGTGGGAGCGCGCTACCGAGGCCCTGCGCGAGGCGGCCGAGGCGGTCGGTCTGCCCCTGGTGCTGGACGAGGGCGGCGGAGCGTTCTACGGCCCGAAGATCGACTACAAGATCAAGGACGCCCTCGGTCGCGAGTGGCAGAACTCCACCATCCAGTGCGACTTCAATCTGCCCGAACGCTTCGACCTGTCGTTCACCGATAACGACGGCACCCAGAAGCGGCCGATCATGGTGCACCGCGCCATCCTCGGCAGTCTGGAGCGCTTCGTCGGTTGTCTGATCGAGCACTTCGGGGGCAAGTTCCCGTTCTGGCTGGCGCCGACCCAGGTGGCCCTGATTCCGATTCGCGAGGAGCACACGGACTATTGCCGCGAGCTCGAGCGGAAGCTGCACGCGGAACTATTCAGGGTGGATTGCATGGCGGATCCCGCCCACATGAACAAGAAGATCAAGGAGTCCCAGAAGGCTCAGGTGCCCTACATGCTGATCGCCGGCGAGCGCGAGCGTGACGAGGGCACCGTGGCCGTGCGTCGGCGCGGGACCCGCGATCAGGAGGTCATCCCGTTCGACGAGTTCCTGGAGCGCATTCGCAAGCTGCGCGAGACGCGCGCGATCGCGCTCCACGGGGAATAGGACCCACGGGATGTCTCGACCGGATCCGACACCCTCCGAGCTGTTCGCGCGCTTCATGGAGCGCTCCGGGGCCGACTTCGAGGAGCTCTGTGCCGAGCATCCGGAACACGCGCCGGAGCTCAGGCAGCAGAAGGAGAACATCGAGCAGCTCGAGCGCTTCCGCGGGAATGCGGGTGTCGCCGGTCCGATGACCGTGCTGATCCAGAAGCACTACGGCGAGCAGGTGAGCGGCCCGCGCATCGCGCTCGACGAGGATGCGGGCGGCGAGCGCGTCGATTCGCCGCTCATGGAGCGGCTGTACGGTCGCACGGGATCCTTCGGCCGCTACGAGCTCAAGGCGGAGGTCGGGCGCGGCGGGCAGGGAGCCATCTTGCGGGTCTGGGACGAGGACCTGCGCCGGAGCCTGGCCATGAAGGTCCTGCTCGGCACCGAGGTGTCGCCGCTCAAGAAGCCTGTGGTGGAAGCCAAGAAGCTCGGGCGCTTCCTGGAGGAGGCGCAGATCACCGGGCAGCTCGACCATCCCGGCATCGTGCCCGTGCACGAGCTGGGGCTCGACTCCGAGGGCGGCGTGTACTTCACGATGAAGCTCGTGCGCGGCGACGACCTGCGCACGATCATCGAGAAGGTGCACGGGCCCGGTGACGAGTGGGGCATGACGCGCGCCCTGGCCGTCATTCTGAAGGTCTGCGAGTCCGTCAGCTACGCCCATGCGAAGGGCGTGGTGCACCGCGACCTCAAGCCCGGCAATGTCATGGTGGGGCGTTATGGCGAGGTCTACGTGATGGACTGGGGCCTGGCGCGCGTCGTTGGACAGGAGGGTCACAGGGATGTCTGCATCAACAAGGAGCAGGCCGGAAGTCTGAGCGAGGTGCGGTCGGACCGGCGCGATCGTGGTGGCGAGGAGCCCGATTCGCCTCTGATGACGCGCGAGGGCGACGTGGTCGGGACGCCGGCTTTCATGTCGCCCGAACAGGCCCGTGGCGAGCTGGACAAGGTCGGTCCACGGGCGGATGTGTACTCCATCGGCGCCATGCTGTACGAGCTGCTGACGGGGCAGATGCCCTACGTGTCGCCCGGTTCGCGGGTGAACAACTACGCCATCTGGGGCATGCTCCAGAACGGGCCTCCGAAGCGCATCGAGCGTATCGTGCCCGAGTTGCCGGAGGAGCTGATCGCCATCTGTGACAAGGCGATGGCGCGCGAGAAGCTCGACCGCTACCAGTCCGTGGCGGAGCTGCGCAGGGATCTGCAGGCCTACCTGGGCGGGCGCGTGGTACAGGCCTACGAGACCGGCGCCCTGGTCGAGTTGAAGAAGTGGGTGCTGCGCAATCGTGCCCTGGCAGCCGCCGCCGCGGCCGTCGTCCTGTTGCTGGTCGTGGGGCTGATCGCTATGAGTCGCAGCCGGCAAGAGATCGCCCGTGAACGCGCGGTCGCCGAGCGCGCCGCGCGCGAGACCGGCTGGCAGGGATACGTGGCCAACCTGCGTCAAGCGGCCTCGAGTCTCGAATCGGAGGCCTACGCGGAGGCGCGCCGCAGACTGGATGCCTGTCGCCCGGAATTTCGCGACTGGGAGTGGCGCCACTTGCAGCTGCGTCTGGATCAGTCCATCCACGACTGGTCGGCGCACGACTCGGCGGTCACGGCTCTGGTCTTCGATGCGCGTGGCCGCGAGCTCATCTCGGCCTCCGCCGACTCCAGCGTGCGAGGCTGGAATCCGTCCAATGGATCACTCCTGACGCGTTTCGCGTCGGCGTCGGGTCCCGTGTTGTCGCTGGCCTTTCTCACGGGAGACGAAGCGCGTCTGAGCGGGGCCGGTGGCGGGGAGCTGTGGGTCTGGAACGATCGCGGGCAGCTGCAGGGCGAGCCGCGTGCCGCCGATCCCGGATCCGCACACACCGTCGTGCCGGGAACGGATCTCGTGATCTCTGCGCGGCCCGCGCGCCGATCTGTCGACAGTGCCGGGGCCATGGCCCTGCCGCCGAACGTGATCCTGGCGAGCATCGATGGGCGCGAGCTATGGAGTCGGCGCAATGATGATGCGCTCGCCGTCGTGGCCGCGAGCTCGGACGGCGAACGTATCGCGGTCGGTGGGCGTCAACGCGTCTACATTTACAGTCGCTCCACGGGCAACATGCTCGCATCCCGGCCGATGAGCGCTGCCGTCAACGCGCTGGCGTTCGACCCGGGTGGCGGGCGGATCGCGCTCGGTCTCGCGGATGGCAGGCTCGAGCTGTGGTCCATCGATCGAGCGGGTGCGGGTGCGCGCGCCCAGCTCGACGCTGTTGAACTGGATACCGAATCTTCGGTGGGTTGCGTGGCCTTCAGCCCGGATGGCGAGCGCCTGGTGGTCGGGCTCGGATCCGGGCGCCTTGCGGTCGTGAACTGCGAGCGTATGCGGCTCGAGCGCGATCTGCTGGGTCACGCGAGCCCGGTGCTGTCCCTGGCGTTCGCGCCGGATGGCCAGCGTTTCGCGTCGGGAGCCCGGAGCGGCAAGGTGCGCATCTGGCGCAGCGCCGGTGCGGCCTCCATCACGGACTTTGACACGGTGCGTGACTCCACGATACGGCTCGTCCAGGTCGATGACGCTGGCTCGCGCGTCGTGGCGATGGGTGGCTTGGTGGTTCGGATCTGGAATGCCGCGGATGGCGCGCCCGTGGCTCGTTTCGACGTGATTGCATCCGCTTTTGACGGGGCCAGCAACCGTCTGTTCCTCGTGGACCTGCAGGGCCGGCGGCGGGTCGTGGACTGCGCATCCGGAGATGCGCTGGCCGAGCTGACGGGGGCCACCGCCGGTGGGGTGGTGCTGGTCGATATCGCGCCCGGCGGAGAGCGCGTCGCGCTCGTGTTCGACGACGGTTCGGTCGAGCTGCAGGCGGTCGGTGGCGATGGAGACGTCGTGGCTCCGGCCGGAACCCTGGCGTACGTGGAAGAGCTGGGTTTCTCGCCCGACGGCCGGCGGCTGGTGGCCCGTGACCATGAGGTGCTCGTGGCCTTCGACGCGGCCAGCGGTCGTGGGCTCCCGGGGCACGAACTCGGCGGCGGCGACGACCGCTTCTTCGGGTTCGCGTGCGACCCACGCGGTCAGTACGTCGCCTTCACGACCCTCGCCAGGGACTCTGGCGGGAAGCGCGAGAGTGGCTCACTGGGCGTGCTCGACCTGGAGACAGGGGCGGTCACGACCCTGCTTGCGTCGCGCCCGGTGTTCCCCATGGATGCTCTCGTTACGCCCGATTCGATCGCGTTCAGCCCGGATGGCGGGGCACTGGCGAGTGGCGTCACCGATGGTTCCCTGCGACTGTGGTCCCGCGACGACTGGAGCGTCAGCGTCATTCAGGGCCCGGCCAAGGCCTGGCGCTCGATCACCTTCGATCCCGGTGGCAAGCGTATCTGGGCGCGCAACGAGGACTCGACCGGGATCGGTGTGTTCGACTCAGGGCGCGCGGAGTGGCTGTTCACGTTGCCCGTGGCCCGGGGTTACCTCGACGACCTGGCCTACGACGGCGCGCATGACCGGTTGCTGCTGACCAGCGACTACGGCGTTCTCCTGTCCCTGGATGGTGCGCTCGAGCAGGCGCGTGGACTCTGGCAGGCGGTCTCCGCGCGCGCGGGTCTGGATGAGACGATCGGGAGCGCGGCCCAGGCCTATCTCGTCAGCGCGGACGCGGCCGCGTTGCGCGCGGATGACGACATCGATTCCGTGCAGCGTGAACGACTACTGGACCGACTGGACTGGGTCGGTGATCCATCGGCGGACGACCTCAACGAACTGGCATGGTCGGTCGTGGATCCGGGCGGCGAGCGCCGCGGCGACGTCGTGCGCGCGCTGCGGGTGGCGCGAGCGGCGCGCAAGCTGGCACCCTCATCGCCGGAGATGCGCGAGACGTTGGCATGGGCGCTGTTCTTCAACGAGCGTTACGTGGAAGCCGAGTCCGAGGGGATCAAGGCCGTCGAGCTCGCGCCGGTGTCCGAGAAGGGCTCCTATCGGGAGAGCCTCGAGCAGCTGCGGCGTGAGATCCCGAAGCAGCCGTCGGAATCCAGGTGATCCGGAGCCGCCCTGGCTCGCGGGATGGGGCTACCAGCCGAACAGGCGTGCCGCGCGCTGGGCGATCTGTTCGCCGATGGCTATCGAGGCGGTCGCTGCCGGAGACGGTGCGCAGAGTACGTGCAGCGCGTTCTCGCCCTCGGTGAAGCGAAAGTCATCGGCCAGCGTGCCGTCCGGGTCCAGGGCTTGCGCGCGAACGCCGGCGCCACCGTAGCTGAGGTCCTCCGGGCGCAGCTCGGGGATCAGCTGTTGCAGAGCGTGGGTGAATGCACCGTGGGACAGGGAGCGGTGGAGTTCGCCGAAGCCGGTCTTCCAGTACCGCGCAGCCATGCGCCAGAAGCCGGGAAAGCTCGCCATGTCGATCAGATCGCGCGCGGAGACGTCGCTCCAGCGATAGCCGTTGCGCGAAAGGGCCAGGACAGCGTTCGGCCCGGCCTCGATCTCGCCGCTCGTGCCGCGCGTGAAGTGCACACCGAGGAACGGGAAGCGTGGATCGGGGACCGGGTAGATCAGGTTCTTGACGAGCTGGCGACTGGCGGGGCGCAGCAGCTTGTATTCCCCGCGGAAGGGCACGATGCGTGACTTCGGGCGCAGTCCGGCGCGGCGTGCGATGCGGTCGGCCTGGACCCCGCCGCAGTTGATCAGGCAGCGTGCACTGACCTCGCCAGTAGGCGTCTCGATGATGTAGCGCCCGTTCTCGCGCCGGATGGCGCCCGCGGCGCGGGAGAGGTGGACCTCGCCCGAGCTGGCCTGCACGTCGCGCGCAAAGGAGCTCGCGACCTGCTTGTAGTCGACGATCCCTGTGTCGCCGACGAACAGGCCCGCGACACCGACCAGGTGCGGTTCGTGTTCTCGCAGTCCGGCCGCGTCGAGTCGTCGAACGTCCTCCAGCCCGTTGGCCTGACCCCGGAGTTCGAGCTCTTCGAGTGCTGGCAGCTGGCTCTCGTTCGTCGCGACGACCACCTTCCCACAGCGCTCGAAGGGGATGTCGTTCTCGATGCAGTAGCGCTCCATCGCGCGCCGCCCCTCGCTGCAGAGGGTCGCCTTGAGGGAGCCGGGCCGGTAGTACAGGCCCGAGTGCAGCACGCCGCTGTTGTTGCCGGTCTGGTGGGCTGCCGTGCGGTTCTCGGCCTCGAGCACCAGCAGGTCGGACGGGCGCAGGGCGAGCAGCGCGCGGGCGGTCGCGAGGCCGACGATGCCGGCGCCGATGACCACGACTTCGAATCGCTCAGGGGAGGACATGGGGCCGCATGATCGAGGATGGCGGGGCTCGGATCGAGGGTCGACTTCCCGAACCCCTCGATTCTGGACCCCTGGATCGACTGGCTTCGGTGTGGCTCGCGGTGCACAGGTCCGCACGTACACAGGGGTTGCGGTCGCCCGGGCCGTCGGGTGGGGGCCGGATCGCGCTCGATGGCCCAAGGACTTGAAGCGTCGGGGGGGAGGTCGAGGGTTGGTTGCGCGACCTACACCGAACACAGGCAGTTCCTGAGCGTTCAATTGGGGGGTGGGGAGGGCTACACTGGCCGCCTTCAGCCTCCCGCCGAGGTCAGTCGAGCGCAGCCCCTGACCCCTACGAATCCCGGCCACCTGCGACACGAGCACGATGACCCAAAAAAGCGACGCTCCGAACACCGACACGGCGACCACCCAGGGGCTGCGGCCCTACGAGGAGAGCTTCCCGAGCTCTCACAAGATCTACACGGACGTCCTCCATGGGGACACGACCCTGCGCGTCCCGCATCGTCGTATCCACCTGGCGGGCGACAATCCGCCGGTCGACCTCTACGACGCGTCCGGGCCGCGCGAGACGGACTATCGTGAGGGGCTCGCGGGCGTGCGTTCCGAGTGGATCAAGCGGCGCCTGGTGACCTCCGACGGGAACCTCTCCCAGATGCACTACGCGCGCAAGGGCATGATCACCGAGGAGATGGCTTACGCCGCCGCGCGCGAGAACGTCGATCCCGAGTTCGTGCGTTCGGAGATCGCGCGCGGGCGTGCGATCCTGCCGGCGAATATCAACCACCCGGAGCTCGAGCCGATGCTGATCGGGCGCAACTTCCTGGTGAAGATCAATGCCAACATCGGCAACAGCGCGGTCTCGTCCTCGATCGGCGACGAGGTCGAGAAGCTGCAGTGGTCCCTGCGCTGGGGCGCCGACACGGTCATGGATCTGTCGACGGGGGAGAACATCCACGGAACGCGCGAGGCGATTCTGCGCAACTCGCCGGTGCCGATCGGGACGGTTCCGATCTACCAGGCGCTCGAGAAGACGAACGGCGTGATCGAGGACCTGAACATCGACCTGTTCCTCGAGACCCTGCGCGAGCAGGCTGAGCAGGGCGTCGATTACTTCACGATCCACGCGGGTGTGCGCCTGCGCTACGTGCCACTGACGGCGGCGCGCCGCACCGGGATCGTGTCGCGCGGTGGGTCGATCCTGGCCAAATGGTGCCTGGCGCATCATGAGGAGAACTTCCTCTACACTCACTTCGAGCGCATCTGCAAGCTCATGAAGGAGTACGACGTCTCCTTCAGTCTGGGCGACGGACTCCGGCCTGGCTGCATCGCGGACGCCAATGACGAGGCGCAGTTCGGTGAGCTCGAGACCCTCGGCGAGCTGACGAAGATCGCGTGGGAGCACGATGTGCAGGTGATGATCGAGGGCCCGGGCCACGTGCCCATGCACAAGATCAAGGAGAACATGGACCGGCAACTCGAGGTCTGCCACGAGGCGCCCTTCTACACGCTCGGCCCCTTGACGACGGACATCGCTCCCGGCTACGACCACATCACCTCCGCCATCGGCGCGGCCATGATCGGCTGGTACGGCACGGCGATGCTGTGCTACGTGACCCCGAAGGAGCACCTCGGTCTGCCCAATGCGCAGGACGTCAAGGAGGGTGTGATCGCGTACAAGATCGCGGCGCACGCGGCCGACCTGGCCAAGGGCCACGCGGGCGCTCAGGTCTGGGACGATGCCCTGTCGAAGGCGCGCTTCGAGTTCCGTTGGGAGGATCAGTTCAACCTGGCCCTCGATCCGGAGACCGCGCGCGAGTATCACGACGAGACCATGCCGGCCGACGGCGCCAAGGTGGCGCACTTCTGCAGCATGTGCGGCCCGCATTTCTGCTCGATGAAGATCACCGAGGATGTGCGCAAGTACGCCGCAGAGCACGGACTCGATGATGCAGAGGCGGTCGAGAAGGGCATGCTCGAGAAGCGCCGCGAGTTCAACGACCAGGGCGGCGAGCTGTACGTGAAATCGACCTGATCGATAAGTGAGGCCTATCGAGGGTCATGGGGCGTTTGGAGGGCCCGCAGGCCCGGGGTGGGCGATAGTGAGGGTGCGCTCGCCGCTACCCGATAACGCCACTCGATGTTCAAGCTGCTCCAAAACCGCTCCTTCGCTGCGCTGACGGCCACCCAGTTCCTCGGGGCCTTCAACGACAACGCCTTCAAGCAACTCGTGCTGATGCTGGCCGTCGCTGCTGCGGCGGGCAGCGGGCCGGAGTGGGTCAGCGGGAGCTCCTGGGCCGTGGGCCAGGCGTTGCCCGCCACCCTGTTCGCACTGCCCTTCGTGCTCTTCGGTGCCCTGACCGGCGCCTGCGCGGACCGATTCTCCAAGTCGCGCATCATCAAGTTCGCGAACCTGCTCGAGGTGGCGGTGATGGGGCTGGCGCTGCTCGCCTTCCAGTTGCGAAGCTTCGAGATGCTGCTCTGCGTCGTGTTCCTGATGGGCACCCAGAGCGCCATCTTCGGGCCGAGCAAGTACGGGGCGATCCACGAAATCGTGGGGCGCCGAAACCTCTCGCCGGCCAACGCGCTGATCCAGATGAGCACGATGGTGGCGGTGCTCGGCGGCGTGATGCTGGGGGGCATCTTCCTGCAGCGCTTCGGTGATCGGCTCTGGATTCCCGGGCTCTCCTACGTCGGCCTGGCCCTGATCGGATGGTGGCTCTCGCTCTCGGTGAGTCCGCTCGCGGCTGCGGATCCGGCGCGCCGCCTGACCTGGAATGGCGCCGCGGAGCTGCGCCGGCACTGGCGCATCGCGGCCGGGAATTCGACCCTGATGCTCTCCATCGTGGCGAGCGGCTTCTTCTACCTGGTCGCAGCCACCCTGCTGCTGGTGGTCAACAAGTACGGCGCCTGGCTCGGTCTCGAGCCGGAGCCGACCGCGATGCTCAATGGCATGACGGTGGTCGGTATCGCCATCGGAAGCTTGACGGCCGGGCGCCTCTCGGGCGAACGCATCGAAGGTGGCCTGGTGCCCCTGGGCCTGTTCGGGCTCGGGGCCAGCCTGTTCGTCGTGGCTCTCGATCCGCACTCGGCCGGCTTGCTGCGCGCGACCTTGGTGGCGGCCGGCTTCTTCGCGGGCTTGTTCAGCATTCCCATCCGGGCGCTGATCCAGGGCCTTCCGAAGGACGGGCAGCGCGGCTCGATCCTCGGTCTGTCCGAGATGGTCGACTTCATCGGCATCCTGCTGGCCTCGGGCGCGTTCGCGCTGATGTCGAACGGACTGGCCCTCGAGCCGGCTCAGATGTTCTACGTCATCGGAGGCACCTGCCTGCTCTTCACCGCGGTCTCCCTGCTGTCGACGGCCGAGTTTGCCGTGCGCCTGGGTCTGCTGCTCTTCGTGCGTACCTTCTACAAGCTGCGCACCAGGGGCCTCGAACACGTGCCCCGCGAGGGCGGTGCCCTGCTCGTGGTCAACCACGTGTCCTTCGTGGATGCGCTCCTGATCGGGGCCGCCTTGCCGCGACCGGCGCGCTTCCTGATGTATCGCGACTTCTTTCGGATCCCGCTCGTGGGCTGGTTCGCCCGGCGCATGGGGGCCATTCCGGTCTCCGCCACGGATGATCGACGCTCCAAGGTGAAGGCCCTCGCCGATGCGGCCGAGCGCGCACGAAACGGTGATCTCGTCTGCATCTTCGCAGAGGGATCGATCACCCGCTCCGGCGTGATGTTGCCCTTCGCGCGTGGGCTGGAGCGCATCGCGCGTAAGGCGGACGTGCCGATCGTGCCCATCGGCCTGGATCGACTGTGGGGCAGCATCTTCAGCTTCGAGGGCGCGCGCGTGTTCTGGAAGCGCCCGCAGCGAATTCCGTATCCGGTCGAAGTCTCCATCGGTGCGCCGATGCCCGCCGACAGTCCGGCGTGGCAGGTGCGCAGCCGCATCCAGGAGCTGATCGCGGAGCGCCGCAGTACTCGGTCCGGCCGGCGCGGGTCCCTGGCCTGGCGCTTCCTGCGCAACGCGCGCGTGCACAGCTCCAGCCCGGCGATCGCGGACGGGACCGGCGTACGGATGAGTTACCGCAAGTTACTCGTCTCGACCCTGGCCCTGCGCCGCCTGTTTGGGCGCAGGCTGGGTCCGGCCGGCAACGTGGCCGTGCTGCTCCCTCCCGGCGCCGCGGGCGCAATGGTCAACATCGCCTTGACCCTGGTGCGCAAGGCCAGCGTCAACCTTAACTACACGCTCTCGAACAACGACCAGGCCGAATGTGCACAGAGGGCCGGAGTCGAGCAGGTGATCACCTCGCGCCGTTTTCTCGAGAAGCTGGATCGGCCCTCGCCGCTCGCCGAGCAGCAGACACTCTTCATGGAGGACCTCGTGGAGGAGATCGGCGTCATGGACAAGCTGTGCGCCTTCCTGCTGGCCTTGTTGCCGGGCCGCATCCTGGCGCGTCTGGCTCCACAGGTTAGTGCCGATGAAACGGCCACGATCCTGTTCTCGAGCGGCAGCACGGGCCAGCCCAAGGGCGTCGTGCTGTCCCACGGCAACATCCTGTCCAACGTGCAGGGTGTGCTCGAGGTGATCTCGATCGGTCCCGGCGATGGGCTTCTGGGCGTGTTGCCCTTCTTCCACAGCTTTGGCTATACGGTCACGCTATGGGGCACATTGCTCTCCGGTGGCAAGGCCGTGTACCACGCCAATCCGCTGGATGCTGGCATGGTCGCGAAGCTCTCGCGCACCGAAGCGGTCAGCGTGATGGTGGCCACGCCGACGTTCTATCGGGCCTATCTGCGTCGCTGTGAGCCGGCCGACCTGGCGAGCGTGCGCATCGCATTGAGCGGCGCCGAGAAATTGCCGGTCATGCTGGCGGATGCGTGGCTGGAGAAATTCGGAGTGGAGCTGATGGAGGGCTACGGCTGCACGGAACTCTCCCCGGTCGTGTCTTTCAACGTGCCCGATGTGGACCTGCTCGGGGTGCGCCAGGTGGGGCACAAGGCGGGAACCATCGGTCGCCCGCTGCCCGGACTGGCGGTGCGCATCACCGACGTCGACACGGGTGCACTGCTCGAACCGGGACAGTCGGGGTTGCTCGAGGTGAAGGGGCCGAGCGTCATGCAGGGCTACCTCGAACAGCCCGAGGCCACCGCAGAGGTGCTGCGCGACGGCTGGTACGCCACGGGAGACGTGGCTGAGCTCGACCGGGACGGTTTCCTCACGATCACCGACCGACTCTCGCGCTTCAGCAAGCTGGGTGGCGAGATGGTGCCCCACGGGCGAGTCGAGGACGAGCTGCAGACGGTGTTCAGCCGATTGACCCTGGCGCGAGCGGGGTCCGTGGAGGGCATGGCGGAACTCGCGGTGACCGCGCGCCCCGACCCCGCGCGAGGTGAGCGCCTGGTGGTGATCCACACCGCGATCGAGTTCACCGTCGAGGAGGTGCTTACGGAGTTGACCGCGACTACCGACCTGCCCGGGCTCTTCATCCCGCGTTTGAGCGAGTTCATTGCCGTCGACGCCATTCCGAAGCTCGGAACCGGCAAGACGGACCTGAAGGCCCTACGAGAGCTGGGCGCCAGATGAGCTGAGCGGCGCGGTGATCGCAGGCCGCGCCGGGCTCAGGGCACGCGCCAGGTCATCCGCACCCTCCAGCTCGCCCAGAAGCAGATCGCTGGCGATCCGGCCGGTCGCGATCGAGGTCGTCATTCCGTGTCCGCCCAGTCCGGCCACCCAGAAGAGCCCCGGGACGTGACCATCTGGCCCGACCAGGAAACGACTGTCTGAAGTCAGGGTTCGGACGCCGGCCCAGAAGCGCGTGATCGGCAGGTTTCCGAGGTCGCCCAAGTGTCGGGTGGCTACAGCACGTATCTCCTCGCGAATGGACGGCATCGGGTCGCAAAGGTCCGGATCGACGTCGGCTTGATCGCAGCTTGAGAGCAGCAAGCCGCCAGCCTCTGGACGCACGTAGAAGCCATCCACATCGCTCCAGACGATGGGCCAGTCGGGATCGACACGCCTGCTCGCGCCGGTTACCGCCAGGTGCCGGCGGGTGGGCGTGAGCGTCACCCGGGATCCAGCCCGTTGGCCGAGACGCCCGGCCCAGCCGCCCGCGGCCAGGACTGTCCAGTCGCCCTCGATGCGCGTCCCGTCGGCGCAGCGTACACCGTCGACCCGGCCCGCTCGCACGACGAGGTCCTGCACGGGTGTTCCCGTGCGCAGCTCGACGCCGGCGCGTCGGGCGCCGTCGACCAGTGATTCGACCAGCAGGGGCACGTCGAGGCGGCCCTCTTCGCGGAAATGAATGAACCGTCCGACGGGCGCGTGGAAGTACGGAGCCAGGCGCGACATCTGCATTCGCGAGAGCTCCTCGAGCGGGCTGGCCGGGTCGAGCTCCCATTCGGGACGCGCACCATCACCGGTCACCACGATTACTCCGCAAGGATCGAGCAGTGGGGCGCGCGCGAATCCGGCCGGTGGGAGTTCCAGGAACTGGCGCGTCTCTGCGGCGAGCTTCCGCAGGGGCCCGTCGGGGATCGCGGTTCGCAGGATGGAGGCGTTTCGGCCGGTCGAATGCTGACCGAAGTCCGATTCGCTCTCGACCAGCACGACCCGGCAGTTTCCCCTCTGGCCCAGCCACCAGGCGCACGCCAGTCCGGCGATGCCTCCGCCGACGATCACGATCTTGGGCTTGCCGCTCACCCGCATACATTAACCCGCCGCGCGCCGTTGTCCATCCGTGGTCGTGCGGCGCGGCCGTGTCCCGGGTCAGGACTAGGAGGCTGTTGATAAAGTGCTCCGGCACCAGGGCGGTAGCATCCGCTTCGGTGTGGTGCCTGGAAACGCAGGCGAATCGGTGGATTCGGCGAGGCTTTCAGGCGCCACACCGAAGCGGAGGATGCTGTCCTGGCGCCGGATGACTTTTTCAACAGCCTCCTAGCCCGAATAATTCATGAAGACGCGGCCCAAACGCGACGACCGGCCGGCTTCGCCGTCGATTCGGCTTCTGGCGGCACTTCTCG
>JBLHKW010000135.1:0-14343 GCA_047618565.1 Planctomycetota bacterium
GGTTCCACCGTGCTTCTCGATGGTCGCTGTAACCAGGGCCTTGGCCGCCTTCCAATCCTCGCGAACAACCTGGTTGTCCAGGAGGAACATTCCTTCGTAAACCGTTGCCAATCGTCTGTCCTTTTCTGTTGTTGAGTTGCGGGCCTCAGTCATTGGGCCCCTGGTTCCAGCGGCTATGGAACCGCGTCATGCACCCCTCGAGGTCGCCGGTCGTCAACCAGTCGAGAATCGCGTCCGCCGCTTCCGCGACGGAGATTTCGATCTCGACCTGTTGCTTCTCGGAGAACCGCTCGAGCACATATCGCGCCGCATCGGTCCCCGGACGCCCAACCCCCACGCGCAAGCGCGGGAACCGATCGGAGCCCAGGTGATCTATGATCGAACGCATGCCATTGTGTCCGCCCGCCCCCCCATGGGGTCGGATCCGCAGACGACCGGGATCGAGATCCAGGTCGTCGTAGACCACGAGCAACTGGTCGAGCTGCGGCGCGTCCGCCTCCTGCAGGAAGCGAGCGACCGGAGCCACGACCTCTCCGGATCGGTTCATGAAGGTCTCGGGTTTCACCAGCAGCGCATCGAGCTTGTCGATGTATGCAAAGGAGAAGCCGCGTGGCCCACTGTAGCCGTCCAGATGACGTGCGCTGTTAAAGAGCGATCCCTCACGGTCCGCCAGGTGGTCGAGGATGTCGAAACCGACGTTGTGGCGAGTCCCCTGGTATTGGGGTCCCGGATTGCCAAGGCCGATAACGAGTCTCATCACGAGGAGTTCTGCCGCCCGCCACTATGGTTCGGGACGGACGTTCCGTGAGGAAGGCCGAGCATTCTAGCGACAGGCGGCCAGGGCGCAAGCCACAGCCTTCCGCGCCAGCAGGCCCGGGCCCGGATTCTGGTGTCGCAGGAGGCGGAGAGTTGTCCCCCCTCCCGCTTCGGGGAGGGGGGATATGCACTCCGGGCCCCCGGAAGGCCCCAGGGGGAGGGTATCAGCCCTCGCTGCCGCCTTCGCCCCCGTCACCCTTACCGTCGATGACTTCGGGCTCGCCATCCTCATCATCGCCGCTCTCTTCTTCGACAACGATACGCTCGGCGGCCACGACGAGCACCTCGAGGTCCCCATCGACGGCCAGCTCGCAGCCCTCGGGCAGGACCAGCTCGCTCGCCTTGACGTGCGTGCCCGCTTCCATCTCGCCCACGCGCACCTCGATGCTGTCGGGGATAAGGGAGGGCAGAACGAGGACGCGAATCTCGGAATGGGTCAGGGTCACGGTGCCGCTCTTCGGCTGACCGACCACCTCGATGGGCACTTCGGTCTCCGTCTTCACGCCGCGCTGGACGCGCTTGAACTCGACGTGGGTGATCTGGTCGCCCATCGAATCCCACTGCAATTCACGCACCAGGGCGGACTCGACGTTGCCTTCGACGTCGATGTCGTAGAGGTGAACGTGGTGCCGGCGCGTGGCGAGGAACTGACGCTCGTCGAGCGACACGTTGACGTGCTCGTGCTCACCGTCGGTGGGGATGCTGGCCGGAATAAGGCCCTCGCGGCGCAGTTTACGTGCGGAACGACTGCCTAGTGCGGTACGGAGCTTGGCCTTGAGAACTGTGATTTCTGACATGGGGACGTTGCCCTGGATGGTTCGTCGCCTCTCGAATTGAGCGGCGCACAGGGGTTTATTCGAACAGGGAACTCACCGATTCGGACCGGTGAATACTTTGGATTGCCTTGGCGAGCAGCGGCGCCACGCTCACTTCATGGAGCTTCTCGGGGACCGCCTCGCCCTGGGGAATGGTATCGGTGACCAGGATTTTGTCCAGGGGGGCCGCATTCAGGCGCTCCACGGCCGGTCCGCAGAAGACCGCGTGGGAGACCGCGATGTGGATCGTCAGGGCGCCATTCTCACGCAGGACGCGGGCCGCCTGGGAGATCGAGCCACCGGTGGAGATCATGTCATCCACGATCACCACATTGCGGCCATCGACGTCACCGATAACGTGCTCGACCGTGGTTTCCGACCCCGAGAGGCGCCTTTTGTCGACGATCGCCAGATCCGCGTGCAGGCGCGTGGCGTAGGCCCGGGCCATCTTGGTGCCGCCCACATCGGGGGTGACGACCACCGGATCCTCGATCCCCAGCTTCTTGATCGCATCGAGCAGCACCGGCCGCGCATAGAGGTGATCCACGGGAATGTCGTAGAAACCCTGAATCTGGGCCGCGTGCATGTCGAGGGTCACGACCCTGTCCGCACCGGAGGCGACCAGCGTGTTGGCGACCACCTTCGCACTGATCGGCACACGCCCCTCGTCCTTGCGGTCCTTGCGAGCGTACCCGTAGTAGGGCATCACCGCGGTGATCCGGGCGGCGCTGGAGCGGCGCAGGGTGTCGAGCAACAGCAGGAGTTCGATCCAGTTCTCGTTCACCGGCGGACAGGTCGGCTGCAGGACAAAGATGTCGCGGCCGCGCAGGTCCTGATTGACCTTGATATCGACCTCGCCGTCCGGGAAGCGGCCGACATGGGCGTCGATCAGCCCGATACCCAGCTCGGTAGCGACGGCCTGGGAGAGCTTGGGGTGCGCGGTGCCCGAGATCAGGGCGATGCCTTCGTGAATGTTCTGCAACGTGGTTGTCCTTGGCCCGATGCCTGTTCGGGGAGTCAGCGGTTGTCCCTGTCCGGGTCCGTCTGCGATTTTGAATCTCCGGTCCTGAGCCGGCGCGCGGGCATACCGACCCAGGTCTCGCCTTGCTCCGTACGCGCCTTGCGTGTGACCACGGCGCCCGCACCGGTCGTGCATCCTGCAGCGATCTCGTTGGGAGCCACGATGATGGTGCCGCTGCCGATGAAGGCGCGCTCCCCCACCACGGTGGTGTGCTTGTGGGTCCCGTCGTAGTTGGCGAAGATCGTCCCGGCACCGATGTTGGCGCGCGCTCCGACCTGGGTGTTGCCGAGGTAGGTCAGGTGCTTGGCCTTGGACCCCGGCCCCATGGTCGTCTGCTTGCACTCCGTGAAGTTGCCGATCTGCGCCCCGTCCTCGAGCACGGTCCCGGTCCGCAAGCGCGCGAACGGCCCCACCTCGCAGCCTTCGCCGATGGCGACTTCGCCCTCGATCAGGGTGCAGGGGAAGATCTTCGTTCCGGCGCCAATCGTCACGAAACAGCCGATAAACGTCGTATTCGGGTCTTCGATCTGGACTCCCGCGGCCAGGTGTCCCTCGAGAATGCGCATCTGCATCGAGCTGCGTGCGTCGGCCAGCTGCGAGAGCGTGTTGACGCCCTGCCCCTCGCTGGTGTCCTCGACCGTGACCACGCGCACGGGCTTCCCGGCGGCGACTGCGAGCCCCAGCAGGTCGGTCAGGTAGTACTCGCCTTGCGCATTATCATTGGTCAGGCGCGGCAGATTCTCGAGCAGGGTGGCGCCGTCAAAGGAGTACACGCCGAGGTTCACCTCGTCGATCAGGCGCTGCTCGGGAGTGGCATCCTTCTGCTCGACGATGGCCTCGAAGACGCCCTGCGCGTCGCGCAGGATACGGCCATAACCGGGCGGGTTGTCGAAGCGCGCAGTGAGCAACGCGCTCGCGCCCGCCCCGCCGGCCGCCTGCTCGGCCACGAGGCGCTCGAGGCTCTCGGCCCCCAGCAAGGGCATGTCCCCGTAGAGCACGACCACGCGCTGCGCATCGGACGGAATTGCATCCGCCGCAACCTGGAGCGCGTGCCCGGTCCCGAGCTGCGGCTCCTGAACCCGGACCTCGAGGGGCACGTCGCCCGCGAGCTCGCGCCCGTGCTCAACCACCTCATCGGCACCATGGCCGACCACGAGCACGATGCGCTCGGGCTCGAGTCCCAGCGCCTGCTCGACCACCCAGCCCAGCATCGTGCGGCCGCACAGAGGGTGAAGCACCTTCGGCAACGCGTTGCGCATGCGCTGGCCCTTGCCGGCCGCCAGGATGACGACGGTGGTCCCGGGTCTCGCGCTTCCGGATGATCTGGCCGCCTGAGGATTTACCATGTCTGTTAGGTACGGGGGTCAGCGCCGGGCCCCCCACTCGAATGGGGGCCGGGGTCGCGTTGGACGCGCCATCCGACGAGCTGAACGGGCGCGGATCCTATCGGCGCGGCAGCGGAGCTGTCAACGGATCTGCCCGTCACTCGCAGCGCCCGCGCGCCCTCCGAACAACCCGTCGAGGACTGGCCCGACCTGCGCCAGGTAGCGCCGGGCGATGAAGAGATGGTCGCGGTCGAAGCTACACACCGCTCCGAGCGGCACGCCAGCCCGGGCCAACCGCCCACAGACCGCGGCCAGGAACCCCACGACCTCCCAGCCCATGGCGGTATCGAAGCGGATCCAGGCCAGGTCGGCCTCGACCCTGGCGTCCGGAAAACGCGCCAGCAGGGGCTCCATGATCGGCGCCGAGGCCAGCACGGTGACCTCATCCGGCTCCAGGGTGACCTGTGCGTGGGGACCGAGATCCCCGGGCAGCTCCCTGGCCAGGTCGCGCGGAAAGCAAGCCAGGACAAAGGTCTCCGGCTCGACTGACCAGCTCATGCGTGCCAGCGCCTCGTCCAGTGCCTGGGCCGCCCCCATTTCCCCGGAAGTCATGGGTGCAGTGTACGAAAACCGAGCGATGCGTTGGATCCGCGTCGCGAGCACCTACCCTGAGCGGCGTGTCCAGACGCCTTCGCATCGCCGTATCCCATTTCGCCGGCTGGCTCGCCGATCGCAGGATCCCGACCGCCCTGCGCGCCCCCACCTACCGCACCTACGCCCGCATCACGGGTGCGGACCTCAGCGAGGTGCGCCCGCCCCTGAGCGCCTACGCAAGCCTGTCCGCGTTCTTCGTGCGTCGCCTGGTCGAGGGTGCACGGCCCTTGCCCGAGGACCCAGCAGCGCTCGCGTCCCCGGTCGACGGGACCCTGCAGGCCCTGGATAAGGTGCACGACGGCAGTCTGCTGCAGGCCAAGGGCCACACCTACGGCGTGCGCGAGCTCCTGGGGAACCTGGGCCAGGACGTCGACCTCGAGGGCGCCACGAGCTGGACCGTTTATCTCTCCCCGCGCGACTACCATCGCATCCACGCGCCCGTGGACTGCGAGCTCAAGCAGGTGCACTGGATCCCCGGCGACCGTCATTCGGTCCAGCCCAAGGTGCTCGCACGCCGCACGGTCTTCCCGATCAACGAGCGCTGCGTCCTGATGCTCGAGTCCGCCCGCGGCCCGTTCTTCCTGGTCCTCGTCGGCGCCCTGAACGTGGGCCGCATCCGGGTCCTGGGCGTCGAACCCGGCCAACAAGGCGCCCTGTCGCGCCCGCGCCCGTTCGATCGGGGCGAGGAGCTGGCCCGGTTCGAGATGGGCTCGACCATCATCCTGATCACGCCTCGCGGCCAGGCCAGCGCCGCACCCGGACTGGCCCTGGGCGCGCGCATCCTCCTGGGCCAGTCGATCGGCCATTCGTCCTGACGCATGGCGCTCACCGACAAGGACCTGCGCCTCATCCGGCTGTCCACGGCCATCGTGATCGGGGACTGGACCGAGGTCGAACGCGTCCGCGCGAACGCCCCGGACGGGGAACCGGACCGCGCCTGGCGCGAGGCCGTCTTGCAGGTGCACCTCTTCGCGGGTGTGCCGCGCCAGGTCGAGGCCTTTGAGGTCCTGCAGCGCGCGGGTGGACTGGGCGCGGTCGGCGCGGATGAACACATCGACCAGGCCAGCGACCCGGAACACGGAATGGCGCTGTTCGGCCGCATCTACGGGTCGAATGCCGAGCGCATCGCAGAACGCCTGCGGGGCTTCCACCCGGACTTTGGCGACTGGGTGCTCGGTCACGCCTACGGCCGCGTGCTCTCGCGCCCGGGGCTCGGCGCGGACCGGCGCGAGCTACTCGCCGTCACGGCCCTGGCAGCCACGGGGCAAGACCGACAGCTCGCGAGCCACGCGCGCGGTGCCCTCGCCTGCGGAGCGACGTGCGAAGAGGTCACGGACGCCATCGAGAGCACGGCGGACCTGATCGACCCGCTCTACCTCGAGCGCGCACGCGCGGTAGCTGCACGCTTCGCCTGCTGACGCGCGTATTGCGGACGTGATGCGGTCCGCGACCTACTTCTGGCGGCGCCCTTCCAGGCGCGCGCCGAGAAGGCGCACCGGGTCCATGGCGCGCACGAGGATCTCGCGGCTGGCGGAAGTGGGCTGCCTGTACTGCTTGCGAACCGTCAGCGCGACGCCGTTCACCTGTACGTAGTCGAGCCTGCCAAAGGCCGGATTGGCCGAGATCTCGATCAGGTAGGTGCCCCCACGCGGCAGCCCGGAGAACCCGCTGAAGCCGGGCGAGTCACCGTCGCGAACGCGCTCGAGAACCTGCGCGGCCGTGCCCGTGCCGGCCAAAAGACGCGGGCTCGATGGATCATCGAGGAAGGCCACGTGGATGCCCGCGAGCGAGATCAGGATCGTGTTGGTCGTGCCCTCGCTCCAGACGGGCTCCAGTTCGAGGCGCAGCACGATGCGGTCGCGACTGTCGAACGGGTCAGCCAGATCCAGACGCACGCCGACCGCCGGGTCGAGGAAAGCCGCATCGTCGGTCAGGGTCTCGGTAAGGGACCAGCCAATCCCCGGGCTGGTCCAGGCGCCGCGCGTCCAGCTACCCGCACGCTCTTCGTCGAAACGAAAGCGCAGCTCGAGGCCCAGGGGTGCCGTGCGCACGACGTCGCCGGGAACGAAGGGCCCGAGGGCCTCCTCGATCGTCGGTCCGGAGAGCGCGAGCTGCACGGCCTCCTGGATGGCGCGCAGGTCCTCACGCACCTCGTCGGTCAGGATGTCCCCGTACCTGTCGCGCAAGGCCTGAATGTCGGTCTGCAGGCGGCGCGGGTTCAGGGCGTACTGGGAACGCTCGAAGCTCCACTTGATGGCACGCAGACGATCTGCGAGATCGCCCTCGCGCGCCTGGTCCCGAGCAGACGCAGCATCGCGCGCCGCGCGAATGCGCCGGGCCAGGTCGTCCAGCAGCTCCTCCCCAGTCATCAATCCCACCGGAAGGGCCGCCTGGGCGCCAGCCAGATCGCCTTCGTAAAACCGTAGCAGCGCCCTGAGCAAGCCGTCGGACGGAGCCGAGCGTGAGTCCCTCAGCCCCGCCAGGGCCTCGATATCAGCGCCGCGCAAGAGGGCTACTGCACTTCGCAGCGAGCGATCGGTCGGCGCCACGAGCCACATCCGGATTCGGCGCTGACGGGTCTCGAGCTCGAAACCACGCGCCAACGGATCCACCGACGGGCGCACCGTGCCCTGCTCGAGAATGTTCCCGACGAAGCACTCGAAGTGCTGGCCCCGTCTTTGCTCGATGCCCGCCGCCGCTCGCTCGAGCAGGCCCTGCAAGAGCTGGCACTCGCGGGCGCGCAACGCCAGCTCGCCCGCGAGTGGCGCGAACAGAGGGTCGGCCGCACGCACGCGCCAGTGGTTCAGGGCCACGCCGTAGGCGCGGCGACCGCAGAGTTCGGCCGCCAGCGCGTCGTCGCTTGCAAAGGTCCGGCGCGCGAAGTCCTCCAGCAGACCCGCTTCGCGTGTTTCGAGGGCCGTGGCCGAGTCCTCGGCACGCCTGAAGGGCCGTCGATCCCAGGCCTCCGGCACCTGCGCGCTGTCGATGCCGCCGCGCGCCAGACGCGCCTCGAACGCATCGCGGAACCCGACGCCGACATCGCGCGCGTCGCCCGCCTCCAGGCTGCGCCGCAGGCTCTCGTGGGTCGCCTCGATCCAGCGATTGAGATCGCCGGCGACCTGAAGCCAGCCGCTGCGTAGATCCTTGCGGTCCGCGTTGCGCTCGACGGAAATATCCTCCTCGATCGTCGCGACAGTCCTTGGGGCGAACCCGCGCAGGTCGGCGCCTCCGCTCTCGAGCCAGCGCATCGGGGGCGTGTCGATCAACCCCAGGCCCTCGCGCCAGCGACGCTCCTGACCCAGCTGGCGCGCGCGCGCACGAATGACGTCGACGTACTGCCTGCGCAGGATGGTCGCAGCCTCGTCGAACGCTCCATTGAAGGCAACTTCCACCTCACGGGAAAGGGCCGCAAGCCAGAGCTCGGTCCCCTTGCGACGTCCGGCGGGGAGCTCGGACACGGCCGAATAGCCTGTCGTGGTCGCCAGCACGCGCTGGATGTCGTCAGTCAGCAGAGCGCGCGCCGCGCTCCAGTCGTGCGCCTCGAGGCGGCGCGTGACGCTATCCAGCATGCCCGTTTGCAGCTCGGCCAGGGCGCGGTCGAGGTCCCCGAAGATCGTGATCTTGACAGCGTTGAGGTCGACTTCGAAGCGCGCTGGCACGCGCATCTGGTCGAGCTCCACCAGGGCGCTCTGGTGCCGCATCTGTCCACTCTTGAAGCGGCTTCCGACCTGCTCGATCTCGGGCCAGGACTCGGCCTCCCGCAGAATCCCCTCGGCTGCGGCGGACGATCCCCACAGGCCCCAGCGGGCTCCGACCACGGAGAGCAGCAGCGCACCGATCGCAAGCGTGCCGCCCGCGATCGCGAGGGATCTCGGACTGCGCCATGCCCCCTCGTCGCGCGCAACGGGATCGAGCGCGCCGGCGCGGATCTCCGGCGCGCGCCGCTCACGCAAGCGCTCCAGATCCCGGGTCAGCTCGTCCGGCTCCTGGTAACGCCGCGCCGGATCCCGGTTGAGACACTTGCGGATGACGTAGGAGATTCCACGGGACAGGTGCGGGGCCAGCTGGCGCGGATCCGGAATGCGCTGGTAGAGAACGCGAGAAAGAACCTCCGCGACGCTCCCCTGTTGGCCGTCATGGGCGAAGGGTGGGCGTCCGCAGAGGGCGTGGTAGAGGGTCGCACCCAGGGACCAGATGTCGCTGCGCGTGTCCGTCGATGAGGGGTCGCGCGCCTGCTCAGGACTGATAAAATGGGGCGTGCCGAGCGTCGAGCCGGGGGCCGTCAACAGGGGATCGCCGTCGGCGTAGGCCAGACCGAGGTCCACCAGGCGCGCGCGACCGTGGACGTCGATCAGGATGTTGGCGGGTTTGATGTCACGATGGACAACGCCACTCTCGAACGCGTGCTGCAGCGCATCACACAGGGGACTGAACAGCCGCAGCGCTTCGCGCTCGCTCAGCTGTCCGCGCTCCTCGATACGCTCCGACAGGGGCTGTCCTTCGACGAGCTCCATGGCGTACCACCAGACGCCGCCGACCTCGCCCAGGTCGATGGCGGAGATGATACTCGGGTGGGCCAGGCGTGCCGCGGTGCGAGCCTCGCGCTGCAGGCGCAGCACCGCGCGCTTCGTGCCGACGAGCTCGGGGCGCAGGATTTTGAGCGCCACGGGGCGATTGACGGCAAGCTGCGTCGCGCGGTACACGACGCCGGTCGCGCCGCGCCCGAGCACCGCCTCGATCCGGTAGCCCGGAACGCTCGGGAACGCGTCGGCCAGCGGATCTGCGCTCTCGTCAGCTGAGGCCATCAGATGTTCTCACTCCGCCAGGAGTGCGGCCTGCTCCCGAATATCATGCATCATGATCCGAGTCCGGGCCCTGCTCCTCCTGGTCCGCAGATTTTGACTTGCCGAGTCCGTACTTGTCCAGCTTCCGCTGCAGGGCAAAGCGACTGATCCCGAGCTGACTCGCCGCCCGGCTCTTGTTGCCGCCGGCCTGGACCAGAGCCGCCTCGATCGAACGCCGCTCGAGTTCCGCCACGGCCACGCGCAGTTCGCCCGAGGTGGCCACTTCGACCTCACCTCCGGTTCCATCCACGCGCACGCGCGAGCGGCCCAGGCGGACGGAGTCGGACAGGTGCTCCAGCTGCACTCCGTCGCGGCCCAGAACGACGACCCGGCGCAGCTCGTTTTCGAGCTCGCGCACGTTGCCGGGCCAGTCGTAGGAAACGAGTGCGGACATCACCTCGTGCGGTAGATCAGGCACATCGCTTCCCGCCTCGCGCGCCGCGCGTGCCAGAAGGTGTTCCGCCAGAATGGGAATGTCGTCCCGGCGCTGACGCAATGGCGGCAGGGGCACGCTGAGTACCGCGGTCCGGTAATAGAGATCCTCGCGGAACTTCCCGTCGCGCACGAGGTCCTCGAGCTTCTTGTGGCTGGCCGCAAGCACGCGCACGTCGACCTTGACGATGCGGTCCGAGCCGAGCACCCGGAACTCGCCCTCCTGCATGACGCGCAAGAGCTTCTTCTGCATCTCGGCGCTCATGTCGCCAATCTCGTCCAGGAAGAGCGTGCCGCCATCGGCCTGCTCGAGCAGACCCTTGCGGCTCTTGTAGGCGCCCGTGAAGGCACCGCGCACGTGCCCGAAGAGCTCCGACTCGAGCAGAGCGTCGGGTATGGCCGCGCAGTTCTCGATCACGAAGGGGCGCTCCTTGCGCGCGCCATTAAAATGGATGGCACGCGCGATCAGTTCCTTGCCCGTACCGCTCTCGCCCTCGATCAGGACCGGCAGATCGGATTCGATGATGCGATCCAGCTGCTGGAAGATCTTGCGCATGGCGTCCGAAGCACCCACGATCGCCGTGTAGTCGTAGCGCCCACGTTCGCGCCCCAGCTCGGCGCGCACCACCGCCAGCTGGGTATCGCGATCGCGTACCTTGCGGCCCAGCTGCTCGTTCAGGCGGCCAATCTGCTCCCGCGAAGCCTCAAGGCGCTGGTTCTTCTCCCGTAGAGCGCCGACCAGATTGGCGTTCCGGATGGCGATCGAGGCCTGGCTGGCGAACAGCTCTACCAGCTCGAGGTCCTCCTGGCTGAAAGCCCCGAATTGCAGGCGATTGTCCAGATAGAGGACACCCTCGAGGCCACCATCGGCCTCGATCGGGAGACACATGACCGAACGCAAGCGCAGGTCCTCGACACTCGCCATACCCTCGAACCGATCGTCCTGGGAGGCGTCGACGGACAGGACCGCCTTGCCATCGCGCACGACGTTGCTCGCGATCCCCATCGACAGTCGTGAGCGCGGCACAACGATGTCCGAGTGGTCGAAGCTACGGGCGATGCGCACGGTCATCTCCGAGACTCCCCCCCCTTCCTTCGTCTGCTCGTCCGCGCTCTGTTCTTTCAACAGGATGAAACCCCGCTCGCCGCCCACCAGGGAGACCGCCGAGTCGACGATCGAGCGCAGCAACGGCATGAGGTCTGTCTCCCGGACGAGCTCGCGCGTGATGCGCGCGAAGACGCGCAGGTTCTCGCGCTCACGTCGCCCCTCACCGGAGAGCGTGCGCATGCCGACGTCCTCGTCCAGGTCGTCCGCACCGGGAAGCCGCTGGGTCTGGTCGAGGCCTTCGGTTTCGCCGTCATCGGTCTCGAGAATCAGACGCGTGCCCCCGACGTCGATCTCGTCGCCAGCCCCGAGCAGTCGACGGGAGATCTTCTCCCCATTTACAGATGTGCCGTTGGCCGAACCGAGGTCGATCACCCACGCGCCCCCACTCTGGCTGTCGATGCGGCTGTGGTGGCGCGAGACCAGGGTGTTCGACAGCCGGATGTCGTTGTCCAGCGCACGACCGATGGTGATCACGGATCCCGGGAGCTCGAGCTGGGTCTGGACCCCTTCCTCTACGACGGTCAGTTTCATATTCTGGCTCTTCCGGTGGCAGGCTCGCATCGCACCACCCGTTCGGGCACACGAACGCTTTGAGCGTCGAGCTGAGTGAAAACGCACACTCATTAAACACATTACCCAGCGGGATTGCGCAGTTTCCGCACACTCGAGCAAAGACCTGCCAGATGACACCTAAACCGTGGTACGCAAAGGGCTTGCGATTCGAATGCAGCCAGTGCGGTGCCTGCTGCGAATCCCATGGCGAGTACTCCCACCTGTATATGGGGGATGGAGAGGTGCGCGCCATGGCAGATCACCTGGGCCTGAGCGAGCTGGCGTTCCGGGAGGCCTACTGCACCGAAGAGGACGGCTGGACGGTGCTGAAGAGCGACCATCCGCGCTGCCCGTTCCTGGGCGCTGGAAATCGCTGCGACGTGTACCCGGTGCGCCCGATGCAGTGCCGTACCTGGCCCTTCTGGAAGGAGAACCTGAAGCGCGAGGTGTGGCAGGACGAGGTCTTGAAGACCTGCCCGGGCGCCGGGACCGGCAAGCTCTACTCACGCGCCGAGGTCGAGCAGATCGCAAAGCGCAACGAGGACGGGTACGAGAGCTGAGGCGGGCACGCTGGCCGACGGCCCCATCCCGGCCCCCAATTCCGGCGCGCCGGCGCTACCATGCGCCGCTCAGAAACCCGTCCGTCGTCCGCCCTCACGCGTGCTGGAGCCCCGATGCGCCCCCCCTGCCTCCTCATCCTCATCCTCGCCCTCTCCCCCGCCTGCCAGAGTCGCGACGACTCCCAGGACCGATCGGCCGCCGACATGAGTTCCACCCCGAGCACCGTCGCCGCCCCCAGGGCCAGGATCGCCCCGCACGAACTGGAGATCCACGGGGATGTGCGCGTCGACAACTACTTCTGGATGAACCAGCGCGAATCGCCCGAGGTGATCGCGCACCTCGAGGCAGAGAACGCCTACATGCGCTCGATGATGGCGCAAACGGAGACGCTCCAGGACGAGCTCTTCCACGAGATCAAGGGCCGCATCAAGCAGGACGACGAGAGCGTGCCCTACTCCTACGACGGGTACTACTACTACACCCGTTACGAGGTCGGACAGGAGTATCCCATCCACTGTCGCAAGCGCAGCACCCTGGAGGATGCGGAGCAAGTGCTACTGAACGTCAACGAGCTGGCGGTCGGGCAGCCCTATTGCTCGGTACGTGCCCGTGAGATCAGCACGAACGGCAATCTGATGGCCTACGCCATCGACAATGTCGGCCGGCGGTTCTATACGCTGCACGTCAAGGACCTGAGCACGGGCCAGGTCCTCGACGAGGTCATCCCCAGCACCACGGGCAACGTGGCCTGGGCCAACGACAACGCGACGCTCTTCTACACCAAGCAGGATCCCGAGACGTTGCGCTCGTATCAGATCTGGCGCCACACCATCGGCACCGACACGGCCACGGACACGCTGATCTTCGAGGAAGAGGACGACACGTTCAGCTGCTACGTGAACAAGACCAAGTCCAAGCGTTTCATGGTGATCAGCTCGGATCAGACCCTGAGCAGCGAGGCACGCTACCTCGACGCCAACAATCCCAACGGGGACTTCAAGGTCTTCCTGCCGCGCGCGCGCGACCACGAATACGAGCTGGACCACTTCGGCGGGCACTTCTACGTGCGCACCAATGACGGCGCCCAGAACTTTCGGCTGATGCGCACGGCCATCGACAACACCCAGCGCGGCGCCTGGGAAGAGGTCGTCGAGCACCGGGATGACGTGCTCCTGGAAGGCTTCGAGGTGCTGGCGGGACACCTGATCCTGGACGAGCGCAAGAACGGCCTCGGCCAGCTGCGCTACCGGCGCTGGTCCGAGACCCAATGGCACACGATCGACTTCAAGGAGCCCGCGTACAGCATTCGCCTGACCCGCAACGTGGATTTTGACACGGCCCAGCTGCGCTACGGGTACTCGTCCATGCGCACACCGGGCTCTGTTTACGAGTACGACCTGGAGAGCGGCGAACCACGCCTGCTCAAGCGCGACGAGGTCCTGGGAGGCTTCAACCGCGAGAACTACGTCACCGAACGGCTCCTTGCGACGGCGCGCGACGGCACCCAGGTCCCGATCTCCCTGGTCTATCGCACCGACGTCGAGCGCGACGGTAGCAATCCGCTGCTGTTGTACGCGTATGGATCCTACGGATCCAGCAGTGACGCGTCATTCAGCTCGTCACGCATATCGCTGCTCGACCGCGGCTTCATCGCGGCCACCGCCCACGTGCGCGGTGGCTCGGAGATGGGGCGCGCCTGGTACGAGGGCGGCAAGCTGCACGAGAAGAAGAACACCTTCACCGACTTCATCGACTGCGCCGAGCACCTGGTCGAGGCTGGATACACGTCACCGAGCAGCCTCTACGGCTATGGCGGAAGCGCGGGCGGTCTGCTGATCGGCGCGGTGGCAAACATGCGCCCCGACCTGTTCGATGGACTCATCGCCGCGGTGCCCTTCGTCGACGTCGTGACGACCATGCTCGACGACACGATCCCCCTGACGACCTCCGAATACGACGAGTGGGGCAATCCGAACGAGGAGGGCTACTACCGCTACATGCTCTCGTACTCGCCCTACGACCAGGTCGTGGCCCAGGCCTACCCGAGCATGCTCGTGACCACCGGCCTGCACGATTCCCAGGTCCAGTACTTCGAGCCCGCCAAGTGGGTCGCCAAGCTGCGCGCGCTGAAGACCGACAACAACCGCCTGGTGATCAAGATCGACATGAAGGCCGGCCACGGCGGCGCCTCCGGGCGCGACCACCGCATCAAGGA
>JBLHKW010000136.1:0-13864 GCA_047618565.1 Planctomycetota bacterium
CAGGCGGGCGAGGCGGTCAGGGCCGAGTAGTGCGCCCAGGCATCGAGGCTGCGCCCCTGGCGGCGGGCGAGCAGGCAGAGCAGCGCCGGTCGCCTCGCGTCGCTCCCCGGGTCTGCCCGTTCGGCCGCGATGAGCTCGCCCCACAGGCGCCAGCACTCGGGTTGCTGCCAGGCATTCTCTCCGAGCGCGAGCAGTTCGTGCGGCAGCTCGGCCGGTCGCGTGTGCGCGTCCGCTCCGGCCCAAGCGCGCGCCGCGCGGCTCTCCGGAAGCAGGATGCCCGGGGCCACATCCTGCGCCTCATCCTGGGCCGAGGCCGCGGCCCAGGCCTGTCCGGCGCCGAAGACCAGAATGCACAGACCCAGCAGCACCCAGGGCGCGCGCGGGTTCTCGGAGGGGCGATATCTCATGGCAGGCTGATCGAACGGTGGGGGATCGTAGCAGGTTCAGCCCGATCCACGGCCCCCGGCGCCCAGCCTGTAATCGACGTGCTTAAATGGGTAGAGTCCGCCCTCGCAGCTGGGCCTCGATCCCGTGGATGACCACGGGCAGGGCGCGCTGACAGAACGAGGACGAACCTTGAGCAACCAACCCCTGATCGACCCCGAGCTGCTCGAGATCCTCGCGTGCCCGGACACCCACCAAGGCCTGAGCATGGCGGCCGCCGAGCTGCTGACCGAGGTCAACGCCAAGATCGCGGCGGGGGACTTCAAGAACGTCGGCGGCAAGGTCGTGGCCGACGCCCTCGACGGCGGCCTCGTGCGCGAGGACGGCAAGATCGTCTATCCGATCCGCGACTCCATCCCGGTGCTCCTGATTGACGAAGGCCTGCCGCTCTGAGCGCACGCGCCGCGCAGAGCGGCGAGTGATCCATGCGCTGGGTACACGAAGACGCCCCGGGCCGCAGCGTGCGCCTGGCCTACTGCATGAACGTGCACGCGGCCGAGGACCTGTCCTCGATCGAACGCGGCATGCGCGCCGTGACCCTGCCCCTGCGCGACCGATTGGCGGACGGCCGGCCGTTCGGTATCGGCATGTACCTGGCCGGTGAGCTCGCCCAGCACCTGGCCCGCCCAGGCGGCGCCGCAGACCTCGACCAGCTCGACGCCTTCCTGCGCGCCGAGAGCCTGGACCCGTTCACCTTCAACGCTTTTCCCTACGGCGGCTTCAACGCGGGCCCCTTGAAGCACGACGTCTACCGTCCCACGTGGATGGAGGACGAGCGCGTCGCCTTTACCAGCGCCGTGGCCCACTGCGCCGCCGCCCTGGCGCGCGCCACCGACGAGATCCCTCTCTCCGCGCGGCACATCTCCATCAGCACCCACGCCGGCGCCTTCGGCACCTGGATCAAGGGCGCCGGCGACCTGACGGGATGCGCCGCCAACATGGCGCGCGCCGTCGAGCACTTCGCCCGCATCGAGGCCGATGGGGGACCGCAGCTGGTCCTCTCCGTCGAGGCCGAGCCGCGCTCCAGCGCCAACGACTCCGCCAAGCTCTTCGCCTACCTCTCCTTCGCCCGCGCCGAACTCGCCCGCATCCTCGCCGGCCCCGATCTCGACCGCACCGACGCCGCCCACCTGGCCGCCCGCCACCTGGGCACCTGCCTGGACTGCTGCCACTCCGCCGTCGAGTACGAAGACCCCGAACGCGCCCTGTCCCTCGCCACCGCCGGCGGCCCGCTCGGCAAGCTCCAGTTCTCCAGCGCCCTCCACCTCGAAGCACCGGCCGCCAACCCCGCTGCCCAGGCCCAGCTGCTGGCCATGGACGAGGAGCGCTACCTGCACCAGGTCACCGCCCGCGCCACCGCCGAGCCCGACGCCCAGCTCCTGGCCTGCGACGACCTGCCCGACCTGGCCGCAGCCCTGGATTCCCCGTCCGCCCCCGACTGGACCACCAGCCCCTCCTGGCGCTGCCATTTCCACGTCCCCGTCGACCGCGAGCAGATCGGCGCCGGCCTGACCACCACCCGCGCCCACGCCGACCACCTGCTCGACCTCTGCCTCGCCAGCCCCACCGACTGGACCACCGACGAGCTCCACGTCGAGATCGAGACCTACACCTGGGACGTCCTCCCAGCCCCAGCCCGAGGCCCCGGCGACCTCATCGACGGCCTCGAACGCGAGTACCGCCACGTGATCACCCGCCTCCAATCCGCCGGCTGGAAACGCCCCCCCGTTTCCTGATCCAGGACCTCCAAAAATCCTCCGTGCCCGGTTGAATCCCCACCCGCAGCCCCGTATCGTCCTCCCCTCGCCCGCGGAATCCGCGGTCGAGACTCAGGTGGCCCCGTCGTCTAGTCAGGCCTAGGACACCAGGTTTTCATCCTGGCGACTGGGGTTCAAATCCCCACGGGGTCACCATCTTTCGCCCATAGCTCCGACGAGCCCCTTGGCGAGCACGTCGAACGGCTTCCTGAGCACTGGGGTGAGGGCTGTAGACACGCGCGTTACTTGTACCCAGTGAACTCCTGTCCAGTTCGAATGTTGGGGTACTGCTCCTGGCTTGCGGCGAGTTCTCCCAGGATCTTCATGACCGGGCGCATCACCCATGCGTGGGAGTACCCCTCGGTCTTCCAGAGTTCCCGCGTCTCTCCGGGCTCATTCTTGACGTCGTACACTTGCGGGAAGGTGTGCTGCACGATCGGCGAGAACGTGCTCTCCGCCGTGTAGAAGTGAACCTTGAGCGTGCGCCACTTCACCGCGAAGACCTTGTCGCCGACGTACGTCACGACATGCTCGCGCGCCGACTTCTCCGACCCCAGCAAGAAGCTTGACTGGTCGACGCCGTCGACCGGACGGTCGGTTGGCACTCGCTGCCCCTCCCCGATCAGGTTCGCAAGCGTCGGCATCCAGTCCAGGCAGGCCACGATTTCGTCCGAGACGCGGGGTTTGATCCTCCCCGGCCAGCGGACCATCCCGACGGTGCGCGTTCCGCCCTCGTAGGCCGTGCTGAGGCCACCCCGCCAAGGGCCGTTCGAGCCACCCTCGTCCGTCTCGTTGCCAGCGGCGTTGTCGCCGGTAAGGACTACGATCGTGTTCTCCCCGACCCCAGCGTCTTCGATCGCATCGAGCAGCATTCCGACGTGGTGATCGACCTCCATCTGGATGTCGGCATAGGCTCCGGCGCGCGACTTGCCCTTGAAGTCAGGATGGGGCAGGAACGGGGGGTGGAGCTGCGTCAGGGCCGCATAGACGAAGAATGGCTTCTTCTCGACCGCCCGGGACTTCATGAAGGCGATCGTCTTCTCGACTGCGATCCGATCGACGAGGGCGCGGTTCTCCAGATCGAACTCCTCTAGGGGCTTCGACGACTGGCCCTTCCTGCCGGTCCAGAGGCGTGGGATCGGACACACAGCAGCATCGAACTGAGGGGTGTTCGTGAAGCTTGCCATGAAGGCACTCTCCGTGATTCCCCACCACTCGTCGTAGCCCTGATCATTGGGCAGGCGTCCGTTGATGTCGCCGAGATGCCACTTTCCGTAGGCGGCAGTCGCATAGCCGGCGTCGGACAGGAGCTCGGCAATCGTGTATTCCCACGGGCACATCCCACCGGGCGAGCCGGGAGGAGGAACGGCTTGCGTGCCAGACCGAATGGGCAGCCTCCCGGTGTGGATGGCGGAACGTGAAGGCGTGCACTGGTTCTCGACGTTGTAGTTGGTGAAGCGCAGGCCCTCGTGTGCCAACCGGTCGACGCGGGGTGTCTGGGTCGGGCTTCCCTGGATGCTGACGTCGCCCCAGCCCCAGTTGTCCACGAGGATGAAGACGATGTTGGGCTTGCTCTCTTGCGCCAGGGAAGGGCTGCCGATCGACGAGATGGTGAGCAGGGCCACGAAGAAGAAGGGGAGTCTCATGTGCTGGTTCGGTCCGCGCGCTGGCGTCTTGTAGTGGGTAAGGGCGTGCCTGGGGCGGAAGTATAGCGTGGGCTCGGGGCATCGCAGTCTGCTAGGCCGCCGCGCGGATCAGCTCCCGGATCTCGGGCTCCAGCTCCAGGATGCCCACGGCAAAAAGTTCGGGGCTTCAGGGTTTCGTGTGGGTTGAAGGCATGAGGTTGAGCCCTCCGAGGAGGGTTTCGTCCAGCCCTTACGGGTCCAGCTTGACGTAATAGTCCAGGGTCAGCTGAACGTGGCCGTGCCGCATGAGCTTCCTGAGCTTGGCCACGGGGGCGCCCGCCTCCGCCAATCGGGTCCCGAGTGTGTGCCTCAGGGCGTGCAGGTCAGCATGGCCGTCCGGCGTTTCCAGGACGATCCCGGCCCGCTCAAAGTCCTTTCGGCGGGTCATGTGGGTCACGGAGGTGGGGAACACGTTCGCCGTGGGATGGACGCTGGCGGGCTTGAGAGCCTGCAGTTCCGCCGCAATCTCAGACCGAGGGGGGATGACATCCACCCGGTGCCGAGCCTTCCCGCCCCGGATGGTCAGCGTGGGGGGGAAGGAGTTGAGATCCAGATCCACCCAACGCATCCCCATCATGTCGCCACGACGCAGGCCCGCCATGAGTGGCAGGTGTGCCCGGATCCTCGCTCGTAAGCCGTTGCCGGCCAGAGGTCTACGGGCCTGGCTCGGGGCCGTGGTGAAGCGCGCGAGTGTTCCTGGTACAGACTCGCGTCGTGGAGGCCAGTTGTGATCAATGTGCGGCGCGCGTGGTGCCCGACGCCCAGCGGCGGGTGACACCGGGCAAGCCCTTCGAGGAATGTCCGGGCTGTGACGCGCGGGTGGCGCGCGGGTTCTACAGCGAGTGGGACACGATGAGTGCGGGAGTCAAGGCGCGTAACGTCGGGCACTGCCTCTTCTGGGCTGTGCTGATCGGTCTGCTGACGGGCTCGACCTACACGCTCTGGACGATGGTTCTCGGGGACGGGGCGGACAGGATGCAGGTCGCCATCGCATTCGCGCTCGGATTCCTGGTGAGCGGTTCGTGGCGCGCGTACTGGCTGGCCGAGGCCATCCAGCGCTCCCGGCGGCGCATGTCCGATCCCATGTACACGGCGCGGCTCGTGAAGTTCGAGCTGGAGCGGCTCGAGGGGGCGTTGGCTCCCGCGCGGGCGGTCCCGGCGAGCGAAGCGGCCGGGCGCGTCGGCGCCGATTGACCCCATCGCGTCCGCCGGGGCGGGGGGTGGCGGGAAATCAGCAACGCTGGCGCCTGCTTCACGGACCTTGTTGAAGCCGCTCCCGGGAGTGCCAGCCGGCCCGGGTCTCCGCTCCGTCTCGCCGCCCTCGCACAAGCCTTCATGGTCGTTACCAGCTCCGCGGCGCCATGCCCGCCGGCGCAGGGGAGGGCATGGCCAACATCCGTGGTATTGCGATCGTCGCTGGGCTCGAGCGAGTCGACGGTGCGCTGGTGCCGGGTTCCTACGGGATTGCGTTCACGGTTCGCGGAGTCCATCTCGCCGGGTCCTACAGCGTGCAGACCCCGAACGGGACCCAGCTGGCCCTGGCACCGACGCCGAGCGGAGAGCTGCGAGCCAGCCTGACGGGATTCGGCAGTCTGTGTGCGATCTCGGTCGCCATCGGCGGCTTCAGCAGCTTCGACTTCGTGCTCACGGGCGGCGCGGGTGCGGTGACACTGGCCTACAGCCCCGGCTGCAATCCCGAACCGGTTACCGGATTCGGCGACGTCGCCTTCCCCGCGCACAACCAGACGGATGTCGCGCTCTTCCCGACGCTCACGTGGCAGTGTTCCAGCGGTCCGTGTCCTACGACCGACTGCGGGAACCTGGCCTTGCACTGCACGTCGAGCTATCCGACCCGATGGGGCAGGCGCCCGCGTTCGAGGTCGACGCGGATCCGTGCAGCTTGTCCTGGACACCGAGCGACTGCCTCTGGCCGAGCACCCAGTACACGCTCGATGTTCTGGCGGCCAGCTTGCTCCTGGGAAGTGGACCGACGCAGACCTCCGGTGGTGACGGCTTCCTGTACGAGGCGCGCTTCGAGGTCACGAATCGCACCACCTTCACCACGAGTGCGATCCTCGGCACGAGCTACTGCATGACGGCGCCCAACTCGGCAGGGGAAGGCGCTCGTATCTGTGCGTCGGGCAGCGCGCTCGCTGCTGCGGCGGATCTGGTACTGATCGCCAGCGGTTGCCCGGAGGATGTGACCGGACTGTTTTACTTCGGGCCGAACCAGCTGGCCGGCGCTCCGTTTGGCGATGGGTTCCGGTGCGTCGGCGTGCCCATGTCGAAGCGCATGTATCCCCTCGCGAAGTCCGGGCCCATGAATGGCAACTCGGCAGGGACCACTGTGCGTGCGGTGGATTTCAGCGCCAGCTACGGGGCCAGCATCTTCTCCGGCGCCAGCTTGAACTTTCAGTACTGGTTCCGCGACCAGATGGCGATGTTGCTCGGCTACAACCTGACGGACGGCTTCAACATCGTCTTTCAGTGAGGCCTCATTACGTCGACCTGGCGCCACGTGGCGGGGCGGCCGGTCCCGACGCGCCCGGTGTGGTTGACCATGGCGACGTTGAGGTCGGTCGCCTCGAAAACGCAGCTGGCCGGCAGCGCCGTTGCCAGCGCGCGTGACCGCGCCGGTACCGCCGGCGACTTCCAGGACAGACCCGGGCGCATGCCCCTTGCCCTGGCAGCGAGGTCGTCAGCATAGGGTTCGAAGATGAGCGGGACGAGTGTCGACTCGTAGAGGGTGGCGACATCATCGCTGAAGGAGCGGTCCGAGGCCGGTTGTGCCATCGGGGGCGGAGGGGAATGCGGAGTCTGGGGACGGGCGGCTTCACGCGACCTGCTGCCTACCGAGCAGCCCGTAGTCACCATTGCACTTGCTCGCCTCAACAGAAAGAGGGAGGCCATCGGCCTCCCTCTGATCACGGGTAAGTGATGCGCCGGAGCATCGAGTGCTCCACGCGGTCGGCCCTCAGGCCGACAGGATCACGGTGCGAACGTGGCGCAGAGCGCGTCGGTCGTGTTGAAGCCGTCGCCGCCGCCGGGGGCGTCACGGTAGAACAGCTGGAAGTAGTAACCGACACCGGGAACGATGTTGGTCAGCGGCGCGCGCGTGAAGTCCATGTGAACCGCGGTGTCGCCGGTCACGCTGATGCCGATCTTGCGGTAGCGGACGATGTTGCCGCCGATGCAGCGCAGGCCGTTACCGAACGGGACCTCGATGCGCTTGCTTCCGTAGAAGAAGTAACCAGGCTGGTTCGGGGGTAGTCCGTTCGCCGTCAGGTAGAAGTTGTTCTCGGAGATCGAGGTGCTGCCCGTGTAGTCGATGCTGCCGGACGTGCCGACCGAGTTCGTGCCACCCTCGCAGTACTTGAACGGCAGGGAGCCGCAGTCCGGGCCGAGAATCGTGGCGATGTCGCAATCGAGCGCCGCCTTGAGCAGGAACGAGGTTGGGGCGGCCGGAACCGAGCCCGCCATTACCAGTGAGAAGGTCTCGCTGCCGTCGCAGGCCACGCCCTCGTCCCACTTGAAGACGTACGCGCCGTCATCGCCGCGGCCGAAGCCGCAGGAGGGATCTCCGCCGGGTAGTGTCTGGCCTTCCGGTGTCGAGCTGATCAGTGTAAGCGGGGCGTCGGCGCAGTCGGGGATGATGATATCGGCATGGCTGATGTCGTGGATGCCCTGACAGCTGCTGCCGTCGATGGAGGGACCCGTGATGCGGTACGCAAAGACGCTATCGCCGTGGTCGTTGAGCACGGGGAACTCGCCGCGATCTCCGGTGACGGCCTCGACTATGAAGCCGCTCGGTGAGACGAAGCAGAGGTTGTTCGCCTGGTCGTCGGGAAGGCAGATGCCATCGGCGCCCTGGGCCAGGGCCGGGGCCGTAAACAGGGATGCGCCGACGGCCGATGCCAGTGCGGCGCGAGCGATTGAACTCGATGTAGTCATGGTGCTGTCTGCCCGCTGCGCGGGGCTGCGAAAAAGGGGAAGCTTGGGATTCGATCGATAAGGGGCGAGAGACGCCCCGCGGGCGCCTTTTCAGTCTTCGATGAAATATACCCCGCTGGGGCTGAGGGCGACGCCGGGAGGGGCAGATGCTGCGCCTCTGGGGGGGGCTCTCCCGTGGCTTGCACCGCGTTCATGCGCAGTTGGGTCGCAAGTCGGCCGAGGACTGTGGCGACGTCTACCGGGAGCCGGGTCAGTATTGCGCGCGGGCGGCGCCGATGGTGACCTGGTGCATTCCCGTGGGTCTGGGCCCCGGGAACTTCGCCCGGAACGTACATCGCTCGCCGACCCCAAGATTCTCGATCACGGCGCTCGCGCGGCCGACCACTCTTCCCTGGTAGCCGATGGCATCGATGCGCAGGCTGCACTTTTGAATGGGCTTCCCGGAGATATTCTGAACGGTCCCCAGGAACGCCCGCGGGCGCGTCCACGTACCCATGATCCCGGTCACGTCGATGCAAACGCCGTCCCGCACCACGCCCCGGGGCAGGACGAGTTGACTCGGCGGAGTGGTCACGCAGCCGGCCGTCAACGCCAGTGCGAGCAGGACGAGCTTCATGCGGTCACGCCGCGGTTGCGGTTTGCTGCCGCCGCGGAGCGCGGCTGCCGAGGAGCAGGAATGCTGCGGTCATCGCGATCAGCCCAAAGGTCGGCAATGCGGGAGCTGCAGCGGTGCCGAGCAGGCTGTTCCAGACGCCCGGGAGCCCGGCCGCGGCGTAGCTGCTCGGGGGGGCCGTGCCCGGCTGGCCCACGTCCACGTTGAAGTCCTGGGCCGTCGCAAAGGGTGTCCCTGCGCACACCAGGCAGGCCGTCCGAATACTCGTCGTGATTCTCAAAGCTCTCTTTCCTTGATGCGATCATTGGAAACGCGGGACGGGTTCGATTCTACCGGTGCGAGCCCGCGCAGCCCGGTGCGAGCCCGTATGGATGCTGTATCAGGGGCCCGGTGCAGGATAGACGCATGAGAAGTGCGTGATAGGTACGTGATAGGGTAGGCTCACGTCATGAAGCGACCCTCGATCCGGCACCGACAGCTCGCCCTCGATCTGGCCTCCGCCTGGCGCCGCCTCGAGCGTTCACTCGATGCCAGCCTCTCCGCCGTGAGGGGCGTCAGCTTCGCCGAGTACCGCATCCTCGAGACCCTTCTCCGGGCGCCCGGTGGTCGCTGCAGCCGGGTCGATCTGGCCCGCTCCTTGGGGCTGACCGCCTCCGGAGTGACCCGTGCCCTGCGTCCACTGGAGAAGATAGGCGTCGTCGATACGTCGCGAAGCGAGAGGGATGCGCGGCTGGCGCTCGCGAGCCTGACCGATGCGGGCCGCGAGCTCGTCGCGGACGCGTCGGGCGTGGTCGACGACGTCGTGAACGCCACCCTGAAACACGCCACGAAGCGCCCCGCGACCCTCGACGACCTGCTCTATGAATTGCTGCCCTGAGCCACGGGGGTCGATCGGTTAGCATCCCGGCTCGCCAGCCCGTTCCACCCTCGGAGATCGTTCCTTGTCCCGTCGGCAGACCTGCCTCGCCCTGTGGATCGTGTTCGGTGCGATCTTCGCGGCGAGTCTCCCCGACCGCCTTGCGCATCTCGACGATGCGTGGCTCGGGGAGCAGGCCTACCTGCTTGCGCGCGATGGCGTCGTGCGCTCGGACCTCTTCCACGGCTTCCTCGGCTACGAGGACCGGATCTGGGTCTTCCACAAGCTGTTCATTCCCCAGGGCGCGCTGGCGATCGATCTGTTCGGCTGGTCGAGCGCGGCCATCAAGAGCGTGAGTCTGCCCTGGTTCCTGATCACGCTACTTTTGCTGCACCTCGCCGTGCGGCGCGACAGGCACATCGATCGGCGCTTCGCGCCCTGGGTTCCGCTGTTCTTCTTCGCGCACCCGCTGGCGATGGACTACGCGTACACGTTCCGGCCGGAGATCTGCCTCACCGCGCTCGGCCTGGGGTCCTACCTGGCCCTGCGAGCCTACGTCCAGGATTCGTCGCGCGCGGCACTGGCGGCGGGCGCCATCCTCGCCGGAGTAGGTGTCTTGATGCATCTGAACGGTGTGATCTTCGTCGCGGCCGGCGCGGTGTTGCTGGCGATGGAGCGTCGCTGGTGGGCTGCTTCCGGCTTCCTGATCCTGGCCGCGTCGGTGTCCGCTCTCTACGTGGCCGATGCCGCCATCGCCGGCGAGCTGCCGGCCCTGTGGGCGCAGTTCGCGCGTGATCCGGCCCTCGAGGTCCGTGATTTTCACATCACCGGCCTGCTGTCCAAGCTGCTCGAGGAGCCACGGCGCTGGATGCGGCACGGTGAGGACGTGGCCACCAGCTTGCTCGTCCTGGTGGGGCTCGTGAGCGCCGGACTGGGGCTGCGTCGCCAGCACCGCTCGCTCGCGATCTACACCCTGGTCGCGTTCCTGGTGCTGGGTCTGACGGCGCAGAGCAAGACCCCCAAGTACGCCTTGCCGCTGTTGCCCTTCTTGCTCCTGCTCGTCGCAGCCGGAATGCAGCGTTCACTGGTCTCGTCCCGGGCCACGCGCGCCCGTCGGCGCGTCGTCCTCGCCGTGGCCAGCATCTTCCTCGTGACCTGTGCCTCCCGTAGCTGGCGCTACTTCTCGCGCAACACCGACGAGGCTGCGCGGCATGTGCAGCTGCTGGCCGGGATCGAGCGCGGTACGGTCGTGGCGGCGGATCTGACCTTCGTCTTCGATGAGATCGAACACCATCGCTTGCGCGGGCTCTGGGCCTACCGCGTGGCGGCCGAGGGCCGCGGCGAGGTCCTCGACCTGCGCGGTCTGATCGACGCGGCGCGCGAGGACGGCGCCCTGCACATCATCCTCGACCTGAAGCGCGAGCTGCCGCGCCGACTGGCAGAGCAATGGCCCGAGCTCGCCGGCGGAGTGCCCGCCAGCCTGGGACGCTCCGAGCCAGGAAACGTCATGATCCTCGACGTGCAAGGGAAGCTCTGATGTCCACGTCCCGCAGGGAACGTTGGGTCGCATGGCTGCGCAGCCACGGGCCTCTGGTCCTCGGCGTATTGCTGTCGATCATGGCCCTCGTCCAGGCGAACCATCGCGCCCTGCAGGGGCGCAGCGCGCTGTTGCGCTGGGAGGATGATTTCCAGGCCCTCTGGGCCGGCGAGGACCTGTACGCGGGTGTGGTGGACGAGGGTTATCCCACGTTGCCCGTGACCCTGATCGTGATGCAGCCGTTCCGTGCACTGGGCGAGCACCTCGGGGCCGTTGTGTGGGCCGCGTTCAAGATCGGACTGGCGTGGTGGCTGGTCACCCGCGCCCTGGCCCTGGCCGCGGGACGCGCGCGCGACTTTCCCGTGTGGGGCCAGTACGTGGTGCTGCTGCTCTCCTTCCGGGTGCTCTCGTCCGACGTCCAGCACGGCAACATCAATCTGCTCGTGGGCGCGGCGGTGGCGAGTGCAGCCTGGAGCTGGCAGCGCGGACGCTCGCTGACAGCCGGCCTCTGGATCGGAATCGGCGCGGCCATGAAGGTGACGCCCGCGCTCGGACTGGTGCTGTTGCTGTGGCACCGGAGCGTGCGCGGCCTGGCCGGATTTTCCCTGGGGCTTCTCCTCGGCGCTCTCCTTCCGGCGCCCTTCGTCGGTCTCGAGCGCACGCTCGAGCTCGATCTGGCCTGGTGGCACCAGATGGTCGCGCCCTACCTCGGCGGGCGCGTGCTGACCCTGATGCAGAGCGCGCACATCAACCAGTCCCTGTTCGGTGTACTGGCCCGCTACCTGACCGACGCCGTGGCGATCGAGGCCGACCCTCCGAAGTTCCCCCAGGATGTACGCATCGGCCTGCTCGCCTTGCAGGGTGCTGCGTTCCGCGCCGTGCACCTGTGCACTTGCCTCGCGGTGCTGGCCGGCATGCTGCTGTCCTTGCGCCCGCGCGTGGCCGAGCGCAACGGGCTCGCCGTGCTCGGCGAGTTCTCGATGCTGGCCCTGGCGATGGTCATGCTCTCCGAGCGCAGCTGGAAACACCACTACGTCCTGCTCGCATTCCCGCTTGCCTTTCTCGTGGCCCAGTGCGTACCGGCGCTCTCGGGGCCGCGGGATCGCACGCGCGTGCGCCTCGCCGTCGCGGGCGTCGTCTCGTCCGCCTTGCTACACGGCGCTACCGGATCGGCGTTCCTCGGCGGGCGCGGCAGCGATTTCGCGGAAGCCTACGGCGTCTACTTGGCGGGCGCCGTTGTCCTGTTCGTCAGCGTTGGACTCTGCTCCAGGCGCATCGATCCCTAGCGAACTGCATGGCTTTGGTGTTGGCGAGGGGGCGTGGCAGTACTGGCCCCCCATTCCGTATTGTTCAAGCAATTCGCGTCATTCGGCTCTCCACCGTATCTCGTCCGTGTCTCGACAAGGGGTGAATGCTGCCGCGCCCCCAGTCTTGTCGCCAGGAAAGCACTTCACCGACCGACAGCAGCCGCGACACGAAGCCCATCATCTGCGCGGGCGATTGCTTCTCACCGTTAAACCTAGGGCGCACGTAGTTTCGAAACGCCATGAAGATGTGCAGGCCAATATCCAGGTAGCGCCTCTTCTTGCTGACTAGCCACGATTCACGTCGAAGCCTGCCAGTCGTGTCGCGGAGCATCGCCTCGGTATGGTTTATCGGGAACAGTGGATTCCAGGTCATACGGGCAAGCTTGCTATTGGTCCTTTGGTGTGAGATCAGGCAACGCCCACGTGTCGCCCTCAAGTGACGCGGATAGCTCGTCTTCTCATCGGTCTCGAAGAGGAGTCTCTGGCCGGCCACGGTCATCGCAAACCCACGGCGAAGAGTCCTAAGGACTGACCGGGCGGATAGGTCCTTCCTGCGGCCGAATCGGCGTTCTTCGTCGTGAATGGCCTCTTTACGACGCTGCGTCATCTTGCCGCGCGGACGGATCGGAGCGGACTCGCCCCAGATGATGAAGCGACTGTCCCGGTCGACGAGTAAGGGCACGCTCAAGGGTCGTGTGTTGCGCCGGCCTTCGTACGTTTCGAGTTCGTCAAACTGAATGCGAGCGCAGTCCAAGAGGCGGCCCCGGACGTTTAAATTGAAGCGGCGCAGGTGGCGCGCAATCTTGCGAAACTTGAGCTCCGTGCAACGTGGAGTGAGCCGGAGCATGCGCGAGCTCTGCCGCAGGCCGACGCCGGAGGCCAGCAGCCGGAACAGGTGTGCATTGAGATCCGGGCGATGGTCGTGGTAGTCCGCCCGAAATGTTTGACGCGAGAAGGTCCTCCGACATGACTTGCAGCGGAACCTCGGAATGCGCCAGGGGCGACATTGCGGCTTGTAATAGCCATGGCGAACGAAAAATCCACGACCGGGGCACGAGTGATTGGGGCACCCGCGGAACGGGCACCTGGGCGGGTCGAACATGGGTGTCTCCAATGGACCCTCCCGTGCGGAGGGGCTCTGCAATACCTGACCGCGTCCAAACACGGTGGGTGACACGCCAAACCTTGGATTGGCCAAACCCGGCCAACACCGAAGCCAGTCAGTTCACTAGCGCTCCAGTCGCTCGCCGATCGCGGGCAGCAGCTCCGTCCACATGTCGTCCGGTGCCTGCCCGCCCGCTGCGTCGTAGCGCAGCACGAAGTCGCGGTCGACCAGTTGCAGACCCGGAATCATGCGGAAGGTCTTCGGGCCGATGAATCCCGGGTCTCCCACGAGCACCACGTGGCCCTCGCGTCCGTCGAGACCGAAGTGCTCGGCCTATTCCCGTGCGTCCTCGACGGTCGGCGCCTTGCGGTCGAAGTCGTAGAGCAGCATGTGCACGACGATCAGGTCCTCGTCATCGAGGGAGACGTGTCCGTAGTCGTGCGCCGCGTCGTCGAGGGAGGGGATGCCCTCCTGGCCGCGCTGGTTGCGTATCGGACCGAGGTCCGGGTCGTTCGCGCCCGCGAACGCATTGCACGCGCCTCAGGTCATTCCGATCAGCTCGACCAGGAGCACCTTGCCCTTGAAAGAGGAGAGCTGCACCTCGTCGCC
>JBLHKW010000137.1:0-13594 GCA_047618565.1 Planctomycetota bacterium
GTACTCAGGTGCGCGTAGATCGGGTCGGCATCCTGGCTGCCCTTGAAGGCCTGGGTCTTGGGGTCAAGGAGAGTGGAGTGCATCCAGTCCAGGATGCCCGTGGCGGTCTCCTTGAAGGTCTCGTCCCCGAAGGCTTGGTGCGCTTCGACGTACGCCAGCATGCGCTGCGCGTTGCTCTCGAGCCGCTTCTCGTGGTGCGGGACGCTCCAGTCGGCGTGCTTGGCATAGCGGTAGAAGCCACCCTCCAGCGCGTCGTAGATCTCACCCGTCTGCATCCGGCGCAGGGTACGCAGCACGATCTTGAGGATGCGTTTGTCGCCGGTTTGGGTCCAGCGCACGATCAGGAAGTGCAGCGCTTCAGGGTGCGGGAACTTTTGTCGGGTACCCCAGCCACCATGCAGCGGGTCTGCATTTGCTATCAGGGTCTCGACCACGTCGTCGACGACCGCCATCGAGACTTCCGACGCTGCGGCCGGCCGTGCGGACGGCGGGCTGGCGAGCGGCGCGGCTGGTGCCTCGGTCGCCGGGCTGCCGCCACCGAGATCCGCGCCCAGCTCCTGCATGCGGTCCGGGTAGTGTTCGGCGACGCGGGTCAGGTGCTCTGCGAGGGCATCCGCATCGATGTTGTTCGCGGCGCCGAGCGGCTCGCCGTCGGCGTCGAGCCAGGCCAGGGTGGGCCAGCCGCCGTTGCGATAGCGCGCGTCGAGGTCGGGACTCTCATCCTTGTCGACTTCGATACAGACGAAGTGCTCGGTCAGCAGGGACAGGACGCGTTCGTTGGCGAGAGCGCCCCTGGCCAGGTCATCGCAGCGCGGACACCAGCCCGCGCGCAGAAAGAGCAGAACGGGACAGCCACGTTCCCGCGCACGTTGAAAGGCTTCGTCGTTCCACTGGTGCCAATGCATGCCGTCGGGCCCCAATCCTCGGCGCGCAGGGGGCCCGGCTGTCTATCGGCAGCTTTGCGATTCGAGTCGAGAGGCATTCGGGGGAACCGATATGAAGCCACCCCCCGGGCGCCTGATGGGCCCGAGGGGTGGCTTGTGGCTGACCGTGAGTGGGGACAGCCGGCGTATCAGACCTCGGTCGGGTTCGGGATCTCGGGCAGCTCCACGCTCTGCCAGTCGAGCTTGGGGCATTCCCCGTAGAGCCGCTCGAGGTCGTAGTATTCGCGCGCCTCAGGTTGCAGCAGGTGGACGACCACGTCGCTGTAATCGAGCAGCACCCACCAACCGGTCTCCATACCCTCCGCGCGGCCGTGGCTCTCGCCGGCGGCCTTGAGGCGGATATGGAGCTCGTTGAAGAGCGCCTTCACGTGCGGACGGCTGGTGCCGGTCACGATCACGAAGTAATCCGCGACCCTGATCTGCTCACCGACGTCATAGACGACGATGTCCATGCCCTTCTTCAGGTCGGCGAGGTGTGCGGCCGCTGCGGCCAGTTCCCGGGAGTCGATGGTACTGCTCCGATTTCCGTGTTTGTCGCGCTACGCGACGAACCAGGGCAAGAAGACCAAGCCGACGACCGTCATCAGCTTGATAAGAATGTTGAGAGACGGGCCGGAGGTGTCCTTGAACGGGTCACCCACCGTGTCGCCCACGACTGCAGCCTTGTGCGGGTCGGAACCCTTGCCGCCGTGCGCGCCGCCTTCGATGTACTTCTTCGCGTTGTCCCAGGCGCCACCGGCATTGGACATGAAGATGGCCATCATGACGCCCGTGACGAGCGCTCCGGCGAGCAGTCCGCCGAGGGCTTCCAGGTTCCACAGGCCGACTGCGATGGGCGCTGCGATGGCGATGAAGCCGGGCAACAGCATCTGGCGCAGGGAGCCTTCGGTCGAGATCGCGACACAGCGCGCGGCGTCCGGCTTGCCGGTGCCTTCCATGATGCCGGGGATCTCGCGGAACTGACGGCGAACCTCTTCGACCATCGCGAAGGCCGCGTTACCGACCGCGCGCATCGTGAGCGCGCTGAAGACGAAGGGCAGCACGCCGCCGATCAGGAGGCCGATGATCACCTGGGTCGTGTTGATGTCGAGCACCATGGTCTCGCCGCCGCGCAGGGCGCCGGCGCGCGTGCAGAAGGCGCTGAACAGGGCCAGCGCCGTGAGGGCCGCGGAACCGATCGCGAAGCCCTTGCCGATGGCGGCGGTGGTATTGCCGACTGCGTCGAGGGCGTCGGTGCGCTCGCGCACTTCTTTCGGCAGCTTGGCCATCTCGGCCAGGCCACCCGCGTTGTCGGCCACCGGGCCGTACGCGTCGACACCGAGCGAAATACCCAGGGTGGACAGCATGCCGACCGCGGAGATCGCGACGCCGTAGACGCCCGCCATCTCGTTGGACAGGAAGATTGCGATGCAGATCAGGCCCACGGGTGCCGCGACCGACTCCATGCCCGTCGCCAGGCCGTGGATGATGTTCGTGGCCGCGCCCGTCTCGGACTGCTTGGCGATGTTCCGGACCGGCTTGGTCTCGGTCGAGGTGTAGTACTCGGTGATCTTGCCGATCAGGACGCCGATCACGACGCCAGCGATGATGGCGATCAGCAGGTTCTGACCGGAAACGCCTTCCGGGAACTCCAGCACGCCCATGGTCATGGCAGCGCTGCCCGCGATCGAGATCACCGATGCGATGATCAGACCACGGAAGAGCGCCGAGTGGATTGCGTGCTCGTCCTTCGCGTTCACGAAGAATGTGCCGATTATCGAGGCCACGATGCCGATGGCCGCGACCGCGATGGGCAGGATGACCATGGAGGTCATGTGCTCCTGGCCGCTGAACATGAACGCGCCGAGGGTCATGGCCGCGATGATCGATCCCACGTAGGACTCGAACAGGTCGGCGCCCATGCCGGCCACGTCGCCCACGTTGTCACCGACGTTGTCGGCGATGGTGCCCGGGTTGCGCGGGTCGTCTTCGGGGATGCCGGCTTCGATCTTGCCGACCAGGTCGGCGCCGACGTCGGCGGCCTTGGTGAAGATGCCACCACCCACGCGCGAGAACAGGGCGATCGAGGAGGCGCCGAAGCTGAAGCCCAGGACGTACTCGAGCGCCTTGCTGTCGATTCCTTCAGCGGTGTAGGCCATGGTGAAGCCGACGACGCCGGCCAGCGCCAGGCCGACAACGCTCATGCCCATCACGATGCCCGAGCTGAACGCGATGCTGAGCGCGCCCGTCAAGCTCTCGCGTGCAGCCTGGGTCGTGCGCACCGCGGCGCGCGTGGCCGTGTGCATTCCGAAGTAACCAGCCGCGGCCGAAGCCATCGCGCCCGCGACGAACGCGATGGCCGTCTTGGGTCCGAGGCCGCTGTCAGCATCCGACATGCCTATCGCGATCGCGACGAACACCACGAAGATCGCCAACCAGCGGTATTCGGCCTTGAGGAACGCTGCCGCTCCTTCTTGAACCTGCCGGGCGATGTCCTGCATGACATCGTTGCCCGCATCGCGCTTCATGATGCTGCCGTACTTGACGAAGGCGAAGACGAGTGCGAGGGCGCTCGCGCCGATGGCGGCGTAAAGGTAGGTTTCCATGGAGAATCTGCGGGGGGGGGCTCTGTGGCAGGCTGCCTGAAGTCGGGCCTGGGATGGCATGGGGCGTGGCCCCGTGGTGGTGCCGTCCCCGTGGGGTCTACTTACTTAAATGGGAGCAAAAGGATACTGACCGCGCCCGGCGGTGCAACCCTCAGCCCCCGAAGCTCCCTGGTGGCCATGGCCTCCAGGCGCCCATACGGCCACCCTACAGCGTTCGCGGCCCCTCAGGGGGTGTCGTTGGCCTGGGTCGCCTGGGCCTTTTCCAGGGCTCCCGCGGCCCCGTCGGCTCCGGCGACCTGCCGGTCGCGCTTCCGGCTGCGGGCGCGCACCCAGACGATCAGCACGATCGAGACCACCACAAAGCCCAGGAGCTGGTGGAAGTTGGAAACCTGCTTCTCCAGATCCTCGATCTTGGCCGCGAAGAGGCGTCCCAGGTGGATCGACAGGGGCACCGAAATCAGGACCCCGAGTGCATCCAGGATCAGGAAGCGCAGGAAGGGCATCTTGAGCGTGCCTGCGGCGAAGTAGCCCGGGATGCGTACTCCGGGCAGGAAGCGGCAGGTGAAGATGGCCCAGTTGCCGTGGGCGGCGAAGCGTTTCTCGATCAGGGCGAATCGCTCTGGATGCAGGACCTTGGCCACCCAGCCGATGTTCAGAGCGCCCAGGCCGTAGCGTCGTCCGAGCCAGTAGGGAACCGTGTCGCCCATCAAGATCGCGACGCTGCAGACCAGCGTGATGGGCAGGAAATCGACCTGACCTCCGTGGAGAAGGAGCCCACAGCCGATCAGCGTGACCTCCTCCGGTAACGGCAAGCCCATGCCGCACAGCAGCAGGACCGCGAACGGTGCCATGTAATTGGACTCCTGAAGGAGATCCACCACCCAGCTGTCGAATAGCAGAGCCACGAAACGGGATGCTACGGTATGCGCGTCGGTAGTCGAGAATCAGGTCGGGAAAGGGCGCCGGACCCGCCCGCGCGGGGTCCGTGCGGGCCCCCTATTCATGGGCATGGTCGTGCTGTGGGATGCCCTCCAGCGTCCCCCCGGCCGGGGCGTGGCCGAGCGTCCGGGCTCGATCCAGGGCCCGCAGCCCGTCGCTTTCGGCGCGCGCGGCCCCGCCTGGCCAGTCGATCTCCACGGCGATCTCGGCCACGTAGAGGGTCAGGATCGTCCCGCGCAGGTAGGCCAGGTGCCCCGGGTTCGAGGTCGCAGCCTCGCCTTGCTCGAAGACTGCGAGCCCCGCTTCGATCCAGGCGCGACGCCGTCGTGGATCGGGTTCGCTCTCGAGTGATGCACGATCGAAGATGAGATGGCGTGCGAGCGTATGCCAGCCCGCAGGGGCGGATGGCTCGAGCCTCAGGGCGCGTTCGGCCAGCACGTAGGCACGATCGTGCTCACCGTCGCGCAAGGCCAGATCGAAACGGATCCAGTAGACGCTCGCCGCAAGACTCGCAGCGGGACCGATCAAGCGCCGGATCAGCGTCGGCTGTGCCTCCGTCGGCGGCGCCGGCGCACGCCAGGGCAGCAGCAGGCATCCGACCACGAGCCAGCCGGCAAGGTGTGCAGCGCGCGTGTGGGTCACGGCGCGTGTCTCCAGGATCGCAGGCCGGCAATGGCCAGTGCCCATGCCGCGACCGAGAGCGCCAGGGTGGCCAGGATGGCGCGCGGGTCGACGGCTTCCGGGAGCCGCGCTTCGGCCACGAAGCCAAGTGCGCGCGGAAGTGACGTGCTGGACAGCCAGGGCTCGGGCTCCGGCAACATCAGGAGTGCGAGCCAGAGAGCGAGGACCGTCGCGGCCGCGGTGAAGCTGCCGATCCATGTCGCGATGGCGAAGGCCATTGTGGTCGCACAGCCGAGTCCGATGGCCGCGCGCGTGGCGAGGGCAATCCATGCGTGGTGCTCCACTCCGGCCGGGCGCCAGAGCTCGACACCGGGCACGGGGAGGCAGCCCACCTGGCCCGCGCCCAGGTTCTCCAGCTGGCAATCGAGTGCCTCGCCGTTCAATGAGCAATCGAGCTCCAGCCATGTGCGGCCGTCTACCAGGACCTCGCTCGCCCGCGCACCACCAGCGGCGGTCAGTCGCACGGCGCTCGTGGGGTCGCCGCCGGGAAGGATAGTGAGGCGCACACGCATACGCACCTCGTGCGCGTCCAGGTGCGGAGCGAGCGCTGATGTGGGCACGCGGAGGCTGCGCGATTCGCCCGGTTGTAGGCGCACCACTTCCGGTAGGGGATGGCTCCCGAGGAAGACGGGCGCAGCGCTGTCGCCATCGACCCGGGACTCGATCCAGAGGCCTGCGCCGACCAGGGTCAGCATCAGGCTGAGAGCGAGCCCGGCCCAGGTGCTGACGACGGCTGTTGTGCGGTCTATGGGGCGCGGCGCGATCCACTCCGCCTCGCCGGAGCGCCAGAGCCACGGTATGCACGCTGAGCGGAACACTGCGAGGGGAATCAGGGCGACCAGCGTGGCGATCCAGGCCTCCTCACGGAACAGCCCGCGCGCGGCCGCAGCGTTCTCGAAGGGCAGCCCTGCGCTCGGCCCGGCGCGCAGGGTCAGGACCAGGCCCAGGAGCAGCGCTGTCGGTACGAGCACGCGCCAGGTGGCGCGCCGGAACTCGAGTGCGCACAGGCCGGCGGAGAACCGACCGATCATGTTCCGGACTCCGGCGGACTCAGTCGGCGAAACAGATCGCCGAGGGCCACGCGTCCGCCAGGTTCGCTGTCCAGGGAGTCGACGCTCCCTCCGTGTTCCTGGACCCAGCTCGCAAGGGCCGTGCGCGCTGCGGCATCGAGGCCGTCGACGCGCATTCCATGGGCGGCTTCCGAGGTCAAAGCGCCGGGCGTCAGGACTTCGGCCGGGGTGCCGGACGCAACCTGGTGACCATCGATCAACACCGCCAGCCGGTCACATGTCTCGTGCAGGTCGGAGAGCACGTGCGAGGCGACGACGATGGACGCACCACGGGCGCGCGCTTCCGTGGTCAGCTCGGCAAGGGCAACGTAGCCGGATGCGTCCAGCCCGGCGGTCGGTTCGTCGAGCAGGACCAGGTCCGGCTCGGTCAGGAACGCCTGCGCGAGACCCAGGCGGCGCAACATGCCGCGCGAGTACGTGCCCAGTGTGCGGCGCGCCGCAGAGGTCAGCCCGACCCGCTCGAGCAGGTGCGCCGCCCGGCGTCGTCGCTCGCGGCGTGGCAATCCGCCGAGGGAACCGAGCAGATCGAGAAGCGCGCAGGCGCTTAGCTCCGCGGGAAATGGAGAGTCATCCGGCAGGTAGGCGAGACGTGCTCGCGCAGCGCGTGAAGCGCGCCGCGTCATGTCCATTCCGAACACCTCGACCTGCCCCGAGCTCGGCCGATCGACGCCCGCGGCGAGTCGTAGCAGGGTCGACTTGCCGGAACCATTGGGACCGATCAGGCCCAGGGATGTTCCGCGCGGGACCTCCAGATCGATGTCGTGCAACGCACTGCGAGAACGCAGGCCGAGGAAGCCAGGGAAACGGCGACAGAGCCCGATCACCCGCAGCGCGGGAGCGGCGTCGTTTGCACGTGCTTTCTGCTTCGCCTCTTCCATTGAACGGAGAGCGTAGCCTACCCTTGGCCTCCGCGCCGGTTTCCCTCTGTCAGAACCAGGCCGGCCTCGAATCGTGTCCAGCTCACCCGAACAGCTCCCGTCCGTCCACGCCTGCCCGCATGCGGAGGCGCGGGCCACCTGATGCCGAAGCTGTTCGTTCTCTCGGGCCCGGAGGTGGGCGCGACCCATGCCTTCGACGGCGACGTGGATCTGGGACGCGCGCCGGGGGTGGCCGTCGTGCTGCGTGCGCCGTCCGTGAGCCGACGCCACGCGCGCATCGTGCAGGCTGGCGATCGCTGGTTCCTGGAAGACCTCGAGTCCGTCAACGGGACCTCCATCGAGCGGCACAGGGTCGAGCGCGGCGAACTCACCGACGGGACCTGCTTCGAGCTCGGCGAGCTGGAGCTGCGTTTCCGCCTGGATGCACCGGCGGCGACAGCGCCATCCGGGTCGACCACGGTGATCGAGGCCGAGGAGCCCGAGCGATCTCCCGCGCCCGATCAGGAGCCGGCTACGGAGCTCGAGCTCGAGGGCGACTGGGACTCCTCCGTGCCGGCGCCGGCCGCTCCCGAACCGACACAAGCTCGCCCTCCAGCGAGACCCGCGCGCGCCGAGGTTGTAGGCACGACTCCCAGGGAGAGCGCACGCGCTGCACTCGCTGCGACTCAGGTGCGCAGGGGCGAGCAGTCGACCGCCTCGGGCGGACGCATTCTGCAGTACAAGAACGTGCAGGAGCACGCGGGCTTTCTGTCTGCGGACCTGGGCCAGTATCCGATCTGGGTGCGCATCGGAGTGCTCGTGCTGGCCCTGGCGTTCTTTGTCGGACTGGCCTTTGGCGCATTCCGGTTGACGACCACGCTACGGACGGGCACGGGTACGGAGACCAGCTCTCCATCGAACGACTGACGACACCCGGGCTAGCCGGCGACAATCTCGGGGAGCTTGTGGGCCGCGATACCGCCGTCGAATTCAGCGCGGAGTCCGGCTCGACGAGAACCGGAGACTCCCTGGCGAACCGGTAGAGCTCCGTGAAGATGCGCTCTTCCTGCCCACCGTTGGAATCGATCGAGTGCGCTGGCAGACCCGCCCCGGAGGCGTGGAGCGCTACTTCAACCAGCGCTCGAACAGGGCGAAGATGCGCCGGTACTCGTTCAGCCAGCTCGAGGGCTCGCGGAAGCCGTGGGCCTCGATGGGGAACAGGGCCAGTTCCCAGTTCTCCTTCTCGAGCTCGATCAGGTGCTGCGCCAGGCGGATCGAGTCCTTGGCCAGCACATTGTCGTCGAGCATTCCGTGGCACATGAGCAGCGGCTTGTTGAGGCCCTCGGCGAACTCGATCGGGGAGCTGCGCTCGTAGGCTTCCGGGTCGCGCTCCGGGGTGTTCAGGATGTTCGACGTGTAGCCGTGGTTGTAATGGGCCCAGTCGGTTACGGGGCGCAACGCGGCACCACAGGCGAACAGTTCGGGCTGCTTGAAGAGCGCCATGAGAGCCATGAAGCCGCCGTAGGAGCCGCCGTAGACACCAATCCTCTCGGCGTCGACGTGGTGGTTGGCCACCAGCCACGCGACCGCGTCCTCGTAGTCTTCCAGCTCCGGTGTGCCCATCTGTCGGTAGATTGCCGTGCGCCAGTCGCGCCCGTATCCGGCGGATGCGCGGTAGTCCACGTCGATCACCACGTAGCCCTCCTGTACCAGCAGGGAGTGGAAGAGGAACTCGCGGAAGTAACCGGACCAACCCTTGTGCGCGTTCTGGAGATAGCCGGCGCCGTGCACGAAGGCGACGGCGGGCCGCGGCGCGCTGCCCTCTTCCGCGGGCAGATAGAGTCGTGCGTGCAGGGGCGCGCCGTGGCGCGACGGGATCTCGACGAAGGTCGGTGGGGTGATCACGGTCTGCACCCGTTCGCGGAACCGTTCGGTGGTCGACAGCGTGAGGCGCTGCGCCGTGGCGCCGGGTGTTGCCTCCTGAACCCACAGCTCCGGTGGAGTCAGAGCTTTCGAGTGCACGAGCAGGAGCTTCAATCCATCGGGGGAGAGCTGGCCGCGCGTCTGGCCGCCCAGGTGGGTCACCCGTTCGAACGGGCCATCCGGCAGCACGAAGCGGCAGATCTCGTGCACGCCGGGGTGATCCACGTTGGCCCGGAAGTAGAGCGCGCTCCCGTCCGGAGCCTCCTCGACGGAGGCGATCTCGAAGCGTGCCTCATCCGTAGTGGCGAGACTCTCTGTCGTGCCGGTCTGCGGGTCGTGCATGTAGAGCTGGGAGAAGCCGCTCTCCTCACTCGTGAACCACAGCCCGCTCCCATCACGCAACCAGCCCAGCTCGTGAAAGCGCCAGCCGACCCAGGCCTCGTCATGGACGTGGTGGACGGGCGTCAGCTCGCCGGTCGCGGCCTCGACGCGCACCAGCCAGCGATCCTTGTTGTCGGGCGAGAAAAGGAAGCAGGCAAACTCGGAGCCGTCGGGCGCCCAGCGCAGGATGTGGGAAGTGATATCGCGTGGAGTCGGTTCGTCCTCGCTCGTCTCTTCGTCACCGTCCTGTTCCTCTTCGTCGGGCTCCTCGTCCTCGTCCAGGAATGCCAGGGGATCATCCGAGATGCCGGGCAGCGCGCTCAGGTCGAACTCGCGCCGCTCGCGGGACTCGAGATCGAGCAGTAGCAGCGTCTGCGGACGGTCGTCGGCATACCCGACGTGCGCGCGCATCTCGCGTGTCTCTACCCAGCTCGATTCCGTGACCCAGACGGGCATGAGGTCACGCTTGCCATCGCCCTTGCTCTCTTTCGAGACAACGGCGAGCAGTGTTCGCCCATCCGGTGCGAGGTAGGTCGCGACGGCCTCGCTGCCCTTGTCGAGGTACCACGGCAGGGGAGAGCGGGTGGGGTCCGCATTCTGCAGCTCACGGGAACGGTTCCGGTCGCGCTCCTTGCGTTGCGCCCGCAATCGCACGATCTCGAAGAGCCGCTCCTGTTGCCCTTCGAGGTAGTCGACGTCCTCATCATCATCCTCCTCTTCGAAGGGATCGTCCTCGAAGCGCAGCTCGGCGGGCTGAAACTCGAGCCCGCTGGTGAGCTCGCGCAGGTAGGTCTCGCCATCGCGATCGAACCGGATCCGTGTTCCGTCACCAACGAACGCCGGCGCGCGCTCGCGCGCGACCGTGCGCGTGAGCTGGCGTTCCGCGCCCGACTCGAGATCCAGCACGAACAGGTCGCCCGAGCGCGCGAAGACCTTGTGACGTCGATCAGGGCTCCAGTCGCCGCCGCGCACGCTGACCGAGCCGCGCTCGGCGTCTGCAACGGGTAGCACCTCTCCGGTCGACAGCTCGATCCGGTAGAGGTCGCGGATCCGCTCGCCCTCGCGCTTGCGCTCGAACAGGATGGCGGAGGAGTCGTCGGCCCAGTAGGCGCGTTCCGGCTCGCGACCGATCCAGTCCGGGTCAGCCATGATCTCCGGGAGCGTGAGTGGCGCGGCGCTTCCCGTGGCCTGGGGGGTGGAAGCGGGCGCTGCTGGCGCGGCGCAGGAGAGCAGCAAGCAGGAGGCGGCAAGGAGGGAGTACATGGCGCAAGTGTAATCGGCGTGCGCGGCATATGCGCTTCAAATGGAGCGGCGCGACGTTGCGCCATGCCAGCCGGCGCGCTTTTGTAGCAGCTTCGTAACCAGCTCAGTCTGCGGGTATGCGATGCTCTGCGCTCTCTCACCGAACCCGTACCGTGTTACATCGCCGGGCCGACGGCCCGGCGACGACGTCATCTCGCAAGAAACAGAATGCAGGCCACGCACATGATTCGCTCTATCCGAGATCTAGGTACGTCGCGCTGGGCTCGGGCCGGATTCCTGGCATGTGCCTGGTTGCAATGTGCGTGCGTCGCCGCAGCTCAAGCTACGGACGTGACGTCTGACGCGGCGCAGGACGAGGAGCTCACGGCCGAGCTCGCCTACCGTCACATCGGGCCGGTGGGGAACCGTTTCGTCACGGCGGTCGGGGAGCCGGGCGACGCGAACGTCTACTACGCCGGCGCAGCTTCCGGAGGCATCTGGAAGACGACCGACGGCGGCGCGCACTGGGACCCGATCTTCGATGAGCAGAGCGTCTCCTCGATCGGTTCCCTGGCAATCGCGCCGTCGGATCCCAATGTGGTCTGGGCCGGAACGGGTGAGACCTTCATCCGCGGCAACATCTCGATCGGCGACGGCGTCTACCGCTCGACGGATCGCGGGCGCAACTGGGAGCACATGGGGCTCGAGAAGACCGGGCGCATCGGGCGCGTGATCATCCACCCCGAAGATCCGGAGACGGTCTTTGTCGCTGCCTTGGGCCACATCTATGGCGCGCAGCCGGAACGCGGTGTCTACCGTACGCGCGACGGCGGCGAAAACTGGGATCTCGTGCTGCACGTCGACGAGGACACGGGCTGCAGCGACCTGATGATGGATCCGACGAACCCGAGGATCCTGTACGCGGGCATGTGGGAGATCGAGGTCAACACCTGGAGCAGGAAGAGTGGCGGGCCGGGCAGCGGCCTGCACGTCTCCCGCGACGGCGGCACGACCTGGGAAGAACTCACCGAAGAGGGTCTTCCGGAGAAGCCCTGGGGCAAGATCGGTCTGGCGATGTCGGCCGCGGATCCCGGGCGCATCTACGCGCTCATCGAAACGAGCTCGAACCGGGAGTTCGCTCCGGTGGAGGAGTTCCAGGGCGTGCTCTGGCGATCCGACGATGCGGGGGAAGAGTGGGAGATGGTCAATGCGTCCAACGACCTGACCCAGCGACCGCTCTACTACACGCGCGCCGCAGTCGCGCCCGACGATGCGGACGAGATCTACTTCATGGCCGTGAGCCACTGGAGCTCGCTCGACGGCGGCAAGACGGCCTTCGCGACAAAGGCCCAGCCCGGGTGGGATCACCACGACATGTGGATCGACCCCACGGACAGCGATCGCATGGTCGTCGCCCACGACGGCGGCGTCTCGATCTCCACCAACCACGGGCGTTCCTGGCACAAGCCGCAGCTGCCCACCGCACAGATGTACCACGCCGCAGTCGACGATGCGGTGCCGTACTTCGTCTACGGAAACCGTCAAGACGGCAGCGCGTCCCGCGGACCCTCGAACACACTCAGCGGCAGTACGATCCCGATTGGCGAGTGGCGCTCGGTGGGTGGCTGTGAGGTCGGATTCACGCTCCCCGACCCGGTCGACACGCACGTGGTCTGGACCGGGTGTTACGACGGCATTCTGGATCGGCACGACCTGCGCACCGGATTGAGTCGCACCGTCAGCGTCTGGCCCGACAAGCTCGAGACCATGGCGGCGATCGACCTGAAGTACCGCTTTCAGTGGACCTTTCCGCTCCTGATCTCGCCCCACGACCACCGCCGCATCTACGCCGGGAGCCAGCATGTGCACCGCACCCTCGACGGTGGCGAGAGCTGGGAAGTCATCAGTCCGGACCTGACGACCAATGACCCGGAGCTCCAGCGTCGCACCGGAGGTCTGACCCTCGACGATGCCGGACCGACGATCGCTCCGGTGCTCTTCGCGCTGGCCGAATCACCGATCGAGGAGGGCCTGCTCTGGGCCGGGACCAACGATGGCCAGGTTCAGTTGACCCACAACGGGGGTGAGACCTGGAACAACGTGACCGGCAACATCCGGGGCCTCGAGCCGCGTGGAACGATCTCGAATATCGAACCGTCACGACACGCGGCGGCAACGGCCTACCTGACCGTCGACCGCCACCAGCTGGGCGACACCGGGACGTACGTCTACCGCACCGCGGACTACGGGGTCAGCTGGACGAAGATCGTCGACGGGGTTCCCCAGAACGTCTTCGGTTATGCCCACTGCGTGCGCGAGGATCCGGCGCGCCCCGGGCTCCTCTATCTCGGCACGGAGAACGGCCTGTACGTATCCTTCGACGATGGCGCCGGCTGGCAAACGCTGCAGGCCAACCTGCCCCACGCTCCGGTGCACTGGCTCGCGGTGCAGGAGCGCTTCGCTGACCTCGTGGTCGCGACGTACGGGCGGGGCTTCTGGATTCTCGACGACCTGACGCCCCTGCGTCAGCTGGCGGACGGCACGGCAGGCGAGCAGGCCAGGCTCTTCGAGCCGCGAGCTGCGTATCGCTTCCGCTCGCGCGCGGGCGGATACAGCCAGCCCGAGGACCCTGCTGTGGGACAGAACCCGGAGTACGGCGCGTCGCTGCATTACTACCTCCCGGTCGGCCTCGACGATGATGACGAGCAAACGGATAACGGGAGCGACGAAGAGGAGACCGAGGAGACAACCGTCGAGCTCGCCATTGTCGACGGCGCGGGAGAGGTCGTCTTCACGTTCGAGGAGCTGGATCGCGACGCCGGCCTGCACCGCATCTGCTGGGACTTGCGCTTCGAGAAGACGCGCGAGGTGCGCTTGCGCACGAAGCCCGAGGAGAATCCCCACGTCAAGGTCCCCGACGAAGGCTGGAGAAGCATCGATGATCTAGGGCAGGTGTCGCTTCTGGCGCCGCC
>JBLHKW010000138.1:0-13484 GCA_047618565.1 Planctomycetota bacterium
CTCGAGATGCCCTGTCAGGGGTTCGCGCCCTCGCCTTCACGGCCGAAGATCCATCGTGGACCGAGGTGGGCGCCTCCCCTAATGTTGCGCCTCGTGTCCATACTCAGCCCGACGCCACCGGAACGCATGCTCGATGCCCAAGGACGCCCGTACTTCCTGTGGGACACGGACATTACCGTGGAGCGCTTCAGGGAGTTGCTTGGCGGGGATGACGAGGAGGTGCGGGCCCACATGCTGGGCAAGCTGATGCGGCAGGCGAAGCCTGACGACGTGTTCACTTTCATCGGGCTGAAAGAGATTCGTGAGCTCTGGCCCGCGGTCGAGAGCCGGCTCGGGAAGACCCGGGAGTTCTGGACCTGGCTGCTCGGCAAGTGGAATGTCATCGAGCATGACTGAGGAGCCGACCCGCATGCGAGCGCGCATCCCTGAGGCATTCGTGGACCCGACTCCGCTGTGGACCCGCACGGTAGATGCAACGTCACCAGGTGGACAAAGCGCACGCCAACGCGTGACTCCGAGCTCTCAGCGCCAGCCTGCGTGCCAGTCCGCGAACTCACGAGGGCGTAGGCGATAGCGGGCGATGTTGTTCTCGTTGAGGTGGCTCAGTTCGACCTCGACCACCTCGATGAATCGGGCCGTGTCTTCCTCGGGGAGCTCGCTGGCGGCGCGCTCGCGGATTGCGGTGATGGCGGCCTGCTTGTCGAGTTTACGCTGCACGACATCCTGAACGATCAGACCAATCTGGGACCGATAGCGGAGACGGAAGGGATCCGGCTCGCCGAGGGACTGGCGAATGGCGGAGTAGCGGGCCGCAGATCGCTCGTAGGCCCAGACGAACACGTCTCGCAGAAGGTCGACCTGGTTCAGCTCGTAGACGCCGAGCAGGCCGCTCACGTATTCCTCCTGGGGAACGTCAACGAACGAGAGCGGGCAGAGGTTGTGTCGAATGAGCGAGATGTTGGCGGCCAGGCGCGAGACGCGCTTGTTGACGTCTTCGAAGGGCTGGAGGTACGGCAGGTGCACCATGCCAAAGAAAGCCTGCTCGAAGGGGTCCTCGATCATCGCGCCCTTCTCCAGGATCTGGCGCAGGCGCGCATCGATCTCATGCGGGTCCTCGAGCGGGTGGAAGACCGTGCCTGTGATCCCCACCGCACGCGAGCGTACCCGCCCGCACGCTGCAGGATCAGGCAACAGGTTGTCCGAAAGCAGCGCGTGCAGGTTGCAGATGGTGTAACGGTTGAAGCCAATCTCCTCCGCTTGACTGGCGAGCATTTCGATGGCCGCCTTGTGGTTGAGGATCATCTGCGCTTCCTCCACGGTCTTACCCTTGGCCATCTCCCCGAGGTCAATCAGGCGCTGGGTTTCGAGCAGCGAGTAGGTATTGCCCTCCAGACGGCTCGAGTTCCACGACAGGTCGATCAGCAAGCGGCCCATCAGCTGACGAATGTAGGTACCGGCCGGGAGATCCGTGATTCCCACCTTTCCTGTTCGGGCGAGCGTCTCGCGCGTGGCGGGCGGTAGGTAGGCGGTGACGTTCGGTCGGTATGCATCCAGGAAGCCGAACTGATATCCGACGGGCCGCCGTTCGGCGAGAGCACGGGTCACTCGCGCACGAAGCGCCCGCGCCTCCTGACTCAACGGCAGGGGCCCGGCGTCCGACTTGGCGATTCGGACTTCCCGGTCAGCGATCGGCCGGTAGCGTCGTCCGCGCCCTTCCCCGTGAACAGTGAGGCGTCGGTCATCGACCAGCTCCCGAAGTCGACGCTGCAAGGTCCGCCGGGTCATCGTCGCTGACCCGAGCGCCTCCGCGAGCTCGCTGACGGAGGCTCCGCCGGGAACGCGCGAGGCCGCTTCGAGGACAGCTGTGTATTCGTCGAGTCGCTTGGACATGACCCATGAACATAGACCACGACCTGCCTAATCGCGCCATAATTGCGCCAACAATGCGCCATATAGTGCCTCACGAGGCCATGGATGCCGGTTCTCTGTGGCGCGATTGAGGAATCGTGCCAAACCATGAACATGCCGGATCCGCATGCTCGGGAAGCTGATGCGGCAGGCGAAACCTGACGACGTCTTCACCTTCATCGGGCTGGAAGGGATCCGTGAGCTCTGGCCCGCGGTTGAGGGTCGGCTCGGGAGGACCCGGGAGTTTTGGACCTGGCTGGTCGGCAAGTGGAACGTCATTGGACGTGGCCAAGGACCTGACCCCGCCGTGGACCCTTACAGGAAGTGCGGCCCTGGTCGGGTTTCACCTCCACCACCGCACGACTCGAGTGCTCGACCTGTCCGTGTACGGGCGATCGACGCTCGAAGGGTACGCGGCGCAGGTCACCGCAACTCTCGGCAGTGCCGGCATGGAGGCCAGGTCGCAACAGTCTGGTTCCGTCATGCATCGGTTGCTGGTCACGAGCGGCGGCGAGACAACGGTCGTCGACCTGGTGGCCGATCCGGTTGCGAACATCGACGTCCTCGGGCAGGTCGCCGGCGGGTTCGGGTACGCGGACCTGATCGCGCGCAGCGGCGCGATGACGGTCGCCGGTAGGGAGGTCCAGGTCCTGGAGCTCGGTGCGTTGATCGAGATCAAGGAGAAGCTTGGGCGCGAAAAGGACCTGGCCCAGTTGCCTGTTCTCCGTCGCACGCTGAAGGAGCGCGGGAATTAGGCTGAGGAAAACGATGCTGATGGCAGTCACCCGTCCATGGCGCCGGTTGCCACAAGGCCTCTCTTCTCAGGGCGAGCTCGGAGTGACTGTTCCCTCGTTCAAGATCTTGAGGTATCGGTCGTAGGCGAACACTCGGTTTCGCTGCTTGCCCGTCAACTCGCGCACGATGCCCTCTTCTTCCAGGCGCTTCATCACCGAAGTGACGGTCGGTACTGAAAGCCCCGTTCGCGACCTGGCCGACTGCACGGTCTGAATCGGGTGTTGTTGCAGCACGTGGTGCACTTGCAGGGCCGACCCGGCGATTCTCCCCAGCTCTTGAATCCTGTCACGGTCTTCCCTGAACAGCTGGGCCAGGTCTTTCGCGGAGGCCACGGCTTGATCCGCAGTTTGCCTGACACCACGCACGAAGAACGATAGCCACGCTTCCCAGTCTCCGTCGGTCCGGACGCGCTGCAGGAGATCGTAGTAGGTGTCCCGGTGCGTCTTCAGATAGAGGCTCATGTAGAGAAGCGGCACCTGCAGAATGCCTTCCGAAACGAGCAAGAGCGTCGTCAGCAGCCGACCCAATCGACCGTTGCCGTCCAGGAACGGGTGGATGGTCTCGAACTGAACGTGAGCCAGGGCAGCCTTCTGCAGGGTCGCCGTTCGCTCGGGTTGGTTGTGCAGGAACTTCTCCAGCTCACCCATGCACTCGGCGACGCGATCCGGCGGCGGCGGCACGAAGGTCGCGGTCCCGGGCCGCTGCCCCCCGATCCAGTTCTGTGACCTGCGGTACTCGCCGGGGCTCTTCTCGCGTCCGCGGCCTTTGGACAGCAGCTCGGAGTGGATCTCCCGAAACAGCCGGCCGGAGATCGGAAAGCCTTCGCGTACACGTTTCACGCCGTGCTCCAGGGCGCGCACGTAATTAGACACTTCGCTGACATCGTCGGAGGGCACGCCCGGCGCCTCGTCGATCTCGAACAGGAGCAGGTCCGAGAGCGACGACTGCGTGCCCTCGATCTGGGAGGACAGCACCGCCTCCTTGCGGACGTACATGTAGAGGAAGAGCGACGTGTCCGGCAGAAGGCTGGACACGCTGTCCAGGCGACCCAGTGCGAGGAGCGCCTGGTCGATCTCCTCACGGAGTTCGACGTCGACGGTCAGCTCCGGGACGGGCGGGAGCGCCATCGGCATGAAGGCGCGAACCGTCTCGCCACCCACGCAGGGTCCAGCGATCATGGTGCCTGTCGGGCCGCGGTTCATGACCGTCGCTCCTTACTTAGACTTCCTTCCTTACCGCTTCCGCAAGTTAACGTTTTGCTCATATCCTTAATTTACATGAGGGGCCGGGCCCAATCCAGGGCCCTCTGGGCTAGATCTGGAGGCGCCCAGGCACAACTTGGGACTCGTACCCCTTTCGTCGTGCCCCAGACGCATGTAGCTAGCGAGAGCCCCGGCCCTGCAGATCCTGTGCCGCGTGCGCCAGACCGCGGCGCACCATGAACTCGACTTCGCGGTTCATGGCTTCGGGGATGAGCACGACCTGCGGATGCTCGTGAGCCCAGACGCGGAAGACCTGATCGACGAAGCCCTGGCCGACCTGGCGCACGCCGCGGAAATCCAGGATGACCTTGCGGAAGCGGTCCAGGTTGGTGACCAGGCGCTTGGCTTCGGAGCGCGAGATGAACGTGGTGCCGTGCTCGAAGAGGTGGATGACGCAGCAGGTGGTGTCGAAGTCGAGGCCGGTGCTGTAGCGCTCGAAGATGCTGGCGGGCGTCGTGGGTGACATGGCCCGGATGTCGAGCTCGACGCGCGTGCCGGAGAGCGACTCCGAATGGCCGACGGTTTGATCATCGAGAGTGTTGTCGATCAGCCAGGAGAGGCCGTTGGCGGTCATCTGGAAGCGATCCACCATCTTCGAGCTGAAGAAGATGCCCTCGCCCGTGTGCTGCCCGGGTTGGGTCGTGGTCTTGCCCTTGCTGAGTTCCTGCAAGGCGTGCAGGTGGTCGTCGAGGTGCAGGCGGCTGCGCAGGTTCTCGAAGGCGCCGATGCCGGCGTCGGTGATCGCGAGCTCGATCCTCGTCCCGTGCAGGCTGATGCGCACATCGACCTCGGGCGCGCCCGAGTGGTCGATGGCGTTGTTGACGATCTCCCCCACCGTGTAGTTGAGCACGGAGTCGGCGCCCAGGTTTCGGGCGGGACCGTGTCGGTCGAGCCAGTCGGTGACCTCGCGCACGACGCGCATCTCGGCCAGGTCTGCGGTCGGATAGCGGCGCTCGAAGCGCGAGCCCTCGGCGCCCGGGCCGGCGGAGTAGCGGGTACCTCGACCGGCGCCCTCGCGCAGCAGCCAGCCCCTCTGGACGGCCCGGGACAGGTGCGTGTTGAGCGCCTGCCTGGAGAGGCCGCTGCGCTCGACCAGCGCGCCGCTCTGGAAGCTGCGAGACTCGCGGAGCAGGGCTCGGATCGTTTCCTGGACGGGCTCTTTCGGCATTTGCGTCAACCTCATGAACGGTTGACACCACCTCTAGTGACACAAGCAACATGTATCGTCAAGGCTAATCGTCAAGCTCGGCGCGATCGTCAACGCCAATCGTCAGCATACGCTTCAGGAGGAACTGGGCGACCTCCCCCACGCACCCGCGCAGGTGCTCGACCGACGGCCTGATATAGCCCTCGGTCACGTCGTCGGTCGCGGGCAGGGCGTGGTTGAGTAGCACCTTCAGGTCCAGGGGATGGATGCGTGCCTCGTGCGCCGCGGACGCGAACGTGTCGCGCAAGCGATGCGGCGACGGCAGGAAGGCCACGTGCCGGCCGGCGATGGTGCGGTTCTCCTTGGCCTCGATCACGTGGGTCACGGAGCCATCGCGGTGGCGGGCCGGGAAGACCCAGCCATCGTCATCGGGAAATCGATGCGGGTTGTCGGCGCGCCTGCGCTGCAGGACCTCGAGTGCGAAGGGCGCCAGGGGCACGGTGAACGCGCGGTCCTCGCCGCCCTTGGGGCGCGGGCGATGCACGGTGCCGGACGCGAGGTCCACGTGCTCCCAGCGCACGGTGCGCGCGTCGTGGTTGCGCAGGCCCGTGAACAAGAGGAACAGCTGCAGGTCGCGGCGAATCGGGTTGGCGATGCCGTCTACCTTGCGGCGCCAGGCGGGCAGATTGGTCCAGGGAATCGGTTGCCGGCGACGGCGCACGCGGTTGAAGGTCACGGCGATGACCGGGTTGGTCGGCGGCAAGTCCTCGAAGCGGCGTACGGCGCTGTTGTAGACGGCGCGGAACTGATGCAGAACGCGGTTGGCGAGGTAGGGACCGCTCGTTTCCGTCAACGCCTCATGCCGTTCCGCGACTTCGTGACGACGCAGACTGGCCAGCGGACGCTCCATCCAGTCCGCCAGGTAGTGCGCGCACTCATCACCAAACGCGTCCATGGACCGCTTCGTGCAGCCCTTGGCGCGCATCGCGCGCAGGTGCAGTTCGATGGCCTGGGACAGGGTGATGATCACGTTGGGCGCCTTGCAGTGCCTTGACCGGTCGCAGGAGGCCTTGGTGACAGGGATTCGGGAAAGATCGGTGCGGGTCACGGGGCGAGGCATTGCGCAAACAGCGCAGCAGGGTGCACGATGGTCCACAGCGGTCCCCGAGAGGAATGTCGCTTCCCCGTAATCTCGGCACTGCGACCCGCTCTTTGTTCGTGGAGGCCTTCGCTGTCGACAGCCTGGCATCTGGTTGCCGCGCACCTCGGTGTGGCCGCTGGCGACCAGGAGACGGCAGGCCAGGTGGCCCCGACCCCCGAAACGGGGCGCGGATGCCTACTCGACTCCCGAACGTGCACCTTCACCTCATGATTCCGCCCCACTTCCCACCTATCTGAAACATGAAACTCCTCACTCGCACGACCTCGCTTCTGCTTCTCTGCCTCGCAACCGAGAGCCTGAGCGCTCAGACGATCGACATGCCTGACTACTGGCCGCTCGCCCCTGGCTACTCGTGGAAGGGCGTTGCTCCTGGTGCCATGGATCCTTGTACCGCCAGCAGCCCACTCACATGGGACGTGACCCCGGATGTCCACCCGGCTCCCGCTTGCCCAGCCCCTGCCTTCCTGGTCGGCCCTGACCCGGACAACGCTTTCTGCGTCGAGAACACGGGCGGCGTGTTCACGTTTCACGGCTACTACGCCAGCGGTACCTTCATTCCGGGCTCTGCTGGCTCCATTTCCATGGGCGTGATCGCCGACGGATTCAGCTTCCAGGTGGAACCGACCATCTGGGTCATGATCCGCGACTGGAGCAAGATCAGCCATGCGGACAAGGTTCTCTACGACATCGATCTGGCCCTGCCCGGTGTCATCGCCTGGGTCTGGTACGACACGAACTTCGGCGGTGGAAACGATCACCACCCCGTCATGGAGTCGGGCCTGCCTGGTGGAACCTCGCCGCCCGCAGGCAACATCACCGACATCGACTGGTTCGTGAAGGACGTTGGCTTTCACGCGTACATGGATGTTGGCGCGGGCACCGGCGATCCCTGGCCGCCCGTAATCGATCTTTTCTACCACGCATCGTTCGACTGCAACGGGAACGGCATCGTCGACCGGGTGGACATCGCGATGGGGACGAGCCTGGACCTCAACCTGGACTGCTTGCCAGATGAATGCGCGTGCGTCTCCTACTGCGCGTCGCTTCCGAACGCGACCGGCTCGGCCGCGTTGCTCACGTGCAGCGGCGACCCGGGCTCGAGCCTGGTCTTGACGAGCACGCCGGTACCGAACACGACCGGTCAGTTCTTCTACGGCCCGATGATGCTGGCGGGTGGATCGAGCCTGGGTGACGGTCTGCGCTGCGTCGGCGGCGCGACGACCCGCATCCTGCCGTTCGTGAGTGCGGGCATGATGATGCAAGCAGCGAACACTGCCAGTATCTCCCTGAACTACACGGCGCCCTACGCTTCGGGTCTGACCGGCACCCAGAACTTTCAGTACTGGTTCCGCTCGGGCCTGGGTACAGGAACGGGTTCCAATACCTCGAACGCGATCGCGGTCACGTTCTGAGCCGGTCCGGCGCACCTCATCGCGCGGGTGCAGCTCGATGGCCTCGCGTGGAGTGATCTGCACGCCGAGCATTGCCCCAGAAAGAGACCGGACCCAGGTGTGAGCACCTGGGTCCGGTCTCTGCACGTTGAACGGCTGTCGGCACGCTCGTGCGGTCGCGCTCAGCTCAAGAAGCGCTCTTGCCCTTCGGGAAGGGCAGGAGCATCGACACGCGCTTCTGGTACGAGCGATAGCCGTCCCCGTGCACCTTGACCAGGTCGCGCTCCTCGATGTGGACGCCCACCACGGCGTACGCCGTCGACATGGCGGCGAACAGCAGGCGCCCCTGGCTCATCTCCGGTGCCGCCCAGAAGGCGATGATGAATCCGAGCATGATCGGGTGGCGCACCCATCGGTAAAGGAAGTGCTCGACGTAGCGCGGAGGCGTGTACGGCTTGCCCTGCAGGTAAAGCGTCACCTGGCGCATGCCGAACAGATCGAAGTGGTCGATCATGAACGTCGCCAGCAGGACGATCGCCCAGCCGGCTGCAAACACGGCCAGGATCACCGTGGCCATGACACCGTCGACGCTCCAGACGACGTCGGGCATCGGGCGCCATTGCCAGTACAGCACGATGAAGAGGATGTTGGTGACCATCACGAAGGTGCTGCGTTCGGCGGCTTCCGGAATGACCTTTGTCCAGCGATCCTTGAAGGCCGGGCGCGCCATGATGGTGTGCTGGACCGCGAAGACGGTGAGCAGCCCCGCGTTGATCAGGATCGCGGTCATCAGGCTCCCGACCTCGCCGTCGTCGATCGCTTTCGGCACGGCGATGCCTCCGACGAAGCCTATCGCGTAGACAAAGACGGGCAGAAACAGCACGTAGCTGATCAGACCGTAGAGGAATATCAGGACTCGCATGTTTCCAGATCCTTTGCAGCTGTGTCGAGTGCCAGATAGCACCCGGGGGAGTTCGCCAATCAAGAACAGGTGATGGGCATCGATTCGGAGAGGCCCGGATAAGGTCTCTGCGACGATCGTGCAACCGTGCCGGGTTCTTGAGGACTCAAGAGAGCCTAACTGCACCGGACATTGAGCGCACGGGTGTCATCCGGCAATCACGCTAGAATGGGTCCTTTTTCGCGGCGTTATCGCGCCTGCAGCCGTCAATTATCCCTCCTGGGAATGGACACGTTGCGCGAATCTGAATCATGGGTCCGATGCTCGTTCACCTCGCTGCCCTTCCAGTCGTGCTCGCGCTGGCCGTCCCGTTGCTGCTCAGGACGAGGTGGCGGAATTCGATCAGGCGTTCGAGGCGGATACCGCTGCGCTGCCGGATGGACGGTACGACGCGGGCATTGCAGCGTTCGAGCGGTGCCTGGAGCTGCGGCCCGAGGAGCTGCTCTGCACATACCACGTGGCGGGTACGCACGCGCTTGCAGGACGCGCGGACGACGCGTTCGCGGAAGTGCTCGAGCGGCACATGGGGCTGGCGAATCCAGGACCGGTGTTCCCGGGGTCCTCGAGCTCCGCGCTCAACTATCCTGGACTGCTGTAGAAGCGACAGCCCCCATCGAAACCTCTACCGTGCTCCCGGTGCAGCTTCGTTCCGCACGATCCCAGGTCAGAGCGTTCGCGCCACGCGAAAGCCAATCCGGTTGCTACGGGTATCCGGCCCGCCAGCGTCGCGCACCGCAGAGCGACAGAGGCGCGCGTTGTCATACCAGGACCCGCCCCGCAGGGTGTGAGCCCCGTCACCGGTCGACTGTACGAACGGATCTACCGCCACCGCATCGCCACCCGCGTAGGCATCGGCCGAGTACATGTCAGCGCACCACTCCCACAGGCTGCCATGCATCTCGTGCAATCCCCAGGCGTTCGGTGGCAGCGAACCCGCGAGGGCGGTGCTCATTCGACATCCGGGCGATGGCCGCGTCACCCAATCCACTTCCAGCTTGCCGTCCACGACACGGGCACTCTCGACATCGCCGTCATTGAAGTTCACCAGAGCGTGACGGATCGGTCCGTCGAAGCTGAACGGCCCGGTCGTACCCGCTCGGCACGCATACTCCCATTCCGCCTCCGTCGGTATCCGCAGCGACTCGCGCCCTGCCGGATCGCCTTCATTCGCGTTCGCCAGGAAGGCCTCCACGTCTCTCATGGACGGGTCGAAGGGCTTGCCTTCCCCTTCGAAGAAGCTGGGCCTCGGTCCCATCGACCGCTGCCATTGCGCCTGGGTCACTTCCGTCGCTCCGAGGTAGAACGCCCTGGTCAGCCGTACCCGGCGCTGGGGCCCTTCGTCCGATCCGCGACCCGGCTCCGATTCCGGCGAGCCCATGAGGAACTCTCCCGGCATCACCAGCACCATCTCGATCCCCGTGGCCCGGTCGCGCACCTTCCACGGTTGCCCGCTCTGCTCGATCCTGCGACGCATCGTTGCATCCACGACCTCGGAGCCCGGGCGCCCGGACACGACCTCGTACCAGTCCGCGGTCACGTGTGCTGGCGTGGTCGCGTCGGAAGCACCCCGGTCCCATGTGCATGCCTGCAACAGCGAACCGAGGGCCAGCAACCGCATTGCGCCGGCGCACCCCGACCACGAAGCCCGGCGCACAATGACCTCGACCCCATGCGCCGGTGATGCACCGACAGCCCCTGAGCAAACGACTGTGTCCAACATGGCTTTGAGTACGGTCCCGCTGGCTTCGTGTTGGCAGCGAGCGTGTCCCGACGCGAAATACTCTCCCTCTGCGCGGGACAAGCTCGGTCGCTGATGCGGCTCGAGCGGGACATTCAGAGGCCGGTCGGCAGTCGTCGCCACGGCGCAACGCGCACTCAGGGAAACGCGGTCGTCGTCCCCAGGCCGGCCATGTGGTATCCGTCGCCGAAGACTTCCCGGAACACCGCGAAGGCGGCATGCCCGGAGCAGTGAGCCGGGGCCACGCCGGTCACGCCGAGCTCGTTCTTCATGCGTGCCGCCACGCCGCCGATCTCGTCGGACGTGTACGGAAGCATGTGATAGCCACCGAACACCAGCCCGATGGTGCGGTCGAGGTGGGCCCTGGTCGAGCGCACGATGGTCTCGACCTGGCTGTGTGAACAGCCCACCATGAGCACGTCCCCCGTTGGGCTCTCGAGGTTCAGGGATAGCTCCGGTAGCCCGGTCGTCTTGACGTCGCCCGAGTCCTGCGGACCGGCGATGGTCGGGTAGCTGCTGAAGTATCCGATGAACGGTGAGCGGGTGGCGATCAGGGTGAGGCCGGGAGCGATCTCGGTGTGTCCTGAAACGAACTCCACGTCGGCTCCCCAGAAGCGTCCGCTCTGGCGGAACATGATCTTCGACTTCGTGCCACCGAAGTAACGCTGCTCGGGCGGGAGCGACGCCGCGGCTCCCTCTTCCGCACCGCTCAGGTCGAACTCGACGTTCATGCCCCAGAACATGTCCGCGGGGAAGTAGATCTTGACGTCCGGATTGACCTCGAGGAGGTAGTCGAAGCCGTTGATGTGGTCGAAGTGAGCGTGCGAGGCGACCGCAAGATCCACGTCCGCCAGATCGATGCCGAGAGCTGCGGCATTCGACTTGAGAATGTCCGCGTTGGTGCCCGAGTCAAAGAGAATGGTCAGCCCCTCGTAGCGAACGAGGGCAGAGAAACCAAAGTCGTGCGTCAGGCCCTCCGTCGGAGGACCGAACGCATCGTAGAGGTTGATGATGTGGTTCCCATCGGGCTTCGCCGGGGGCAACGACGCACACGCCGCGGCCAGTGCCGCAAGACTCGGAATCGCCCACCACTTGCCGGATGTTGACATCGCTCAAGAATGTCAGGCCGGCCAGGCGAGCACAAGCCGCGGCACCCACGCTCGCCGGGCGAACAGGCTGCATGCGGGAGCTGGCCCGGGCGGCACGTCGAGCTCGGGGGAATCGCCTCCCCCGGTGAGGCTCAGTATTCCTCGAACAGCGACCCGCCTCGCCAGTCGTCATAGTTCGAAGCTGCACGGCCATAGCCGCCGCTGACGGTGGCGCGCAACCCGCTGGCCGTGTTGAAGTACCCTCCACTGACCGTGCTGGAATCACCGGTGGCGAGGTTGAGATACCCTCCACTGACCGATGACCAGTCCGCGTTCGCGGAGCCGCCAAGCCCGCCGCTGACCGAGGACGAGCTCGCGCCAGCGTAATTGTAGGCGCCGCCGCTGATCGAGGAGTTCGGGCCACCGGCAAGGTTGCTCAGGCCGCCACTGACCGTGGCAGAAGTGTTGCTGGCCGTGTTGTTCGTGCCGCCGCTGACCGACGACCATGAACCACTGATGGTGTTCACCTCACCCGCCACCAGCCCACCGAAGCTGGAGAAGTTGTTGTTGCGGCCGCCGACGATGTTGTGCGAACCGGTGCGATTGTCCGCAGCACCGCGCAGCTCGTTGTATCCAACGATGAGATTGCCGAGGCCCGTGGTCGCGCCGTCCGTCGAGCCAGAACCGTCGACGATGCGAAAGTTGACGCCGGTAAGCTGGATCGTCTTCACCATCCCTCCCTGACCATCGTCCAGGTAGACGATGCTCATGTGATTGAGAATCTCCAGCTGCTCATCGCTCAGGCGATGGACGCGGCTGGCTGTACCGACCAGCTGAGCCGACGCGGGCGCTGCCAGAAGGCCGCTGGTGCAGACCGCGAGAGTGGCTACAGTGACGGTTCGGGCGAGGATGCTATTGGAGATCATTGGATGAAGGGGACGAGTGGCCATTCTGGATGGAGAACAGGGAGTGCCGGCGCGCTCCCTCCTGTCGAGGAGCGGGTCAGAGGGAACCCGAGACTGGAACCTACCACGAAATTGCAATTCCGCGGGTGCCGGACCATGGACCTCCAGCGGGCCTCCGCGTCGCGCTCAGCGGAGCGGCACGGGCGCGCGTTGTCATGCCAGGATCCGGCCCGCAGGGAGTGCGTTCGGTCACCGCCCGCACGGAGCGCTTCACGCTGATCGGACCCCCTACTCTGGGACGTTCCTCGCGATCTCTCGGTAGCGCATTGTTGCCCGGTGGCTGGGATCTCCCTCGCGGCAGAACGCGAGCGACGCGAGCCCACGGCTGAGGTTCTCCACAACAACCCTTCCGTCGACCAGCCTCGCTTCGAGTGCCCCGCAGGCCTGCCGGTCCTTCGGGCTCTTCCTGGCGGCACCGTAGGTCGCCAAGACGTGCACGTAGCAGAAGAGGTTGTAGCCCCGGAACGGAGACTCGACCTTGCCGAATAGCGCCCCGATTCCGAAGTGACGGCGGAGGCTCTCCTCGAGCCGGGGATTCAGCTTACGCCCTGCGAAACCCCAGGGGTTCCCCATCGCTCCTGACGCCCCGGACCCTCGCTACTTGCGCGATTCGTGGGGTTTGAACGGCTCGAAGCTCGCGCCCTCGAAGGTGTAGATCCCGTGCTCGACCGTACCGATCCAGAGCTTGCCGTCTTGGTCGCAGTAGATGGTGATCGCGTACGCTCCGCCGTCGATGGCGTAACGCGTGACGTCTTCACCGTCGTACTTCCAGACGCCATCATATCCGCACGCCAACCATAGAGCCCCCGCGTCGTCTTCGGTCATGGACGGGTAGTAGGTGAAGTTCTTGTCCGTGTCCGAGCGGGCGTCGGGCAGGCCTTCCTTCTTCTCGTACTTGATGAGGCTGTGTCCGTTCTCAATTTCGATCTTGGACGAGATCTGGAATCGGTGGCGTGTGTTGGTGACCCAGAAATCGCCAGATCGGTCCTCGTAGATCGAGCGAATACCGAAGGCTCCCCCGTCGGGCGTCGTGGTCAGATGCTCCTCGTACATCCAGCTCAGAGCCT
>JBLHKW010000139.1:0-13401 GCA_047618565.1 Planctomycetota bacterium
CAGATGGCCGCGCACACCTACCTCGCGTCCGGTTCGTTCACGCTGGCCTTGACGGTTACCGACGACTTCGGCGCGAGCGACATGACCTCGGTCACGATCGATGTGACACCGTCGCCGAACGTGGTCATCGTCACCCAGCCCGCGCCCCAGAGTGTGCTCGAGGGTCAAGTGGCCTCCTTCACCGTCGTGGCCGACGGAGCAGCGCCGCTCTCCTACCAGTGGCAGCGTGATCTGGTGGATATCCCTGGCGCGACGGCGGCCTCCTACTCCACGCCGAGCACGGTGCTTACCGATCATGGAGCCTTGTTCCGCTGCATCGTGTCGAACGCGGCCAGTAGCGAGCCCAGCGATGCCGCATCCCTGTCGGTCACGCCGGCCGGAGCGCGCATCACGGACGGGCTCGTCAGCTTCTACGACTTCATGGATGGATCGGGCGCCACGGTTCGGGACCGCTCGGGTGTCGCACCGGCGCTCGACCTGAGCATCGATGACCCGGCCGCGACCACCTGGCTCGCGGGCGGCGGACTCGACATCGCGTCCCCCACCACACTGCGCACGTTGACTCCGGCCTCCAAGATCAACACGGCCGTGCAGGCCAGTGGCGCGCTGACCGTCGAGCTGTGGTGCAAGCCCGCGAGCCCCTCGCAGTCCGGGCCGGCGCGCATCATCGCACTCTCACAGGATGGCTTCCCCACGGGCGGCAACCTGATCATCGGCCAGGGGTCGCGCTACTCGGTGCGCTTCAGGACAGACAACACCGATCAATACGGGCTGCCGGGACTCGCGGGTCCGGGAGCGCCGACAACGCTGACGCACCTCGTCTTCACGCGCGCCGCGGACGGCAGCACGGCACTCCATGTGAACAACGCCCTGGCCAGCGTGGGAATCTCGGCTGGCGGACTGGATGCGTGGGGCGACTACGTCCTGGCAATTGCGAACGAACCCACCGGGGATCGTCCCTGGCGCGGCACGCTCTTCCTCGTGGCCCTGTACGACCGCGTCCTGTCCGGTGCCGAGATCGGGCAGAACCACGACGCGGGTCCGGGCACGGTCCCGATCGCACCGGTGATCACGGGCCAGCCGGCTGACCAGGCCGCACCTGAGGGCTCGCCGGCGACGTTCACCGTCGTCGCGACGGGAACGCAGCTGCAGTATCAATGGGAACGCTTCGACGGGTCGCTCTGGAATGCGCTGGCGGGCGGCGGCTCGGCGAGTTACACGACCGCAGACACGGTGCCTGCGGATGATGGCGCGACCTTCCGCTGCCTGGTCTCGAACGGCGTTGGCTCGGTCACCAGCGCGAGCGCGCTGCTGACGATACTCGCCCCCAGCCCGCGGGTCGTCGCTGGCTTGCTGGCGCTCTATCAGTTCGAGGAGCAAGTCGGCACGACGGTGGCCGACATCTCCGGTAGCGGTCCCGCGCTGGACCTCTCGATCGCTGACATGGGTGCCGTAACCTGGATCGCCGGTGGCGGACTCTCCGTGGACAGCTCGGTGGTCATCTCGAGCGGGACGCCCGCCACGAAGATCACCGATGCGGTCGCCCTGTCGGACGCCATCACGCTCGAAGCGTGGATCCGCCCCACCGTCAGCATCCAGAGCGGACCGGCGCGCATCCTCGCGCTGTCCACCGACGGCGGCGCGAATGGAGCGAACGTCATGCTGGGCCAGACCGACAAGTACGAGGCACGCCTGCTCACCAGCAACACCAACCGCTACGGACTGCCCGGCCTGGCGACGGCGCCCGCCACGGCGAGCACCGGCCTGACGCATGTCGTCTACTCCCGCGACCCCGGTGGCGCAACGGCGATGTACATCGACGGCATGCTCGTAAGCTCGGGCTCGATCGGCGGCACGACTGGCGTCTGGGATCCGACGCGACCGCTCGTCCTGGCCAACGAGCCCCCCGGGGATCGACCCTGGTTGGGAGAGCTGCACCTGGTAGCCCTCTTCCAGCGCGCATTGACACCCGCGGAGGTCGCCCAGAACTTCGCGGTCGGCCCGCACCCTGTCATCGAGTAACGCCGTCAGCGTGGCGGCCGCTGCTCCGGCAGCGCGCGCACAGGATCATGCGGTCCACCGCTGGCGAGCACCGGTCGGAGTGCCAGCGGATTGATGGGACCAGGCCTGCGAGCGCGTCTCTTCGCCCGGCTCCTGGCCGTCAGCGTGTCGCCCAGGCTCGCGGCGATCCCGAGCTGGATGAACCAGAGCGTGTCCATCTGCCCGAAGTAGCCCAGGACGATCATGCAGATCGAGTGCACGAAGAAGATCACGCCGACCGTCCAGCCGCGCCTTCTGTCGCGCAGATTGCGGGCCGCACGCACCATGCGCCCGCTGATGCCGAATCCGAGCACGAGCAAGCGGATGAATAGCAGCAGGGTCAGGAAACCGCCGCCGATGCCCACGATCAGGTAGGTGTTGGTGACATCGTGCAGACCCCAGCCCCAGTGCTGGGTTGTCGGCGTGCCGAACAGAGCCCACTCCTCGAAGCGGTAGATGGCCTGATCGATCAGCCGGTACCGGTGGTAGCCCGTGGATCCGCCGACGATGTCGATGCGTCCGATCAGAGACCAGACCGGGCCCTTCATCACGAAATGCAACCCGATCAGCGCGAGCAGGCCACCCAGCCGGATCGTGGGCATCAACCTGCGGACGGGAAAGAAGCACGCGCCCACGATCCCGAGCATGACGCACACGACCGGCGTGCTGGAGGAGCTGGCGGCGATGATGAACAGCGAGCAGAAGATGCCGACCGTGGCGATCAGGCGATCACGACCCTCGATCCAGCTCAGCACGATCCACGGGAGCGTCAGCGCCCAGAACGAGCCGGCGACGATCGGGTGCGCGAAGGCACCCTGGCAGCGCAGGCGCCCCTCGCGAATGGCGGTGATCTCGTTGACGCCCCCGAAGAACGCGAATGGATTCCTGCCTGTCGTCTTCTCGACCATGAAGGCCAGCGCAACGGGGACCGACAGGATCGCCAGGACCCGGGTAAGGGTGGCCACGTCATCCCACGAGCGGATCAACACGCGGGCGATGAAGTACATGCCCGCGAACTCCACGGCGCGCCCGATCTTGAAGATGAGCGCGGCGGACGTCCCGATGCCGATGGTGTGGATCACGATCCCGGACAGCGCCCAGAGCATGACCGCGGTGTCCATCCGGTTGCGACGGATGCCACGCAGCTCGCCACGCATGAAGATGCGCAGGACGCCGGCCACCACGAGCAAGCGCACGAAGGAGAAGTCGAGACCGAAGACGGCCACGCGCTGAGCGATGGAGACGAAGGTCAGCAACGCCATCACCGGCACCAGCGCGAGGCGCCGCGGCGACGCGATCAGCATCAGACTGAATACCAGGATGGCGACCAGGCCAAGCGGGTGCAGGACGGTCTTGTCCTTGTGCTCGATCCCCAGGATCAGGGGCTCGGCCTGCTGCAGCAGCGCCATCATCATGCGCGCATCCCCCGCCGGCGAATGGACAGCGGCGCCTGGTGCTCACGGGCACGGACGGTCCCCCGAACGCGCGCGCCGAAGCCTACTGACCAGGTTGGAAGATTCAGAGCTCCCATGGAACCTCTAGCAGCCGAACCCGAGTCTGCGGCCTACGGCGCGGGCGGCCTTGCGCCAACCCATGTAGTGCTCGATTTGCCAGGGCTCGTCGAGCAGGTTGCGCAGGATGCGATCGCGAACCTTCCAGTACTCCGCCAGGGTGCCGTCGCCGCGCTCGCGTGCGAAGGCCTCCTCGTTGCGCAGCAGTGAGTGCTCGCTCTTCGGGTCGTCCATGTGCTCCTGGTAGATGAACGGATAGTAGAACCCGTTGACGTAACCGGCGCGCGCCAGCTTGGTCCAGTATCCCGTGGTCCCGGGCCCGACGATCGGTCCCAGCTCCTTGTAGATCCGGTTCTTGGTCAACAGACCCGTGCCGCAGGTCCACGGATGGCGCAGGATGCGGTGCTCACCGAAGGTCTGGATCTTGTGCGCGGCGCGCTTCTCGTCGAAGTCGTCCTCGAAGAAGTGCCAGCACGCGATTACACCCAGCTCCGGGATGTCCTCATGGGCCTTCCGCAGCGGCTCGGTCCAGCCCGGCGTGAGAATGCAGTCGTTGTCGAGCTTGCCGAGCAGCTCGGCGTCCGAACGCTGCCAGACCGTGTTGACCGCGTCGACCTGTCCGACGTTCTCGTCCGACAGGACGATGTCCTTGATGCGCGGGTCGCTGATGCTGCGCAGGTACTCCTGGGTCCCATCGCTGGACGCGTTGTCCCAGATGGTCAGGGAGAAACTCTGCGAGGGATCATCCAGGACGCTCTGCAGGGCGCGCCTGGTGAAGTCGATGCGGTTGTAGCTGACGAAAGCGAGCTCGATCATTGCGGTCCCTGGTGGAGTCGGTCCCTGGCACTTCTTCAACGGGCTGCTGGCCCGGGTTATCCGTGCGCTACGGGGCAAGTCGCCCCGCGTTGGCATTCTCACTCAACTCCCCGCCCAAGGTCAACGCCCGAGCCCGCCCGCAAGCCCGCCTCGAACGAGCGCCGGCGCAGACCGGCCGACCCGCGCTCTCACCCACCGGGCTTCGTCCAGACCGCGTTGAGGGCCACGGTGAGCAGCTCCTGATCCTCGTACAGGGCGAGATCGCCGGCGGCCCGCGCGCGCGCCAGCTCGTCGCGCAGGTTCGGATTGCTGTCCTCTTCGGTCTCGATCTCTGCCCCGGGCAGCTCCTCGGCCACCATGCTGACCCAGTCCGCGAGCGCGACGCGGTTGAGAAAGCTGTTCTCGATCACGGCGCCCTTCGACGACTCGCGCAGATGGGGCCAGTAGGGCAGGTCGCCACGCATCGCACCCAGGATTCTCACGTCGTGGCAACCGCTGTCGCTCGTGTACAGGTGCACGTTGATGTGCGCCACCCCGCCCGGGCGCAGCACGCGTGCCACCTCGCGGAACGCCATCCGGGGGTCCCCGATGTGCTCGAACACGGCGCGCGAGAAGACCAGATCGAAGCCGTCATCGGCAAAGTCCATGGCGGTCGCGTCCATCTGCAGCAGCTTCGGCCGCGGGACATCCGCGCGGCCCAGCGCTCGCGCAATCTCACGCCGCAGGCGCGCGTCGACACCGAGCGCCTTGCGCACCACGGTCTTGAGGAAGCGCAACGCGCCGTTGGTACGCAAGAGCCGCAGGTAGGGTCCCGGCGCCCAGCCCTGTGGATTGACGTCCAGATCGATGCCGATGGCATCGTTGTAGGTGGCCAGGTACGTCATGTGTCCCAGCTGCTGGCCGGGACCGATATCGAGCGCCTTCAGGCCGCGCATCGGAATACCGGTCAGGCGCTCGACGCGCTCATCGACGACGCCCATCTCGCGCACGATCTCTGCCGCACGCTCCGGAATGGTGTGAACCTGGCTGCGGTAGAGGTTCAGGAGCTCGTTCGCACGCGCTCGAATCCCGATGCGGGTCGAGGTGTAGGACTTCGGAGCAGGGTCTTGGGTGGAGGAAGCCATGGTCAGGCCATTACCCTAAGCGTCAGTCCGCCAGAATGCCCGTCTCGAGAATTCGATCCGCGAGCACCTCGCCGGTCATCCGGCAGGCGAGCGGCGTCATGTGGCGATGGGAGCGCTCCCAGAACAGCACGTTGCCACGCTCTCGATCGAAGAGCTGCAACGGGCTGACCACGTCCAGATCGAAACTGGCGCCGTCGGGCGAGCGTGGGAACCTGGAGTTGAAGTCCGTCCGTGAAGAGTGGTCGGGGATGTCCAGGATCAAGAGCTCGGCTCCACGGGCCCGGCACTCGCTCTTCATCGTGCGCAGGATCGCGATCGTCAGCTCTCCCGTCGCCTCGAAGGGATTGGGATAGAAACGTGCCTCCCACGGCGCGTCCGCGGGACCCGCCGGCTCATCGTTGGAGCCCTTCTTGAGCCGGAACAGGGCCGCCTTCACGACGCGCGCCAGAAACTCCCGCGACCAGACGTAGAGGTGACTGTTGCCGGCGATCCAGCGGTAGGCCGAGTATCCGGCCAGGCGCTTGCGAAGCTTCAGGCCGGGGAGATAGCTGCTGGCGACGCGTTCGACGCCCCCGCTCGCGTCGAGCTTGAACAGGTTGCTGCGGATGTTGTCCGTGAAGTCCGAGCTGTGCCACGCCACGAGCACCAGGTCCGGCTCGTAGCGAAAGCCCTCATTCTGGAGCTGGATGAGCTCCTCGGCGTTGCCGAAGCCTGAAACGCTCAGGTTGATGACCTCGCAATCCGCGCCGGCGGCACCCAGGCGGCGCTGCATCTCGGCCAGGAAGGTGTCTTCCAGATCGACGCCATAGCCCAGGCCATAGGAGTCCCCGAGGACGACGATGCGGCGCGTACCCGCCGGCTTCTCGTAGGGAAACTCCCTGTCCGCGCGGATGCCCCGGGCGTTGGTCCTGATCTGCACCCGGTACTCGGGCGTGCTGTGCCAGTAAGAGAGTGACGCGCTGTTGCAGCGCACACCGAAGTCCGTGCCGTCGACGTAGCGCGGCAGAAAGGCCACGGGTGCGAGGACGCGCAGGAACATCTCCGCCGCGAGGACGCTCCAGAGGACGGCGAATGCGGCGCGCCGAGCGCGTTGCACCCAGGATCGACGGGTCTCAGAAGGCAAAGTAGATGAACTCCTGCCGCTCGGGGCTCGAGAGGGCCAGCAACGACATCAGGATCATGATCCACACATTGAGGCGCACGAACCAGTGCGCTCCCTGAAGCGGTTCGAGGCGCCCGGTGATGCCCTGGACGACCTGGAACGCGATCAGGAACCAGCCGATGCGCAGCACCTCACCGGCCTGCTCCCAGAAGAGCGCCGAGGTGCCCGGGTGCCACACGATCGACGACAGGAAGACGCCGATGGTCTCGAGGTTCTGGGCCCGGAAGAGCAGCCACCCGATGCAGGTCAGGTGGAACATCCAGAGCCCCATCAGCCCGTTCGCCCACCACGAGTACTTGCGCGACTCGGTGCGCACACCGACCAGGCGGTAGATCACGAGCAGCGCGCCGTGGTAGGCGCCCCACACCACGAAGGTCCAGGATGCCCCGTGCCACAGGCCACCGAGCAGCATCGTCAGGGACAGGTTGCGGTAGGTGTTGAACGCACCGCCCTTGTTGCCGCCCAGGCCGATGTAAAGGTAGTCGCGCAACCAGGTGGACAGACTGATGTGCCAGCGACGCCAGAAGCTGGACGGACTCGTCGCGAAGTACGGCAGGTTGAAGTTCAGCCGCAAGTCGAATCCCATGAGCTTGGCCACGCCACGTGCGATGTCCGTGTAGCCCGAGAAGTCGCCATAGATCTGGAACGCGAACGCGTACAGCCCCACCAGCAGTCGCAGACCGTCCTGAGCAGGCTCGAAGCTCAGGCCCTCGTCGTAGGGCCGAAACGCGTCATTCGCGATGCGCGCCATGTTGTCGGCCACGACCATCTTCTTGTAGAGGCCCCAGAAGATGAGCCACAGGCCGCTGCGAATGGCCTGGCGGTCGAATCGGCGCGGGACCGCAAACTGCGGCAACAGGTGCGAGCTGCGCTCGATCGGACCCGCGACGAGCTGCGGAAAGAAGGCCACGTAGGCGGCCACCTGCAACAGGTTGTCGGATGACTTCATCGAGCGCCGATAGACGTCGATCGTGTAGCTCATCGTCTGGAACGTGTAGAACGAGATGCCTACAGGCAGAACGATGTTGAGGGTCAGCGCGTCGAGCTGCGTGCCGAAGACCTGCGCCCACAGGGCCGCGAAACTACTGGCAAAGAAGTCGAAGTACTTGAAGACGCCCAGCAAGCCCAGGTTGGCGCATAGGCTGACGATCAGGAAGAGCTTGCGCCTGCGAGCCTCGGGCAGCCGCGTGCATGCGCCGTAGGCCGCATTCATCAAGGCCACGACCAGGCCCACGCCGAGCAAGGCGTTCCAGTTGGCTCGCGCGAGATCCGGCGCGCGTCCGTGGGCCAGACCGCTCAGCAGGTCGTCGTAGGGCAGCGTGACGAAGAACAGTCCCCCGAGCAGCAGCGACAGGGAGAGTCGGACCCGGGTCGCGACGTCGACACGGCCGCGATCGATCATCAGGGCCGACGAGAAGTCGATCACCGTTGAGAGCGTGATCAGGAACAGGAAGCGGACATCCCACCAGCCGTAGAAGGCGTAACTGGAGACGAGGATCAGCCAGTTCTGAAGCTTCAGCCGCCTGGTCAGCAACGCGTAGAGCGTCAGGACGATGACGATGAAGATCAGGAACTCGATGGAGTTGAAAAGCACGTCGTCTCCGGGTCAGCGCCCGATCAGGCCTTCCAGTGGGCCACGGATGGATTTGCTCAGCTGCTCGTAGCCGCCGGCGTTGAGGTGCAGGAAGCCATCGGAATGGGCCGTCGACAGTCGTCCGTCCGACGCCAGCGCGCGCGCGCAGTCGACCACGACCACCGACTCGCTGCCCAGGGCCAGCAGCCGCTCGTTCAGCTCCACGATGGCCAGGTCGACACGATCCGACCACAGTACCGTTCGGCGCACGAGCGACTCACCGGCCGGAATCACCGTCAAAAGCAGGACTCCTGCTCCCGAGGCTGTGATCGACGCAACGATGCTGCGCATGTTGGCCTCGCACGCGGCGAAGATCTCGTCCGCTCGTTCCGGAACCATCCCGATCACCTTCAGGTCATTGATCCCAACCTGCAGGACGACGACGCGCGGTGTGTGCGCCAGGATGTGACCGTCGAGGCGCCCGAGAAGCATGGCGCTGGTCTGCCCCCCCACACCGGCATTGGCCGTGGTCAGACCGTCTACCGTCGGAAGCGACGTCCAGCCAGCGATGCGCGAGTCACCGAGGTAGAGGATATCCACCGGAACGGGCGCCTGCGCGGGTGCCGTGTACGCGCCGAGCCCGATGCGCTCGAGCCAGAGCTGGCGGTAGCTGTCGAGGGCAGCGGTGCCGACAAGGACATTGCCACCCATCGAGAGCATGAGCAGGAGCACGAGCAGCACAGCTGGCCAGGACCGGCTCATCACGCGCCCTCGACGCCCCAATGCTTCCATCCGCCGCCCAACCAGGCCTTGAGCCTGGCCTTCTGCGCGCCCCCGAAGACACGCCAGCGCTTGAGTACCCAGCGACCGATCTGCAGGTAGCAAGCGAGGCGCTCGCCGGCCGCAAGGGGCATGCGTCCGACCGACCGCCACTGCTCCCGGAGCAGCCGCAGCCAGGGGAAACGTGAGCCGCGCGAGACGCTCGTGTCGAACCACTGATCGAGGTCCACCTGCTCAGTATTGCTCTGAAGTGAACTGTTCGTGTGCTCGCGACGCAGGAACAGATACTCGGGCACCTCCGAGAACTTCCCGAGCATCGCGAGCTCGACCAGCAGGATGCAGTCGGACCCGCTGAAACCATCGATCAGCCGCGTCTGGGCCAGGGTCTCGCGCCGGACGACCCCCACCACCGCGTTGCACATCAGCATGTGGGTCACGAGCCACCCGAGCCTCGTGTGCGGCTTCTCGAACGGCATGTGCAGCCCCTCGTCGACCCTGCGGATCTCCTGCCCCTCCTCGTCGATGATCGACGTGCGCGGATAGGCCAGCACGACGGTCGGATCTGCATCCAGAGCCTCCACGCAGCGCTGCAAGTTCACCGGATCGATGGCGTCGTCGTGCGGCATCCACTTGAAGAGCTCACCGCGCGATTCCTTGAAAGTACGGTTGTAGTTCGCCGCAGCTCCCAGGTTCGTCTCGCTGCGCAGGTACCGAATGCGACCATCCCGAGCCGCGTACTCACGGCAGATCTCCTGCGTCCCGTCGTCCGAGGCGTTGTCGCAAATCACGACCTCGAAGTCCGTGTAGGTCTGCGCCAGGACGGAGTCGAGTGCGAGCCTCAGGAAGCGCTCGCCGTTGAACACCGGGACGCCGACACTGAGGCGCGGCACACGCTCCACGGGTGGCTCGGGTTCGGTTCCGACGTTCATGGGTCTGCTCGAGCTGCGGGCTCTCCGAAGAGCCCCTGGGAGGCTGTTGAAGAGCATGCAGAAACGGCTGGCGACATACCAGCCCCCCTGGCCCGAGCCGAAGGGCTCGCAGGCCAGTTCCGGACAGGTCGCCGGATGGGGATCGGATCAGGGAAGCGGTGCGACGCTGATGTTGCCGAAGCTCGCGTCCACGTGGTTGGAAAGCAGCAGGAATGAGCCCGTATCCAGGCCGCTGCCCGCCGTGTGGGTCACCTCGTAGAGCCACGTCCCCGGCTCGGCCGTACCGCGCTCCCAGGACTTCAGGCGATAGACCCGGGTGTCATCGGGCATCGTCTCGACCTGGCCTTTGACCAGATAGGTGACGCCGAGCACGACCGGGCTCGAAGTGCGCCCGATGTTGGGCGTGAAGCCCGTGCCGTAGTGGTCCCAGCGCTCGTTGCCCGGGAACCAGCGGTAGGCGAACAGACCACCGATGGGGTCGAACCCGACCCGCGGCTGCTGCGCGTCCGTGGTCACGTGACCTTCCCAGCGCAGGATGCACCCGATCGCGAAGGAGTTACTCGACGCCGTGAAGCCATCTGGATCCAGCGCGTTGGCCGTCATCTGGAAGTTGACCTCGTAGTTCTCCCACTGGACATCACCCACGACCAGGATGCGGTCGTATCCGAGCTCCTCGGTGCGGATGACCTTCTCGCCAACGAATGCCGGGTCGTCCTCGATGCGCCACTTGCCATCGACGACCTGGGCCACATCCATCACGTCGGTGACCGTGCTCCAGTCGATGCTGTAGGTGGACGCCCAGACCACGCCCGACGTGTAGTCGACGCGGACCAGCATGGCGGTCACCTTGCCCTCGTTGTCTGTCGCCCGCAAGACGACCTCGTTCTTGCCGACCGCCAGGTCGGAGGTCGCGATCTCGACGTTGAAGTCTCCGTCCCCCGACAGACGCCAGGGGAAACGATTCAGGCCCATCGAGAGCGAGAGCTGTCCACTGCCGTTGAGCTCGTAGGTGAGCGATGCGACCGTGCCGTCCAGGTCACGGACCTTTCCGACGACGTTGACCCAGGTCTGAGCCATGCCGAGGTGTCCGAACGGTTGAGCCAGCTCGCCCATGCCGTTGATCTGACCGTACCAGACGTCGACCAGCGGGAAGCCCATGTAGCCGGCGGGATAGGTGCGCAACATCGGGCCCACGTCGGCACCCTGGTTGCCCATGCCGTCGTCAGCGACCACCTCGAAGTAGTAGAGCGTGTCCGCCAGGAGTCCTGAGATCACCGCACTGTGGCTGGAAGCCACCGGGTAGGTGTCGAAGGCGCCCAGCTCGAAGGCCTGCGTCAGGCCGTAGTTGACGGTCGCGCTGGCGGGCTCGTCGCTGGCCCACTGTAGCTGGACGGAACTCTCACTCAGGACGCTGCCCGTCAGGGTGTACACGAAGGGCTCCGTGCTATCCACCGGAACGCCACTGTCCTCCGGAGTCGGTGCAAGGTTGGTGTTGACGAAGTAATCGACCACAGCCTCTGTGCGCGGCGGCGTGCCGCCCTCGTTGCCGGCGAAAACGCCCACGTTGTTCACGCTCAGGACGTGCACGAAGGATGTCGCCACGGTCCAGACAGCTGCGTCGAAAGAGAACTCCTGGGTCCACATGTCGCCGACTCGCGTCACACGCATGTACAGCGGAGTGTTCGCCGCAACCGGCGTCGCAGAGACTCCGCCGCTCGAGGAAACCTGCACCACGCTCGAGGTGATGCCGGCCGCGAAGGCACTCACACCGACGCCATCGAAGTGGAAGTCGAAGCGGATCCAGGTATCCGGAGCCTCCTCGATCGCAATGCCGAGGACCTGGCCGACGGTGTCGATGTTGGACTCGAACTTGACCTCGGCCTGCATGTCGCCATTGGTCGTCGCCTGCATGACGCGCACCGAGTCGTTGATGGTCCAGGGTGCGTGCTCCGTGCCTCCGGCGGGCGCAACAAGCACCAGCTGTGCATCGGCCGTGCCGCTACCGACCAGGCTCAGCTCGCCGTCACCAAGCGGATCCGTGAGAGTCCAGCGAGCGAGGTCCAGGTTGGGATGGTTGAAGTCATCGGACGCGAAGCCTGCCAGGGAAGTCGTCGTGAAGTTGTCGACCATGCCCGACGTGGCCTGCATCAGGGAGTCCGCGGACGTGACCTGGTACTGGTACATGGTGCCGGCGGTCAGGCCAGTCAACGTGATCGAGTGCGAGGTCACCAGGGCCCCGTCCGAGGTCTGCAACGCGAGGTTGCCCTCGCCATAGTCCACGACCGAGGTCGAGGGCTCATCGGTGGTCCAGGTGACCAGCGCCGTGATGGAGGACGGCGTCACAACCACGTTGCTGATGACCGGTCCAACCGCATCGAGAACGAAGACAGCGGTAACCGACCGGTCGGCGCTCATCATCACCGTCTCCGGATTCACGCTACCCGTCAGGTCCATCTCCCAGTGATCGAAGGCCCAGCCCGTATCCGGGACGGCCGTCAGAACCACGTCGTCGGAGCAGTAGTACAGGGGCGCGTCCGGATCCTGGGTCACCGAACCCGAGCCCGTAATGTTGACGGTCAACAGCTGACCCACCTCGCCGATCACCGCGCCATCCTCGGGCACGACCGGCGCACTGGTCTCGAAGACATAGTCGACGACCATCGTGTGGGCCGGACCGGCGTTTCCGACGTAGACACCGGCCTCGCTCACGTTCATCGCGAACGAGAAGCTCGTGGCCTGGGTGTACATGCTCCCGTCCAACGACCAGGACAGGGTCCACTGATCCGCGGTGCGGTTGATGCGCATCCAGGTCGGGCTCGCAGTCATGCCGAGACCCGCGTTGTAGACCGTGGAAGAGGTACCCGCCACCGTGCTGGCCGCGAACAGGTTCAGGTTCGTTCCCGATGAGAAGAAGTCAAAGCGCAGCCAGTTGAGCTCATCCTCGAGGATCAGGACGCCCTGGTCCTGCGTCGTCCCCGTCACCAGGGAGTCGAACTTGACCTCGATCTCGAAGTCGTTGTCCGGAACGACCTGGGTCAGGCGCGGCGCGGTGATAGTGTTGAACGGATCGTGGGTTCCGGCCGGGATCGACATCACCAGCTGTGCATCGTCCGAGCCAGGGCCGCGTGTCGAGACGGTCACATCGCCCTGCGGGTCCGTCAGCGTCCAGATGCCTGCCAGCGCGCACTGGTTGAAGTCGTCCGAGACCAGCGGGACGCCGTCGTTGTCGAGCAGCGTCGCGGTATTCACGAGCGATGCGCCCAGCCCGGCATTGGTAGCGCCCGTCAGGGTCACGATCACGCTCTCGCTCGACTCGACGAGCATGTCGTCGACCGGCGTGAGCACGATGTTTGCGGACAGCTGCCCGGCCATGATCGTCAGCGGACTCGCTGCGATCGTGTAGTCATCAGGGTCCGTCGCGCTGCCCGTCACCGCGTACGTGACCATCACATCCATGGCTGAGACG
>JBLHKW010000140.1:0-13228 GCA_047618565.1 Planctomycetota bacterium
CACGCAGGGATTCTCAAGTGACCGCTACCCTCATTCTCGAGACCCTGGCCAAGGAGTTCTCGATCCGTGTCGAAGCCGTTAGAAGCGCCTTCGAGATGATCGACGCCGGCCTGAGTTCACCTTTCATCGGCCGTTTCCGTCGCGCCCAAACGGGCGCACTTTCGGAAACCCAGATCCGTCGCCTGCAGAGCAGGCGACTCGAGCTGGACGAGATGGACCGGCGCCGCGGCACCATGCAGCGCACCCTCGAACGGATGGAGGGATTTGAGCCAGGGGCGCTCAAGCCGATCCTCTCCTGTACCGACCGCTTTGAACTGGAGGATCACTTCGTGCCACATCGCCGGCCGGAGCCCGAGGTTCAACTCGCGCTGGATCGCGGCCTCGGTCAACTCGCCGACTTGCTGGTCAAGCCAGTGCCCCGTGCCGAGCGTCCTCAAGAGGAGGGTGCGCAGCCGGAGCCTGCGGAAGACGGTACCGGCGAGGCGAAGGATGAGGCGCCCGGCAGCGATGCGGCACCCGAAGTCGCGCCGTCGGTCAGCACCGAAGAGCCCGCTGCGCCCGCTGACGAGCAAGCTGCACCGGAGCCCGTGGCCGAAAGCACGCCTGAAGTGGTCGAGCCTGCGGCGGCCGAAACACCCGCCCCGGCGGCGGATGCACCCGCTGCGAGCTCGGACGAGACTTCGACCCCGGCTCAGTCTGAGGTTCCGACCTTCGCGCCCACTCCCCAGTCTGCTGCGAGTGAAGATACCGCGACCGTCAGCGGCTTGCCCGGCAGGATCACGATCAGTCCGGAGCTCGCGCGAATCTGCGCACCGTTCGTCAATCCGGACAAGGGTATCCACACCGATGCCGAAGCGCTCGCGGGCGCGGTGCGCATCCTCTCGGATCGTCTGGGCCGCAGCAGTCACCTGCGCGGCCTCATTCGCCGCATGGTGCGCAAGCGCGGCGTCCTGCACGTACGCCCACTGGTCGCCGATGCGAAGGCGGGCCGGCACCGTTCGCTGTTCAAGATCAAGCAGCCCCTGCGCCAGGTGCAAGGGCATCGCCTGATCGCCCTGCGTCAGGCTCAGAAAGAGCGCGTTCTGAGCACGGTGATCATTCTGGACCCGGAGGTCGCCCTCGCAAAGGTGCGCGTGGCGCTCGGCAAGCACACGGATCCTGCGTGTGACAGCCTGCTCACGGAGGTCGCCCGCCAATCTCTCGAGGCGCGCCTGTTGCCCCTGGCTGAAGCGGACATCCGGCTCGAGCTGAAGGAGCGGAGCGATTCGGAAGCGCTGCGGTTCCTCTCCCAGCACCTGCGCCAGATCCTGCTCTCGCCGCCGCTGGGGTCTCAGCCGGTGGTCGCGGTCGATGTAGATGCCCGCGGTGACTGGGTCGTGTGTGTGCTCGGAGCCGACGGAGAACCGCGCACGGTCCAGAAGATCGATACGCGTGTCGCCGCCCCGATCGCGGTGGCCCCGGCTCCGAAAGCCACGCCGATCGTTGCAAAGGACGCGACGCTCCCGGCATCACCCGAAGCCGCTGCGCCTGCTGAAGCCGCTGCGCCTGCTGAAGCCGCTGCACCTGCTGAAGCCGCTGCGCCCGCTGAAGCCGCTGCACCTGCTGAAGCCGCTGCACCTGCTGAAGCCGCTGCGCCTGCTGAAGCCGCTGCGCCTGCTGAAGCCGCTGCGCCTGCTGAAGCCGCCAAGCGTGCGGCACCGCGGCCCAGGTCCTCGAGGCCCAAGGCCCCCAAGCGCAAGGACGCGGAGACGCTCGGAGCAGAGCTGGCCGCGATCCTGGGACCCGACGGGCCCCACGCGCTCGCCGTCGGCCACGGCAAGGGACCGCGCGCCGCGGTTCCGGGCCTGCGCGCCGCACTCGCCGCTGCGGACCTGAACGTCTGCGTCACGATCGTGAACGAGTCGGGTCTTTCGAGCTATGCGAACTCCGAGCTGGGTCGCAAGGAGCTGAGTGCGCACAGCGTTCCCGAGCGGCTGGCGATCAGCCTCGGACGACGTCTACAGGATCCGCTCTCCGAGATCCTCAAGGTCGACCCGCGCCATCTGGGCCTGGGTGCCGAGCAGGGCCTGGTCAGCAAGGCCAACCTGCGCCGCATGTTCACCGAGACCCTGGAGTCCTGCGTTGCCCATGTGGGCTGCGACGTGAACACCGCGCCGCTGTCTCTGCTCAAGAGTCTCCCGGGACTGGGGGAGGCCGCTGCTCGAAAGATCATCGAGGCGCGCGCCACGAAGCCTTTCCAGGATCGCGAAGAGCTGCGAACCGAAGGGCTCCTGACGGAAGCCGAGTGGACGAGCGCGATCGCATTCCTGCGCATTCACAATGGTCCGAACCGGCTCGACGCCACGGGCCTGCACCCGGAGATGTACGACCTGGTTGCGCAGCTGCTCGACAGCGTCGGTGGCAGCGTGCAGGAATCTCTCGGACGTCCGGGAGTGACCAAGGGCCTGCGCCGCGCGAGCTTCGACGTGGATGAGGTGACCTGGCGCGACCTGATGCGCGAGCTCGCGCAGCCGGGCCTCGATCCGCGTCCGAGCCTCTTCCGACCCGATCTGCTGTCCGTGGACACGGATCGTGCGGGCCTGACCGTCGGCCGCGTGGTCGAGGGCATCGTGACCAATGTGGCGAGCTTCGGAGCGTTCGTGGACATCGGATTGCCCCAGGATGGGATGATCCACATCTCACAGGTCTCCTCGCGTTACGTGCGCGACGCGCGCGAACTCCTGAGCATCGGCCAGTCGTTGCGTACGCGGGTCCTGGATCCGAGCGCACCGCGCGTTGCTCTGACCATCAAGGACGTCGGCGATCCCCGTCGCCCGGCTCAGAAACGCCCCGAGCGTCGTCCTGCCGGCCAGGGACGCCGACCGGGTGCGCGCGGCGAAGGCGGCCGTAGCGAAGGTGGCCGTGGCGAGGGTGGCGGTCGCGGGCCGCGCCCCGACCGTGGGCCCAAGGTGGATCCCAACTTGCGTGCTGCTCAGGAGCGGCGCGACGGGCTCGGGGTCCGTGCGACGCGTACAGCACGCGGTGGACCGGGTGCTCGCGGCCGTGGCGATCGCCGTCCGGATCGCGAGGATCGCGGCGAGCGGGTGAACCTCGGCGGGCTCAACGATGAGGCGAACCAGGGCACGTCCTTCAGCCCCTTCGCGAACTTCTTCAAGGGACGCGACGGTCAGGACGAGCCGGCACCTGAGCCGACGCCGACGCCGAAGTCCGACCCCAAGAAGGACGAGGCGGGAGCCGTGGAAGGCTCCTCGCCGACGGCCGCCGAATAGGGCGAGCTATTCGAGCCCGCTCCGGACGCCCGGAATTCCCCCGGCGTCCGGAGCCTCTCAGCCCGCCGATTCGTGCGGAGTGGAGTGGTCGTCCGAGTCGTAGAGCGTCGGCTGGGACGAAGTGTCCATGTCGAGCTCGTCCAGCAGTCCGAGGTCGCGCGACTGCGCGGGCTCGAGGACGTCCTCGAGCGGCTCGCTCTCGAGGTCGACCAGCACGCGCAGGCCTTCGGTGTGGCTGGGTTCGAGCTCGCCGCCGTCTTCCTCGGCCTCGGTCAGGCCCAGGTTGACGTTCGAAATCGTTTCGAGCACCTCGCGCGAGAGGCTGCGCGAGCTACGGTCGATCTTGTCCTGCAAGCCCTCGCTGCTGGACTCGACGAGCGATGAGAGCTCATAGTTGCTGTCCTGCAGGACGCTCGTGGCCTCACCAATGCGCTGGTCGAGACGGGCACCGAGCTGGTCGAGGCTCGCGGCGAGGCGGAAGATGGCGTCCTTCGGATCGTTCGCGCGCGCTTCGTTGCGTGCCTCGCCGAGGGCCTTCTTGAGGTAGCGCAGATCGACACCCTGCTCGACCTGCATGCCGCCCAGTTGCCGGATCAGGTCCTGTGTCGCGACGACGTCCGTGCGCAGGTCCTCCAGCATGCACTCCGCCATGCCCGGCTCGAGCAGCGTTCTGGCGTGGGCGCGCTGGTAGCGCGCTAGCCAGCCCATGCCTGTCAGCATCAGACCGGCCAGGCAGAAGATCTGCCCGCTGAATCCCATGCGCGTGATCGTCTTGGCGTACCAGGCTAGCTCCGAGACGTAGTTCGGACCGATCGTGATGGCCAGGCCGGCAAGGAACAGCGCGCTACCGGCGATCGGGAAGAGGATGCTCGTGGCGGGGCGCACAGCGCTCCTCGGTTCGAGCGCGGCCGCTACCGGCATGGAAGTATGTTGTGCGGGGTCGTTGGAGCTCATGGCGGCGTCGGAGTCGTTTCAGGAGGTGTCGGTGGGGCGGCTGAAATGGTTCTCTCAGCGCTCCGTCCAGGGCACGGGCGTAGACCCTCACACTCTCGGGCTGCGACCCTCCGGATCTTGAGGCCAACCGTGATTGGCGACTGGACGCGGGTAGCGAGAGCGGCAATCGTCCAGCACGACCCCTGGCGGGCCGCTTTCTCATGCGTGGGAGGCTGCCTGGTCGAAAAGGGTCGTTTCCCCCCTGCGATCCTGCAATCCTGGGGCTCCTCCTTTCTAGGCACCCGAATCCATGTCCGCTATCAAGGGAACCCCCGTATCTCCAGGCCTGGCCGTCGCGCCCGTACACGTGGTGCGCGCCAAGGCCGACGCAGTACCCGTCTGGACCGTGCGCGGATCCGATGTGGACGCCGAGATCGACCGTCTGCGCGAGGCCATCGACCTGGTCTCGGCCGAGCTGGAGCGCCAGCAGGAGGTCGTGCGGCGAAACTCGGGGGACAAGGACGCGGGCATTCTTGGCGTGCACCGCATGATCCTGGACGATCCGAGTGCCCTTACCACCCTGAACAACACGGTCCGGGAAGAGCGCATCAATGCCGAGGCGGCCGTCAATCAGCTGATCGCGACCCTGCGGTCCAGCATGGAGGATCTGGACGGGGCGCGCGTACGCGGATACGCAGCGGATGTGAGCGACCCCTGGCGCGCCGTGCTCGATCAGCTCATGGCGCGCGAGCGCGAGCAGTTCGCGGCGACCGAACAACGCGTGGTGCTGGCTGCGGCCGAGCTTACGCCGCAGGTGGTCACCTTTCTTGGTCGCGGTCGCGTGCTTGGAATCGTGGCCGAGACCGGTGGTCGGTTCTCGCACGGTGCCGTGCTGGCGCGCTCCTTCGGGATCCCGTGCGTGGTTGGCCTCCCGAACCTGATGGCGCGCCTCGAGCAGGGCATCGAGGTTCTGATCGATGGCGACGCGGGCACCGCGAACCTTCGACCGGACCAGGAGTCGATCGACCAGTTCATCGTGCGACGCCAGCGCCGGGACGCGCGCCAGGAGGTCATGAAGGTCGAGGCGGCCTTGCCCGCAGTTACGCCGGACGGTGTGCGCATGCACGTGAGCGTCAACATGGAGAGCGTGCACGATCTCGGCGCATTCGATGTCAACACCTGCGATGGTGTCGGGTTGCTGCGCACCGAGTTTCTGTACATGGAGCGCTCGCAGTTCCCTTCGGAGGAAGAGCAGTTCCGTCTCTACAGGCGCGTGCTCGAGCACATGGGGGATCGTCCGGTCACGTTCCGGACGCTCGACATCGGTGGCGACAAGCAGCTGCCCTACTTCAAGACACCGCGCGAGGAGAACCCGGCTCTCGGCTGGCGTGGGCTGCGGATCACGCTCGAGTGGCAGGACCTGCTGCGCGTTCAGATGCGCGCGATTCTGCGTGCGAGCACCTACGGCAACGCGCACATGATGCTGCCCATGGTGACTTCGCTCGAGGAAGTGCGCGCCGCGCACCGCGTCTTCGATGACGTACGCCGGCAGCTGGTCGATCAGGGTTACGACATCGTAGAGGACCTGCCCGTCGGTATCATGGTCGAGGTTCCATCGAGCATCTTGATCCTCGACCAGCTCGTCGCCGAGGTGGACTTCGTCAGCGTCGGGACCAATGACCTGATCCAGTACCTGCTGGCCGTCGACCGTGACAACCACCGCGTTGGCAAGATCTACGATCCGCAGCATCCGGCGGTGGTTCGCGCGCTCAAGATGATCATCGACATCTGCATCGCCAGTGACACGCCCTGCGCCGTGTGTGGTGAGATCGCGGGGGACTACGCGACCACGCTGCTGCTCATGGGCCTGGGCTACCGCGAGGTCAGCCTGGCCACGAGCTTGCTGCCCGAGATCCGCTACGCGGTGCGTCGAACATCGACCGTGGAGGCCATGGATCTGGCCGCCCGGGCGCTCAAGGCGGAGACCTCCGAGGAGATCCGCGGGATCCTGGACGAGGCGCGCGAGCGGCTCCACGAGCGTCTAGTCGAGGCTCAGACGCCGATCGAGTAGTAAATTGCGGTTCGATCGGCAGGGCCAGCCGTTTCAGGCACAGGGTTTCCTAGTAACGCGCATATCACGGCGCGAACGATGTCGGTAAGCACGCGCTGAAACGGGTCTCAGTTGCTACAATGATGCTTTCCAGGGAGGAGGAGTCCTGTGCATCGACCTATCTGGGGTGAAGAGCGACCGTCCACACCTCGCCGCGGCAGATGGTCCCAAGCGGAGATCGCGCAGCTCAAGGAGCTGTACGGGCTGCGTGACGACAAGGCCATCGCTCGTGAATTAAGTCGCTCGGAGGCCAGTGTTCGCAACATGGCCAATGCGATCTTCGGTGGAGAGACCAACACTGGTCCCTGGACCGACGACGAGATCGCCAAGCTGAAGAAGTATCTCGGCCGCTCGAGTCCCGAAGTCGTCGCAAAGCTGCTTTCGAGGAGCACGGCGGATATCGAGGATGTTCTCAAGGAACTCGCGAAGCAGCGTAGTTCGGCGGAATGGACTCAGGACGAGATCAGTGAGCTGAAGCGTCTCTACGGGACGCGCACCGACGAAGCCCTGGTGTTGATCTTCGGTCGTACGCAGGAGTCCGTGGCGCAGCAGGCTGAAACGCTGAGGTTGGCCAAGGACAAGGCATTCCTGCGACGGTCCGATGGCGAGCCCGTGGTGACACGCATGCCGCGCTGGCGTCCGGACGAGCTGAAGCTACTGGCCGAACTCTACCCGGCACACTCGAACCTCCAGATCGCTCAGAAGCTCGACCGTTCGGTGAAGAGCGTGGTCTCCAAGGCGCACCATCTGGGGATCAAGAAGGATCCGTCCCGATTGCGGGAGATGGGGCGTGAGAACGTCAGCATGCGCTACGGGAAGCCGCGCGAGGCAGCCGACTAGCAGCCCGCCCTAAAAACTCCCTACTCGACTTCGCCCTCTCCGCCGCCGCTGCGTCGTGCTCGTCGATCCGTGCTCAGCGGCCCTACAGGGCCGCCTCCGCCGTCTCGACTTCGCACTCCTTGCTGCGACGAAGATGGCTTCGTCTCGCTACGGGACTTTTTCAACGGGCCGCTAGGGCGCCCCGGGCTCCCGGCACGGCGGTACCGCAAAGGATTTCGGGTAGACATCAAAAGGTGGGGGCCTGCGGCGTCCGATCAGACCCGCATGCGCTGCCATCAATGCTCCAGCGAGAATTCTGTCGCGGCTCGATTCTGCGATGGGTGCGGGGCGCCGCTGGCAGGCGCCGCACCGGATGTCGGTGGGCTTGAGGAGACGACCCTGGTCGTGCGCCCGACATTCGTCCCGCGTGCGGCACTGCTCTCGGCTCTTCCGCTGCAGCTCTTCCTGACGATCTGGGGCGGCGCCTTCTTCGGCGGCTTCTCACAGCTCGTGATCGATGGTTTCGGCCTGCCGATCGAGCGCTGGGTGCCGTTTCCGGTCTTCGGTGCACTGTTCTTCTTCGGGATCGCGCTGTTCTTCTACAAGGCGCAGGGGCGTTCGTACGAGCAGACCGAGTTCCGCTTCACGCGCTTCAAGCTCGACTACTTCGAGGGCTTCCTGACGATCGAGGAGAAGACGATTCCGCTGGCCAACGTGGCGGAGGTCTCGCTGCGCCGTGGCCTGGTCCAGAAGCGTCATAACCTCGGCACCATCGTGCTGAAGGCACCCACGCCGGGCGTCGGTGCAGCGGCCGGGATTCAGCTGCACGACGTCGAGAATCCGGAAGACGTCTTCGAGGCGGTCAAGGGTCTCGTGGACCACGCCCACCGCGGCAACGAGCAGCCGATCGTGGCTGCGGCCTAGTGCATTGAGTCAGGAGTTCGCCGCACGCGCGGCGATCACTTCTTACGCCCCGGCTTGACGGCGAGGTACTGCCGCGGCCAGGTCTGGCCCCCGAAGTCGTGCTCGACAGCTGCGCGCAATGTCAGGTGCGGGTCGGCAAGGTGCGGCCGCGCCAGGGCACACAGGTCCGCGCGTCCGGCTGCCAGGATCGTGTTGACGTGATCTGCGCCCTGGATCGCCCCGACGGCCATGACCGGCACTCCGACCTCGTGCCGGATGCGCTCGGCGAAGGGGACCTGATACATGCGCCCGTAGTTGGGTTGCGACAGGGGCGTATTGCCGGCAGTCGAAACGTCCACCAGATCGCAGCCGTGCTCCTGGAGCATGCGCGCGATCTGCACCGCATCGTCCGCGGTCAGTCCACCCGCATCATCCAGCCAGTCCGTGGCGGAGATGCGCACGCTGACCGGCATGGACCTTGGCCAGGCAGCGCGCACCGCGTCGAGCACCTGCAACGGGAAACGCATGCGCTTCTCGAGTGTTCCGCCAAAGGCGTCGCTGCGGGTGTTGGTGAGCGGTGAGATGAAGCTCGAGAGCAGGTAGCCGTGGGCCATGTGGACCTCGATCAGGTCGAAGCCCGCCTGTTCCGCGCGCTGCGTGGCTTCGGTGAACTCGCCCAGGACGCGCTGCATGTCGTCCTCATCCATCGCACGCGGGGCGGGCCAGCCTTCAGCGAAGGGCAGCGCGCTCGGTGCGAGCGTCTCCCAGGCGTCGCCGTCCTTGAGCGGAGTGTCACCGTCCCAGGGCAGGGTGCAGGAGCCCTTGCGTCCCGCGTGCCCCAGCTGGATGCCCATCTTCGCCCCGGAATGGGCGTGCACGAAGTCCGTGATCCTGCGCCAGGCGGTCGCGTGCTCGTCGTTGTAGATGCCCGTGCAGCCGAGTGTGATGCGGCCGGGCGCCGAGACGTTCGTCATCTCGGACATGAGCAGGCCAGCGCCGCCCACGGCGCGCGCGCCGTAGTGCATCAGGTGCCAGTCGTTCACGCTGCCGTCCGTGGCCGAGTACTGACACATGGGTGACACGACGACGCGGTTCTGCAGCGTCATTTCGCGCAGATGAAAGGGCGCGAACATGGGCGGGGGCATGGGGTCGTCAGCTCCGAGCTGGGCGACCAGCTCCGGCGCGTTCTCCTTCATCCACCATTGCGTGACCTTCTCTACCAGTGCCGGATCGCGTTCGCGCAGGTTGTCGTAGGTGATGCGCTTGGAGCGCGTCATCAGGTTGAACTTCAACTGCAGCGGATGCTGCCCCATGTAACGCCGCGAGTTTTCGAACCACTCGAGACTTGTCTGGGCTGCCTTCTGGATCTTGATGCAGTCTACACGGCGCGCGTCTTCGTAGGCCGCCAGGGCGCTGGGCACACCGTTGCCCGCCTGTTCCAGCATGGCGCGCGTCAGGGCGATCGCATCCTCCATGGCGAGCTTGGTGCCCGAGCCAATGGAGAAGTGGGCGGTGTGCGCCGCATCGCCCATCAGGACGATGTTGTCGTGATGCCAGCGCTCGCAGGCGACCGTGGGGAAGGTGCGCCAGATCGAGCGGTTGGTGAGCAGCTCGTGCCCCTCCAGCTCGTCGGAGAACAGCTCGCGCACGTAGCGCACCGTGTCTTCCTCGCTGGCGTGATCGAGGCCAGCGCGCTTCCACGTGTCCTCGTGACACTCGACGATCCAGGTACTGAGCGGCCTGGCACCCACCTCGAACGGGTAGGCGTGGATCTGGAAGAGCCCGTGCTCGTTCTCGCGGAAGATGAACGTGAACGCGTCGAGTGGCTTGTCGGTGCCGAGCCAGCAGAACTTGCACTTGCGCCAGTCGAGGGTCGGTTTGAAGGTCTCGGCGTACTTCTCGCGCACACGGCTGTTGATGCCATCGCATGCAACGATCAGGTCCGCGTCCGCGAGGCTCGCGTCGTCCATGATCTCCTGTTCGAAGCGCAGTTCGACTCCCAGGGCCGAGGCACGCTCCTGCAGGATCTGGAGCAGCCGCTTGCGCGCGAGACCACTGAAGCCATGCCCGGTCGAGGTGATGCACGCGTCGGCGTAGCGCGTCTCGATGTCGGTCCACTTGGCGAAGCTACGGGTGATCTCGGCGTAGCTGACCGGATCCGCCTGCTCGAAAGTGTCGAGGGTCTCGTCGGAGAACACGACGCCCCAGCCGAATGTGTCGTCGGCCTTGTTGCGCTCGAAGACCGTGAGCTCGCACTCCGGCATGGCCTTCTTCATCAGGATGCTGAAGTACAGGCCAGCCGGTCCGCCGCCGATGCATGCAATTCTCATGATAGGCCGAGCATAACGCCCGGAAACGTGGCCGCCCACAGCGGGCATGACATCAAAACAGGCCTGCGCACATGACCGCAGTGGTCACCCGTCGATCGACTCGCCCAGCTTCTCGGCCAGGTCCGTCAACGCGCGCCTGAGCAGGCCGACCTCCTGCTCCAGGGTCTCGACACGTCGTCCGAGCCCGGGCGGCGCCGGGGCAGCGCTCGCCGGCGTACTCGGCGCGCTCGATTCGTGCGCGCGCGCAGCCGCCTCTCCGGGTTCAGGCCCATCCTCCAGCGCAAGCCGCGCTGCGAGCGTCTGTCCCAATCGTCCTGCCCGCGAGCCCGACAGGGGGGCCAGCTTCTGGACGTAGCCCTGTTCGATCAAGCGCGACGTGACACTCGCCAGCACTTCCAGGCTGTCGATCGTGCTCATGCGGTTCGCGCGCGTGCGCAGCTCACCCTGGGTCTGTGGCCCGCGCAGCAGCAGCTCGGCCAGCACGGCCAGCCCCTGGTCGTCGAGGCCGAAGTGCTGGCGCGCGCTATGAGTCCACTTCTCCACCCGGCTCCCGGCCGGCGTCACCGAGCCCGCGATGTGTTTCATGCGCAGCCCCTGCAGGGTCACGTCCACCTCCGCCTCGGTGAAGAACATCACCGGATTGCGGTTGGACTTCTGATTGGAGCCGGTCGTCGCCGCGTGCAGGGAGAGGGGATACTGATCGGGCGTCGTGAACGCCTTCTCGATCAACACGCCGATCACCCGTGCCTCATGTGGGTTGAGCTGGTCCGCCATGCCCCGATCCTAGCAAGCTTCCCTGCGCCCAGAACCTTCCGTACCGTACAGCCAGCAGGCAGCCCTTGGACATCATCCTCGTACACCCCGAGATTCCGCACAATTCCGGCTGTGCCGGCCGCCTGGCGGCTGCCCTGAATCTGCGCCTGCATCTGGTCGAACCGCTCGGCTTCTCCCTCGAGGACCGCTACCTCAAGCGCGCAGGCCTCGACTACTGGCCCATGGTGGACCTGACCGTGCATGCGGACTGGGATGCCCTGGTGCAGGCGCTGCAGGGCGATTCGCAACGGCCCATCGCCGACCGTCTGCGCCTCTTCTCCGCCCGCGCGGGTCGCTCGCTTTTCGAAACCCCATTCGAACCCGACGACCTGCTCGTCTTCGGAAGCGAGACCAAGGGCCTGCCCAGGCCACTGCTCGAGGCGCATCCTGACGCGCGCGTCTACATCCCGATCCAGCCGGGCGTACGCAGCCTCAACCTGGCGAACACCGTCGCCCTCGCCAGCTACACGGCCCTGGTGCGCGCCGGCGTCCCACTGCCCGACAACGACGGCCGCCACGAACCACATGCCGACGCGGGCAAGAAGATCACGCCGACCGATCGCGCCGGGTAGCCGCCCGCAGCAGCGCTACAGGCCGATGCGTTCCCATGCTTGGCGGGCTCGTTCGCTGTCCTCGGTGGCGCGCAGAACGAGGAGCGAGCAGCCCTCGGGCAGGCCCGGTTCCGGCTGCAGTGCGTGGGCTTGCGGCAGGCAGTGGTCGCGCAGGATGGCTTCGCCGGGTTCGGTCAGGACCAGGCGGCCGATGTAGCTCGCAGCCTGGCTGAACGCCGGGGAGTTGGGTCCGGGGATGCGCTGCGGGCTGATGACCGCTTCGAAGTAGGTCGGGGAGCGGTCGAGGAAGAAGGCGCGCGGGACGCGCTTGTCGTGGCCCGCGCTGCGGGATTCGGGAGAGGCGCGCAGCGTGGCGACGGAGGGTTCGACCAGACCGTTGCGATCGAGGATCTGCAGCCCGGAGTAGTAGCCGATCGCGCCGATGGCACCCGCGGTGAAGCTGGCGTCCTCGGGGGCGACCTGGGCCAGGCCCTTGCCGATCTGGGTGAAGTTGGTGAGGTTGTCGACGCCCCGTTGCCAGCGTGCACGCTCGCTCTGGTAGCCGGTCTTGAAGCTGCGGAAGGCCAGTCGTTCACGTACGCCGGCGGACGCGACGGAGAGATCGAAGCTCGGCAGGATGGCGACGCCGATGGCCAGCGAGCCGATGGCGATGCCGCCTACCTTGCCGGCGCGGTCGACCAGGCCGGCGATGACGATGGCGAGCAGGGGCGACGCGGGCGCGAGCATGCGGAACATCGGCATCCAGTCGCCACCGATGAGGGTGTTGTAGGCGAGGAATGCGGCGAAGCCCAGGGTTGCGGCCAGGCAATAGTGGCGTGTGCATGCCCGCGCGGGCGAGGCGCGCAGCCAGATCACGCCCGCGAGGGCGAGCAGCGGCGAGCCGAGCACGAGCAGGTAGCTGGCGCTGGTGTTGACGCCGCGCAGCAGGAGCTCGCTGCTGAAGCCGGCCTTGACGCGCACGGTGTTCGCGACCCACAGGCCGTAGTGCGTGTAGCGCCAGATCCCGTACGCTGTCGCGGAGAGCAACGCCGCAGCCACGAACGGGGGCAGTCGGCGCTGGGATCCGTGCGAGCGCACGAGCGCGGTTGTGATTGCCAGGACAGCGATGAATGCCAGTCCGTCCGTGCGCACCAGGGGCAGGGCCAAGCCGGCGATGAGTAGTGGAACGAGGCTTCGACGGGTGGCCGGTGGTGCAATGAGTGCATCGAAGGCCACGAAGAAGAGCAGGGCGAATAGAGCGGTCTCGAGTCCGCCCGTGGCCCAGGTCGCGAAGGGCGGGAAGGTGACCAGAGCCAGGGTCCCCAGGGTGGTGGCTGTCCGTGAGAACCCGCGCGCGACGAGGCTGCGGTGCAGCAGCAGGACGAGCACGACCGAGGCGCCGATCGAGAGCACGCGCGAGGCGATCTCGAGCTCGCAGCCGAGGGTGCGCGCCACGCTGAGCAGTGCCACCCAGAGGAAGTTGCTGTAGCCCTCGACGGG
>JBLHKW010000141.1:0-13222 GCA_047618565.1 Planctomycetota bacterium
GTGCTCAGCGGCCCTACAGGGCCGCCTCCGCCGTCTCGACTTCGCACTCCTTGCTGCGACGAAGATGGCTTCGTCTCGCTACGGGACTTTTTCAACGGGCTGCTAGCATCGACGGTACCTGCACTCCTGGCGACGCGAGGAGCGCTGAGCTGGGCGGCGTCCGGGTCTGTGGGCAGCCGGGGAGAGGGGAAGAACAAATCTGAGGTTGCGCCACCTCGTTCAAGGCTGCTAGGGTCTCCCTGGACCTGGCGAAGTTCCAACACCGAAAGGTAACCCATGCTTCGCCGCTGCTCGCTCGCCACAATCTGCGCCTCGGTATTCCTTGGCGGCTCCACGTTCGCACAGATCCCGTACGACTATCGGGATGTGTGCTTTCCGGTCTATCGTTTCAACGGGAGCCCGCTGGACAGGGATTTCGGTCGCAGGATCGAGAACCTCGGTGACGTCGATCACGATGGCGTCAACGATCTCGTGATTTCGATCCCAGGTGCCAGTGCGGGACACCGCTACTCGGGTGCGATCCGTGTGTTCTCCTTGAGCACCGGTGACGAGCTCTATACGGTCCGCGGCGAGGCTCGTCATGAGAGGCTCCGGGCGCTGGGATACGGTGGCGACGTCAATGCCGACGGCACGCCCGACTGGATCGCTACCGATAGCCTGTACGGCGTTCACGTGCACTCGGGGGTGGACGGGGCGCGGCTGCTGAGCTGGAGCTTCTCGACGGAAGCCACCTCGGCGTCCATCGTGGGCGATGTGAATGGCGATGGATTTGCGGACATTCTCATCGGGACCCCCTATGAGGATTCGTCACCTACCGCACTCGGCCGCGCGCACCTCCTCTCAGGACGGGACGGAGCCCTGATCCGTCAGCACAACGGCGTCGGGCGATATCGCCTGGGCTACGGGGTCGTCGGAATTGGCGATCGAGACGGAGACGGCGTCGCGGACTATGCCATCGGTGGGAGCCGATACTCTCCACACCGCAAGGGCGCCGTGTACGTCCATTCGGGGGCGACGGGCCAGGTCGTCTTCACGCTCGCCTCCTCGTCCGAATGGCCCGTGAAATATGGGTGGAGTCTCCATTCCGCGGACGACCTCGACGGTGACGGAGTGCGCGACCTCATCGTGTTCGACCGCAAAGCGGTTTTCGGTTGTCCAGGGAAGCTGTACGCATACTCCCTCACGACGGGCGCCCTGCTCTACTCGGTGGATGGCAGCATAGATGATCAAATGTACGAGGCCTGCGCGAATGTGGGCGACGCGGACGGTGACGGTGTCGGCGATCTGGCCGTGTTCAAACATCGCTCCATGCCTGATGGACTCTTCGAGACCGTCGATGTCCTGTCGGGGGCGGACGGTTCGCTAATCCGTCGTTTCATCGGGGCATACAATTACCACGGCTACGGCGATGTCACGGGGGTCGGGGACGTCACTGGAGACGGTGTGCCCGAGTTCGTTACCGCGGCGTCCGACCGCAGAGCGTCGCTCGTGATCTCGACGCGTACGCTGACGTCCGAACAGATCTGCGGAGGTGAGGTCAACTCGAGGGGCTTGCGTGGTGAACTAGGGCTGCTCGGCCCGCGGAGTGTCAGCCTCAACGACCTGTCCGTAAACGTGTGGAAGACGCCCGGAAACGTCCTTTGCCAGGTGTTCTACGGTAATCGCCGCGTACGCAGGCCATTCGGATCGGGCGTCTTCTGTATCGGAGGACGATTGCATCGCTTGGGCGTTCCGTTCCAGAGCTCCAGTACCGGTGGCGGTTGGTTCGAGCTGGATCTGACGGACCCTGCGTTCACGTCGCCGCCGGGCGCACTGGTCGCCGGCTCCACATGGGGCTTCCAGGCCTGGTATCGTGACGCTCCCGATTACGGAGGCTTCAACTTCACGAACGCGTTGAGCCTCACATTCTGCCCTTAGATGGCCGTGGTGGAAGTCACGGCGGGATCGAACGCGTCGTGACTTCCACCACGGCCTGTTAGGTGTGCGCGCCTGAACGGGGGTTGCGTGCTTCGGCTCTATCGCGTCACAGATGTCGGCAATCCCGAGGACCACTCCGCGGATTGGAGATTCGGATGCGACCAGGCCGGCTGGTCGGAGAGGGTTGGTGATGCGATGAAACCATGAAGCTTCGTTCGTTGTCCAACGGGCGCGAAACCCGTTCACGGCAGAGATCATGCCTCGCGTGCAGTCACCAGTTTCTTGCGCGGGCCTGGGTTGGTACACGGCGGAATTTTCGGATACCACGGGACGGATTACCTGGCAACAAACGGCAACGGGGGCTTCGAAGGGGCGGCCTGGCCCGGTGCCGCGAGGCGGTTCGGAGCGCTCTCGTGGGGCCCTCATGGCCGGGTGTCGGGCGTCACGACCCCGTCAGCGGCCATGATCGAGCTTCTGGACAGGACGAGAGACCCAGGCGCTCGAAGGTCCTGCCCACCGAGGATGCGCCCGTTGACACTTTTCTCACTGGACCTCATAATTGAACCTGAGTGCCCGGATCTTTCCCGGTCCCATGTGCTTCAGAGTTTGTGTCCTGCCCGATTCAACCGATATACCAGAGGAACTCAGAATGCGCGTAGTTTCAAAAAGTGGCCCGGCGATGTTCATCGTCAGCCTGCTCCTTCTCCTTGAGAGCCCCGTCAGCGGACAAAGTCAGGATCTCCTGGCTCTCGACGACCCGCTGGTTCAATCGGTGATGCAGGTGCAAGACGCCTACACTCCGTTGTTCATGAGTCAGCCGGCTGTGCTCGGAACCGCTACCGGCCTTGGGGACGACGGTGAAGTGGCGATCATCGTCTTCGTAAATGAGGACAGCCCGGAGTCGGCGCGTACGGCCAGGGGGTTCGCCACTGAAGTCAAGGGCGTCAAGGTGTGGGTCCGACTCACCAGTCCGTTTCTTGCATTGAAGGGTGGCCCTGGTGGCGGTGGTGGCGGTGGTGGCGGCGCCGACCACCTCGGCATCCAGACTCCCCCGATCCAGCTCGGATGCTCGGGTGGCTGGGGCCAAGATCTCGCGAACGGGTATTGCTGTGGCGGCACCCTGGGAGCCCTGATCCAGGTCGGTGGACAGCAGCGCATCCTTAGCAACTACCACGTCTTCGAGGCCGACATCGTGAACGGTGGCAACGGGACCACCGCACAGACGGGCGACCCGATCATCCAGCCCGGCCTCATCGATGTGAACTGCAACGCCGGTAACAGCCAGAACGTGGCGACCCTCGTCAAGTCGAGCGCGCTTCCTGGCAACAACGTCGACTGCTCCAGCGCGAACATAATCTCCGGCATGGTCCGCACGGACGGCGCCATCCTCGAGGTCGGCGTTCTTTCTTCGGCGACAACCGGGGCTTCCGTCAACCAGGCCGTCAAGAAGAGCGGCCGCACCAGCGGGCTCACGCGCAGCAAGGTGAGCGGCCTCAACGCGACCATCTCGGTTAGCTACGAAAACGAGTGCGCCGGCGGCGCCGCTTTCACCAGGACCTTCACCGGCCAGATCCTCATCTCCAACAAGGGCACCAAGTTCCTCAAGGGCGGGGATTCCGGCTCACTGATGGTGGAAGACGTGACCACGAATCCGAGAGCCGTCGGGCTGCTCTTTGCTGGCAGCAGCTCCATCGCCGTGGCCAACCCCATCGGCGACGTGCTGAGCTTCTTCGGCGCGAGCATGGTCGGAAACTAGGCCACTCCTGGCCCCATGCATGAAGCGCCATCGGATGACGCGGCGCTTTCTGTCACAGCAAGAGCACTCGCTGATCGTAGCGGGTGCTCTTGCGTTTGACGTCCGAAGGAAATACCGCAGCCGGTTGCCGCTCGTCATCGTGCTCCTGGCTGGCATGGTCTCGGCTTGCGGCACGAGCTGTCACCCGGCTGGCGACAGCCAGGGCTTGCGTGACGGAGACAAACCGATGACGGCAGACAGTCCGGAATTCGCGGCGATCAACCAGGTGCTCGAGGCTCATGCCGACGAACTCATGGCCACTCCGGGCGTGACGGGCATCGCCATCGGCCTCTTGAGCGACGGAAAAACACCGTGTCTCAAGATCCTGGTCACGAAGTTGACAAAGGAGCTGGAAACGGGACTGCCCGGGACGCTCGACGGACACCCCGTGGTGGTCGAAGCGACGGGTGTGATCCGTCCCCTCGACGATCAGTGACGCCGAGAGCCTGGGGATACCCGGTCCTTGGCGTCCCACCCTCCTACCAGCTCACGCCCTCGGCGAAGTAATCGTGCAGACCCGCGCGGGCCACGCGGTTGATTCGCTCCGACCATATGTCAACGGGATTGAGATCGTCGGTGAGCACCTGCGCCCCTTCCGTGTCCGGCCGGAAGCGATTGTCCCAGGCGTGGTTCTTGTCATAGAGGCTGCTGAACCGATCCGGTGTCCCCGGAATCTCACGCGCCAGTTGCAGCTTGTGCGACGATGCGCAGAGGACCACGTTCCCCAGTTGGTCCGGAGGCTCGGCGATGGGCAGTGCCAGGACCTCGGAGAACTCCTCCTCCAACGTGGCGGCGAGTGCGCCAACCAGCACGTCGTCCCAGCCCACCGATTCGATGTTGATGGCCAGGATGCCATTCGGCTTGAGGCAGGCGGCCGCCAGGGCAAAGGATTCCCGGGTGACCAGGTGGAAGGGAATCGAGCTGCTGCCGAATGCGTCGAGCACGATCACGTCGTAGGTCTTGGGCGTGGAGGAGAGGTAGTGGCGTCCATCGTCGTGAAAGACCCTGGCTTCGGATTCCTCGAGGCCGAAATCGCGCCGGGCGATCTCGGTCACGACCGGATCGATTTCCACAGCGTCGACCTCCCAGCCCTGTCGCGCGAAGAGCTTGGCCACCGAGCCGCCCCCCAGGCCGACGAGCAAGAGGTCTCCTGGCTCGTCAACGACCTGGTTCAGCACATCCAGCACGTTCACGTAGGGGAAGTACGACTCGTATGACAGGCGGTCGACGATGGTATGGGTGCCTCCGTCGATGAGCATGTAGCGGGTGTTCTCGACGTCGACGACGCGCAGTTCGGCGTAGGGGCTATGCTCCACCGACAGGAGCCCGTGCTCTGGATCCGCTCTCTCGGTCGCCGCTCCGGAGCTGAACAGGGCTACCGGCACGAGGATCACAGACGCGACTCCTGCGGCTTTGACCCTCTTTGCGATGAGGAGGCCGACGATGGCCACGGCCAGCAACAGCGCGCCGACGAGAAACGTCAGGCGACTGACGCCAACGTAGGGAATCAGGAAAAAGCCCGTAAGCAGAGCCGCGAGGACACTGCCAAGGGTCGAGAGGGCATAGAGGTCGCCGGCGGTGCGTCCCACCTCGTCAACGTTCGAGGTCCGCAAGCGGATGGCGTAGGGGCTGACCATTCCCAGGAGGGTCAGTGGCGGTGCGAAGAGCAGGAAGGCGGCCACCAGAACCGCGAATCGTAGACCGATAGGTTCGGTCAGCCGCAGCACCGGGGCTTGAAACAAGGGAAGCAGCAAGAGCCAGGTACCGGCTCCGAGCAAGAGATAGCACAGGCGGGCCAGGGTCGGCCCTCGGTCGGCGAAGCGTCCACCGACCGCGTAGCCGACGCTCAGGGCCAGCAGCGTCACCGTGATCAGCGCCGACCAGAGGAACAGGCTCACGCCGTAGAAAGGGCCGAGCACGCGCGTCCCGAGAAGCTCGACCGCGAGGACCGCGGCGCCGGAGACGAAGACGAGAACTGATGGGTAGATGTTCTTGACCAGCAACTTGAGGCTCCTTGTGGGATTTAGACGGTCGAACCCGAAGAAGCGTAGACGTTTCCCTCACCGCGCGCGGAGCATAGGCCAAAAAAATGGGTCTTAAGGAGAATATGTGGGCGAATAGATACCGCTGGTAGGCCTCGGTCCGCCGTCCCGGTGGATGGCAGCAATGGTGTCGGAAGTACCGCCACGCTCCCCTCAGGCGGCAGCAGCAAGCGCTCAACCGCAAACTCCAAGGGGGCAATGCGGATACTACGGCCTGACTGGTAACGCCCGAGCTCTCGTGCGCTATCACGACGCCGTCCGGAGACTCTGGCGCAGGTGGTTGGGCCGCCGCCATCGTCGAGCACGCGTTTTCTGGACCAAGTTCCAACGTCTGGAGGCACACGACCCCCTACTTCCCCTTCGGGTGACCCGCAGTATCGATCGCCGTGCAGCGAAACCCTGACCCGAGGAGCCGGATGCGTCAATCGCGCACGTCCGGATCTGTGGGAGGCCCGGGTAGCCTCGGCTCCCCGCGAGCTCGCGGCCTTGGAACCCATGTCTCAGGGCCGCACGTGAGCGGAGGCTCACCGTAGCGCCATGCGGTCGCCGATTCGGCGCGGATGGGTCCCACATCCACTGCTGCCGTGCAGGAGTGATTGGTGTGTGCTCCTAGCGCAGTAGCTTCGACTTCAGGGCCTGTTTCATGTCCTTGGCCTTGGCGTCCAGGAAGACCTGGGCGCCCTCGGTGACGCGCAGGGTGTTGTCCGAGCGTTGCGGGGCCGAGTAGCTGTCCTTCTTGCCGCCCAGGTCGATCAGGACTGCCAGGGCGGGCTTGTTGTGGTATTCGGAGCTGCCCGTGCCGCCCTGGCTTTCGCGGCCGGTGCGGTAGGTGTCCGAGCCGCCGCGGTCGAGCAGCATGGCCACGCCGGTCTGGGCCGCGCCGCCGCAGCTGAGGTCGCCGGTCTTGTAGACGTCGTCGCCGGCGTCGTCGATCAGGTAGCCGACGCCCTCGTCCCAGGCCATGCCTGTGTGGGCCACGGAACGGCACGTGTATTGGTCGTCGCCGCCCACATCCCAGCGCACGCCTACGGCCTGGTGTACGCCGAAGCCCTTCTTCCTGCAGGCTCCTGGGGGGCAACCTCTCGCTCTTCGCGCACGAGGCCGGCCACGCCTGGTGGGGGAACACGGTCGGGACCCGCGACCCGGGCGGCCTGTTCTGTTCGGAGACACTGGCGCAATACGGCGCGGTGATCGCTGCGGAGGCCGTCTGGGGTGTCGAACGGGCGACGGAGTTCCTGCGTTTCTCGAGTCCCGGCTATGTTCCGGACCAGTGCGCACGGGGCTACTTCGAGATCCTGCGTTCCGGGCGAGATATTGCCCTGAATGACCCGAAGTCGGGCGGGAATATCGACCACACGCTGTCCGATGCCAAGGGACATTGGGTGGTCCACATGCTGCGCCGACGGGTTGGGGACGAGGTCTTCTTCACGACGATGCGAGCGCTGATCGCCGAATTCACGGACTCTCAGATGTCCCTCGACGATCTCCGTGCGCGTTTCATCGCGGCGGCCCCGGATGCCGGACTGGAGCCGTTCTTCGTCCAGTGGATCGAACGCACCGGTGCGCTCGTGCTCGTGCGCGACTGGAGTGTGACGGAGTCGGGCATCGAGTTGAGTGTGGTTCAGATGCAGGAATCCGAGGCCTTTGACCTCTGGGTCGACGGTCTGGTGCCACGGAGCGACGGCGTGACCTGGGAGTGTTCGAACTTCCAGACCGATGGCACCCATCCGGCGATGCCCGCGGAGCAGTTCGTCGGTACGCGGTTGCTGGAGTTCATGCTCCAGTCTCCGTTCAGCGCGCCCTGGTTCAGGACCAGCAGTGCGGCAGTACCAGCCATGCCGCGCTGGGGGGCGATTGCGAGTGTGCTCTCGTTGCTCGCGCTGGGCGTCGCTGTTCTGCGACGCGGCACCACGCTCGGTACCTGAGTCGGTAGGAATGTCTGGAGACCTGGGGGTTTTTCCGAGGTGTCCAGCGACATTGGGGTGGGTTGCGGACAGCTGCCGGTCGGATGGGCGAGAACTTCGTCCAGTGTTCGTCTGCGCGATGCGAAGCCCACTCTCGATCACCCGCGTCAGCGGTATGATGTCCGAACTCACGCTGTCGCCCCTTCGAAATCTACGCCTGCTTCGCCCCTGGGGCACGGTGGCGTTATTCAGGAGAACCCATGAGAGTTCCGATTGCTGCCCTGAGCGGATCCCTGCTCGTCCTGACGGCTTCCATCGCCACGGCCAATCAGGGCGTACGCGCGATCGGAACACAGCGCCTGACCCAGGACCCTCCGGTGGCGGAGGTCTATTACTCGAACGACATCTCGATGGACGGCGACCAGATGGTCGTCACGGCCGGTGGTGTCGTCGAGATCTACCAGCGCATCGGCAGTGAGTGGGTCTTCGATGTGACACTCACCGGCCCGGTCCGCGGGGCCGGGCGTTTCGGGGATGACCTTGCACTGGAAGGGAACACGCTGGCCGTCACCGGGCAGGCCGCCAGCCAGGCGGCGACGGTATGGATCTACGAGAAGGGGCCGGGGGGATGGGTCGAGGTGCTGGAGTACGACCTGCCCGGATCGGACGCTCTGTTCGGAGCCTCATCGGTGGCGGTCAGCGCGGGGCGAGTGGCGTTTGGCTGCCCGCTCGATACGGCGTTCCAGGACCGTGGCGGCGCGGCGGTCCTGCGCAAGACGGGCGCGATCTGGGGCCTCGAATGCGAGGTGCACCCCATCGACGGAGCGGCCTTCGACCAGTTCGGGATCGACGTGGACATCGAGGGATCGATGCTGATCGTCGGGGCCAACGGAGATCACACGACCGGATTCCCGGCCGACGGATCCGTCTACGTCTACGACCTGTCCGTCAGCTGCACCAGCTTCGTGAAGATCCTGGATACGGCGCCAACACACCGTGGATTGGGCGAGGTCCTCAGTCTCGACGGTGGCCGCATCGCGGTTGGATACCGGCGCGACGACACGAACGGCACGGACCGCGGCGGGGCTGCCGTCTACGACCTCGTCGGAGGCACCTGGGTTGAGACGACCCTGGTACCCGCGGTCAGCGGCGCACCGCGGTTCTTCGGATGGGACTCGGAGCTTTGTGGTGACACGCTTCTGATTGGCAGCTGGAATGACGGTGCGCCCAATACAGCCCATCTCTTCAGGTGGGACGGGTCGCAGTGGTGTCAGGAGACGCAGGTTTTTCCTGCCACCGGCGGGATGTCCAGCGGTGGATTTGGTCGCACGGTCGCGTTGGGCGAAGCTTCCTTCGCGGTCGGAGCCACCTACGCTGGACCGCCGTCGAATGGCGGTGCGCTGTACACCTTCGACTTCGGGCCTGATCAGGGCACTGCCTACTGTGCCGGCGGACTGAACTCGACCGGTAACACGGCGAGCATCGGCGCCTTCGGATCCTCGATCGTGGCCGATAACGGCTTCTCGCTCCACGCATTCGACGCGCCAGCGAACCACTTTGGCCTGTTCTTCTTCGGGCCCAACCAGATCCAGGTCCCGCTGAACAACGGCTTCCGCTGCGTCGGCGGCGCCACCCAGCGGCTGTACCCGATCGCCCAGATAAACCCCGGCGGCTACGTCATGCGCTCCCTCGACTTCACGAGCGGCCCGGCCCTGTCCGGGATCGCGAACGTCGTACCGGTTACGATGAACTTCCAGCTGTGGTACCGCGATGCCGGTAGCTCCAATTTGACCGACGGGGTCGAGGTGAGCTTCCAGTAGGGGATGCACGAGTAACAGCCATTCGCCTGTCGTGGCCCTTGCCTTGGGGGCGGCCAGAGGCTAACTACGGTCCATGAGCAAGATCAGGGGCATGCTGACGGTAGACCAGCTTGTGGATCGCGCCGCGAGTGGTGCGATCGATACCGTGATCGTCGCATTCAGCGATCTGCACGGTCGCTGGATGGGCAAGCGCTACGACGTGGACTTCTTCATCGAGGACGCGGCCGAGCACGGCGCCCACGTGTGCGACTACCTGTTGACGACGGACATGGGCATGAACCCGGTCCCTGGCTACGAGTTTGCGAGCTGGGAGCGCGGATACGGCGACGTTCATCTGCTTCCCGATATGGCCAGCCTGCGCGTGGCGAGCTGGCTCGAAAAGACGGCCATCGTCCTGTGCGATGTCGCCGCGCGCGACGGGCAGGGGTTGCTGTCGATCGCGCCGCGGTCGATCCTCAAGCGCCAGGTCGAGCGAGCGGCTGCCCTGGGTTTCGAGTGCCGCGGTGCCTCGGAACTGGAGTTCTACAGCTTCGACGACACCTTTGCCGCGGCGCGCGAGCGTGACTACGCCGGACTGAAGCCCGCGAGCGGCATCATCGAGGACTACCACATCCTGCAGGCGACGCGCGAGGAGCCGTTGATCGGTGCCGCGCGTCGGCACCTGCGGGACTCGGGGGTGCCGGTCGAGAACTCCAAGGGCGAGTGGGGCCTGGGGCAGCACGAGCTGAACGTGCGCTTCACGGACGTGTTGACCATGGCCGACCGCCATACCGTCTACAAGCAGTGCTTGAAGGAGGTCGCCGACCTCTCGGGGCGCAGCGTGACCTTCATGGCCAAGCCGCACACGGATCAGGCGGGCTCGAGCTGTCACCTGCACCTGAGCCTCTGGCGCGATGGCAAGAGCGCCTTTCCGGGATCCGGTGATCTCGCCGGTATCGCTTGCACCGACGCCTTCCGCTGGTTCCTGGGTGGCTGGATCGCCCACGCGTCGGAGTCGATGGCGTTTCTCGCTCCCAACGTCAATTCCTACAAGCGCTACCAGTCTGGCTCCTGGGCTCCGACCAAGCTGGCCTGGTCCTACGACAATCGCACGGCCGGCTTCCGGGTCGTCGGTAAGGGACCCAGCCTGCGCATCGAGTGCCGGATCCCGGGCGCGGACTGCAACCCCTACCTCGCATTCGGCGCCTCCCTCGCCGCGGGCCTGGATGGGATCGAGAACAAGATCGAGCCGCCGCCGATCTTCGCGGGCGACGTCTACGCTGCGGAGGGCCTCGAGCAGATCCCCGCGAGCCTGCGCGATGCCACGCGACTGTTCTCGGAGAGTGCCTACGCGCGCCGCAGTTTCGGTGACGACGTCGTCGACCACTACGCACACTTCTTCGCGAACGAGCAGGCCGCCCACGACGTCGCCGTGACGGACTGGGAGCGGCGCCGTTATTTCGAGCAGATCTGATGTCGGCTCCGGCACCTCTGATCGGCGTCACCATGTACGGGCGCGAGGACGGGCTCTTCTCGATACCGGAGGAGTACGTGGACAGTGTGCGCCGGGCCGGGGGCGTGCCACTGCTCCTGCCGCCCGGGGAGCCGCGGCCCGAGTGCTGGTTCGAGACGCTCGATGCCCTGGTCGTGAGCGGCGGTGGGGACCTCGCAACGGAGTACTACGGCGGTAAGGCCCACGAGACGTTCTACCTGACCGACGCGGAGCGCGACGCCACGGAGATACAGCTGGTGCGCCATCTGGCGGCTTCGGACCTTCCGGGCCTGTGCATCTGTCGCGGCATGCAGGTGCTGAACGTCGCCTTGGGGGGCACTCTCATCGAGCACCTTCCGGACGAAATCGGTGAGTCGACCTTGCACCGTGCTCCGCCGCGGGAACCGGTCAAGCATCCCCTGTCGATCCAGTCCGGCAGCTTGCTGGGTTCGGTCTCGGGCACGCTGGAAGTCGAGCCCTACTCGTGGCATCACCAGGCGGTGCGCGTCCTCGGGGACGGTCTCGAGGTCGTGGCGCGCGCGCCCGATGGCGTGATCGAGGCCGTGCACTACGGGGCGCACCCCTGGCTACTTGCGGTCCAGTGGCACCCGGAACTCTCCACCGCCGAGGACGTGACTCAGCAGCGGCTCTTCGATGAAATGGTCCGGCAGGCTGCCCTGCGCCGTGAGCGCGGGCCGGCAGGTCGTCGGAAACAAACAGATGGAGGATCCAACCCGTGCGTTTGAAAGACAAGGTCGCGCTGATCACCGGAGGCTCCAACGGAATCGGCCGCGACTCGGCCCTGCTCTTTGCGGCCGAGGGTGCCGCGGTTGTCGTCGCGGACATCCAGGATGAGGCCGGGCGCGCGACCGTGAGCGACATCGAGGCCGCGGGTGGGCGCGCGCACTATGTCCACGCCGACGTATCCTCTGCGCAGGATGCCGAGGCCATGGTCGCAGCCGCGGAATCCACCTACGGCAAGCTGGACGTCCTGTTCAACAACGCGGGCATCATGCACTCCGCGGATGACGACGCGGTCAACACGGACGAGGTCACCTGGGACCTGACCATGTCGATCAACCTCAAGGGCGTCTTCCTGGGCTGCAAGTACGGGATTCCCGCGCTGCGCCGTGCGGGCGGTGGCGCGGTGATCAACACCGCCTCCTTCGTTGCGCAGCTAGGAGCCGCGACACCACAGCTGGCCTACACCGCGAGCAAGGGCGGCGTTCTGGCGTTGACGCGCGAGCTGGCCGTTGTCCACGCGCGCGAGAACATCCGCGTGAACGCCCTGTGTCCGGGACCGCTGCGAACCGAGCTGCTGATGAGCTTCCTGGACACCGAGGAGAAGCGTCAGCGACGGCTGGTGCACGTTCCCATGGGCCGCTTCGGGGAGTCGAAGGAGATGGCGAAGGCCGCTCTGTTCCTCGCTTGCGAGGACTCCTCCTACGTCACCGGCACCACATTCAACGTGGACGGCGGTCTGACCGCAGCCTACGTCACGCCTGAATAGGCTGCTGCTAGAGCGCCTTCTCGCGGAAGTGCAGGCTCTTGCGTCGCGTGAGCTGTAGCAGACCGTAGCGCGACAGGGTGACGCCCTTGCCCGTGTCCTTCACGCCGGTCCAGGGCAGTGCCGGGTCGAGGAAGTCGCAGCGGTTCTGGAAGACCGTGCCGACCTGCAGGCGTTCGCCGAACCACTCCGCGCGCTGGCGGTCCGTCGTCCAGACCGATGCGGTCAGGCCCAGATCGGAGTCGTTCATGCACGCCAGAGCCTGGTCATCGTCGGCGACCGAGCGACAGGCGAGAATCGGACCGAAACTCTCCGTGCGCATCAGGTCGCTTCCGTCGGGACAGTCGGCGATCAGTGTGGGCTCGAAGAAGACGCGCTCGCGGATGGCTCCGCCGGACAGCAGGCGCGCACCCTGCAGGACCGCGCCCCTCACCTGGCCGTCGAGAAATTCCAGGGCGCTGGCCGCGGCCAGCGGGCCCATGCTGGTCGTCTCGTCGAGCGGGTCTCCCAGCTGGTACGCCTCCAGGTGCGGTTGCGCGCGGGCAAGGAACTCGTCGTAGCGGGAAGCGTGCACGTACACGCGCTCGACGGCGCAGCAGGACTGGCCGGCGTTGTAGCACGCGCCGTCGACGATGCCGGCCACCGTGGCTTCCAGGTCACAGTCCGCGGCGACAAAGGCCGGATCCTTGCCGCCGAGCTCCAGGCCCACGTCGATGAAGCGGCCGCTGGCGGCGTGCTGGATGGCGTGGCCACCGGCCACCGACCC
>JBLHKW010000142.1:0-13164 GCA_047618565.1 Planctomycetota bacterium
TTGCCCCGTCACCGCCAGCGACGGGGCCCCAAGGGGCGTATCCCGACGCTGGCGGTGACGGGGCAAGGCGGGGCTAGGAGGAGTCCCGGGGTGAGAGGAGGCTATCATTGGGCCTCGGGGGCGCGGCCGGCGCGGCCGGCGCGGCGGCGGGGAGATCAGGCGGGCCAGGCGGCGGTGACGGAGATCAAGCCGTGGCGACGCCAGCCCAGGTTTTGGAGCCAGGTGCGGGCGGCAGCTACGGGGGATGAAAGCGCGGCGTGGAGGACGCCGGGGGTGAGGTCGCGCCAGGCGGTGAAGACGGGGCCCGATGAGAAAGGGTCCGGGCCGGGGCCGCGATGTGCGCCGTGCTTGTTGCCGTTCTTCAACACGTAGCGCAGGGCGTTCTTGACCTCCAGCGGCGTGCGCAGGATGCGGTCGAAGTAACGGTCGGCGAAGACCCGGCCCTTGCGGCACCAGAGTTTGTTGAGGCCCTTGGCGATGCGGACCGAGAGGCCCTTCAGGCCGCGAGACAGAGACTCGCGGTCCTTGGCCTCGACGATGTAGTGGATATGGTTCCCCTGCACCGAGTAGTGGTTGAGCCGGAAGCCGAAGCGATCGCAGCCGGCTGCAAATGAGCGCCGCAGTACTTGATAGGCGTGCTTGTTCCTGAGGCTCGGCAGGTCATCGCATAGGCGCAGTACCACGTGCACGGGAAACCTCGAGGCCAGGGGCTCCCTCGTCTGGTGCGAGACGCCCGAGTCAGCGCTCGGCTTGCGACCGATCTTGTGCCCGTCCCGGCGCGTGAAGGGAAACGTGCGCTGCGGACTGAGGTGACTACCAGTTGCCTTGCGGCGACGCTTCTTGCTCTTCGTTTTCATGCAGATCTATAGTGCATGCACGCGAGAGCATAACCGTCCAAATGCCGCATACCTGCCGCAAACGCCATCTATTGGCAGTTTACGAATTCCGGCGCACATCCCCAGCGTGCCCCCATCCTCGGTTCTCGTGTCCCGGCCCGCCTTTGCCCCGTCACCGCCGGCGTCGGTAGCACCCTTGGGTGCCGACGCCGGGGGTGACGGGGCAAAGGCGGAGGCGGGCCCGATTTTTGCTCCAGATCCCGAGGCCGAGGAAGCCAATGGACCAACTGCCAGCGTCGCGCCAAGGCGGGGCCAGGAACGATCCCGATGGAAATCAGGCGGGCCAGGCGGCAGTGATCGAGATCCGTCCGCGCCGGCACCACGATGTGCACCGCCCTTGTTGCCGCTCTTCAGGCCGCGGTACAGGGGCTCGCGATCCTTGGCCTCGAACTCGAATGCCTGCCTCCAAAGCCACCTATTACCAGTTTGCGAATTCCGGCGCACATTCTCAGCGTGCCCCATCCTCGGTTCTCGTGTCCCGGCCCGCCTTTGCCCCGTCACCGCCGGCGTCGGTAGCACCCTTTGGGTGCCGACGCCGGGGGTGGCGGGGCAAAGGCGGAGACGGGCCCGATTTTTGCTCCAGATCCCGAGGCAGAGGAAGCCAATGACCCAATGACCCAAATGAACCCAAAGAACACACCTCCCCCACCCCATCCTCCCCCACCTCCCCTCCCCTCACCCCTGTGCTATGGTCCGCGCCCATGGACATCTATCCATCCCAGGACCACCTGCCCGCGGCCTCACTGCCCTCCCAATAACAATGGCGTGCCTGTCCATTCGTGGTGTCACTCGACGGCCGTGGTTCGAGGACCTGTCGCTCGATCTGAACGCGGGCGATATCGTCGTCCTCACCGGCCCCTCCGGATCCGGGAAGACGTTGCTCCTGCGCGCGCTGGCTGATCTGGACGCATTCGATAGCGGTACGGTCGAGCTCGACGGTTGCGGACGTGAGGCCATCGAACCCGGGGAATGGCGCGCACGCGTGACCTACTTGCATCAGGTGCCGGTGCGTCTACCCGGGGATGTGCGCGAGAACATCCAGTGTGTGCGTGCGCTCGAGAGTCAGGTCCGGCGCACTGGGTCCAGCGCGATGCCGGAGGCTGAGGTCGCTGGCCGGGCGGGCGTGTCGCTCGAGACTCCGGTGCAGCACCTGTCCGGGGGGGAGGCCGGGCGTCTGGCGCTCTATCGGGCGATCGCGTCGGGGCCGGATGTCTTGTTGCTCGACGAGCCGACGGCGGCGCTCGATGAGGATGCTGCGCGGGTTGCGGAGCAGGCGCTGCTGGCCTGGGCGCGCGCGGGCGGTGCGGTGCTCTGGGTGGCCCACGACCGGCAGCTCGCGCAGCGGCTCGGGGCACGCGAGTGGAGCTTGCGATGAGTGCGCCCGTGAACCTGGGTCCGCTCGAGCTCGGCCTGGCGGCGCTGCTCGTGCTGGGCAGCGCGGGCGCCAGTCTGGTGCTCGGACTGGGTCTCGGGAAGCGCCTGGTGGTGGCGGGTGTGCGCGCCAGCCTGCAGCTGGCTCTGCTGGGCTTGCTCCTGCGCTGGGTCTTCTCGATCGAGGGTCCCTGGCTCGTGGTCGCGTGCATGCTGGTGATGGGGCTCGTGGCAGGTCGCGAGGCCGTGCGGCGCACGACGCACAGCGTGCCGGGGCAGCTGCGCATGAGTGTCGGCGTGATGCTGTGGAGCTCGATGGCGGTCAGTCTGTACGGCCTGATCGTGGTCCTGCGCGTGGACCCTTGGTACACGCCGCAGTACGCGATTCCGCTGCTTGGACTCGTGCTCGGCAATACCCTGAACGGCATCGCGCTGGGTCTCGAGACCGCCGTGTCCGGTTTCGTACTCGAGCGCGATCAGGTCGAGTTGCTGCTCGCCCATGGTGCGACCCGTCGGGAGGCTGCGCGTGCGGTCGTCAGGCGCGCCATCCGCACGGGCATGATCCCCATCATGAACAGCATGGTCGCGGCGGGCATCGTGTCCATTCCGGGCATGATGACCGGGCAGATCCTGTCGGGCGCGGATCCGTCGAGCGCGGCGCGCTACCAGATCCTCGTGCTCTTCATCATCGCCGGCGGCGTGGCTCTGGGGACGATCGGTGCCGTCCTGGGTGCGACGCGTCTGGTGTTCGACGATCGCGATCGGCTGCGGCTCGACCGCATCCGTTCATGAGCTGCGGGCGGCGAGCGTGCGGTCCGGAATGCAGGCCCACGCAAAGCAGAGCAGCGTCACGAGTCCGGCGAGCGCGGCGATGATCCGGGCCCGGAGCAGGGCGCTGCGCACCTGTTCACCCTGGACGGCACGCGCCTGCGTTCGCGTGCGCAGGTCATCGGCCTTCTGTGTCCACGCCTCCGCGTCGGACTGTCCCGCCGCGATGGCCTCGAAGCGCGGTACCAGCTCGAGCGCCAGGTCGGTTGCGCCCAGATCGAGTGCGAGGGTCGTCGTGCGCTCCAGCAGCCATGGGTCGGTCGGCGCGACGCGCAGGCCCATCAGGCCCGCGGAGAGCGCGCCGGCCAGGTCGCCCGCGTGATGCAGTACGAACAGGCGTGCCTGGGCGCGCTCGAGCGGGTCGGTGCAGTCGCTGGCGACATTGAGTGCCTGGGCGAGCTCGCCGCTGGCTTGCAGGGCTTGCAGCTGCTTGAAGACACCCTGCGGGCGTGCGCTGGACACGAGCACACCGACGAGTGCCAGCCCGGTGGCGAGCCGCCTGACCACGGGGCCTGCGGATGTTCTGGATCGGCGCTTCAAAGTTCGTCGAGCCAGGCCCGGCGCCCGACGCGGATGGACTCGCGTTGCAGGCGATCGATCGGGTTGAGGTCGTCCGTGAGTGGACTCGCGCCTGTCTCGCGCGTGCCCGCGACCCGGCGCCACGCGCCAGGAAGTTCGAGCAGCGGCAAGAGAGCCGAGATGGCGGGCGCCGGCTCGCTGTCCCCGGTCAGGCGCCAGCTGGATGTTCCCGGTTCGGGGAGGTCGCCGGAAGGGCGCGCGAAGAGCACGCAGTTGCGTGCGAACGGCACGCGCACGATCAGCACCCCGCGCTCCCACGCGTGCGCCAGGGTGTCGGCGAGGGCACTGACGACCGGGTCCTGCAGCCCGAACCCGGCGGCGTTGATCACGAGCCAACCCTGTGGCTTGAGGGACGCGCGCAGTTCCTGGAAGAACTCCACCGTCGCGAGGTGCGCGGGGACCTCCATGTTGTTGGCGAAGGCGTCGAGCACGATCTGATCGAAGGGCTCGAGGTCGAGTGTCAGGGCCGCGCGCGCATCGACACCCGTGAGCACGATGCGGTCGGGCGTCCCCTGCTCGAGTTCGAAGTAGGTGCGTCCGAGCTCGGCCACGGCCGGGTCGATCTCGACTCCGACCGAGATCAGGGATGCGTCAGAAGGCATGGCGCCTTCCATGACGCGCACCGTGGATCCGGCGCCGAGCCCGAGCGTCATGAGGCGCCATTCGCCCCGTGCTTGCGCCCACCAGGGCGGCAAGGCGAACAGGTTGTAGTAGTACCCGGGCGGTAGCAGGCCCGGCTCGGGGCTCCAGACCGACTGGAACGAGTCGAGGCTCTCGTTCACCGCCAGGCGGCGCATGCGCGTAGGGCCTGCGCCCTGCTCGAAGACGCGGATCGACTGGTACGCGGACTGGTGCTCTTCCAGCAGTTGCGACCCGTCCGGTGGATTCGGCATCTCAAGGCGCGAGAAGAACAGGCCCGCGACGACCACGCCCGCGGCGCCACCTCCGACCGAGCGGCCGCTGCTTCCGCCGGGCGGCGCGCTGTCCCCGGATTCGCCTTTCTTGGTGCTGCAGAGAGCAGCGAGGCCCGCCAGGGCGAGCAGCAGCGATGCACCCAGGAACGTGCGCGTCAGGCCGGCCTCGGGCAGGAGCACGTGGGTGGTGCCGAACGTCCCGACCAGACTTCCGAGCGTCGAAAAGCAGAGCACGCGCCCTCCCGCATCCCCCGCATGTCCGCCACGCAGCCCCTGAAGCGTCTCGACCGCGAGTGGGCCCACGCAGCCGAGCGCGAGGGCCGCGGGCAGGAAGAGCACGATGGAGGCGGCCAGGCTGCCCCACGTCATGAGCGCCGCGATCTCGTCCAGGGCAAGGCCGCGCGGCACGAAGTACTCCGCGACGTGCGGGGTCAGCGCCGGCAGCCACGCGGTCAGCGCGGCGCTACACAGCAGCGCGAGGCCCAGCTGGCGCATGGGCGCCGCTCGTCGCGAAAGCCGCGCGCCCAGCAGATAGCCCAGGGCCAGAGCGAGCAGGATCACGCCGATGACGTTGGTCCAGACCCCGCTGCTCGTGCCAAACCACGGTGCGATCAGGCGCACCGCGGCCAGTTCCACGGTCATCGTCCCCGCGCCGGCCGCCGCGGCGATGGCCAGAACAAAGGTCGAGCGGTGCATGCGAGTGTCCATTCGCCGCCCGGCTAGCAGGCGGGTCAGTCGCCCTTTGTGGTCTCGGGGATGCTGTAGGCCTGTACTGCGACGAAGACCTGGCCCGAGTCGCTGACCGCATTGAAGATCAGGTTCAGGGTCAGTTTCAAGCTGCGCGGGATGGTCTCGACGGTCTCGGCGCCGTTGCAGATCACCGTCACCGGCTCGTCGAGGTTGACGAGCGTGTCGTTGAGGTACAGCGAGACGTCGCTGATGCCCTCGGCGTCGATGTGGATCGTGTTCGTTTCACGGTCGACGCGCGCCTCCAGGCGTGCGGCCGTTTCGGTCGACTGGCGCACGCTCAGCCAGTACCCGCGCACCGGGAAAGGCGCGCCTGGGACGAGGATCACCTTGTCCGGGCTCGCGATACGCGGGTGCTCCTGAATCCAGGCCCAGATGTCGAGCTCCTTGCCCTCCATCTCGATCGTGCAGTTGTCGTAGCCGGCACCCTTGACCTGTTCCAGGTAAGCCGTCGCGCGGCTGCCTGCCCCTGTGAAATAGGTCGGCAGGTTGCCCATGTTCTCGAAGGCGACCTCGGAGGCGTCGCCAGCGCGCCCGATCATCCCTGCGAAGAGGTGCGGGAAGTACGATGCGATCTTGAGCGCGGCTCCGGTGCCCGCGCCACGGCCTGAGATGTAGACGCGGTTCGGATCGATCGCGTAGCGTTCCTTGACTGCCTTGAGCGTCGTCAATACGAAGGCCACGCCGCCCGCATCGCCGGGGCTACCCGAGGTCTCCCACGCGTCGGCGGCTTCGGGCATCGTGGGCGCGACGATGATCGCGTTGTCGCGCACCTCGCTCTCCATCCAGTTGCGCATGATGTGCTGACTGGGGGAGATCTCCGGATCGTTCTCCGGAATCGTGATGATCAGCGGGTAAGCGGTCGACTTGGGGCTGTATCCCTTGGGGGTCCAGATCGCGTAGCTCAGCCCATCGTCACCGATGAAGCTGGAGTCGAAGGTCTCGTCGGTGACCTTGCCCTTCTTCGTGCGTGCCTTGGCGTACTCGTGTGAAAGCCAGAGCGCCTGCCCGAGGTCCGTGGAGGACGACAGAGGGTCGGCACCCTTCAGCTTCTTCTTGAGCTTCTCAAGCTCTGCCCCGATCGCCTCCTCCGCCTTCACCAGGCCCTTGTTGCCCTGCTTGGCCTCGATGTAATCGGAGAGTCTCGCGGCGAATTTCTTGAGGTCGTTGTCCTTGAGTTTTCGCTCCTGGCTGTCGCCGGCGAGCAGCGGTGCGGTGAGGGCCAGGAGAGCGATGAGGGTTAGCTTGCGATTGAGCATGCCAGTACTAGTCACTGTTGAGGGGGTGGTTGCGATGCTGGGAGACGGTTATCTCAGCGCGTATTCCGGGGGGTGGGCGGTACAGGGTCGGCGCGCGGGCCCAGCAAGGCAAGCCCCCATCCGCGAAGTGCCCAGGCGGGGACCTCTCCGGCGTCGTAGGGCTGCTTGCCGACCGTGATCGGCGGGAGCAGGGCGCCAAAGAGCTGTTCTGCCCGGGCGTAATCAGCACGGGCGAGGGCCTCTCGGCCGAGCATCTGCTGGGCGTCTCGGCCGCCCATGATGAGGGCCCTGCCAAGCAGGTCGAGTGAGCGTTCGCGCCGACCGGCACCGGCTGCGGCGATGGCCCGGCGCTCGAGCAACTCGACCCGTTGCGGGCCCGGTTCCGTACGCTCGTACTGGTCCCGCAGGACCTGTTCGGCGCGGTCGTACTCGCCCATGCGGGTCGACAGCAGCGCCAGCGTGAGCGCGCTCCAGGCGGCCTGGGCGCGCTCGTGCATGGCCACAGCCAGGGCCTCGGCTTGGGGCAGGCGAAGTGCGCCCGCCTCGGTCCGGAATGCGTCGTAGGCCTCGCCCAACAGGGGTCCGAGCTCCTGCTCGGAGACCGAACCCAGCCGCTCGACGAGCTGCCCGACGTTCGCCGCTGATCCGGTCGTGTCCTGCGGTATCGCGCGGCGCGACGGCTGCGGGCCGAATCCCGAAGCGCTCAGCATCGATCCGGAGATGGCGAGCGCCAGCACCACACCCAGTCTGACCCGGATCGGGCGGCTCAGGACTTCCATCTCACGCGGCCTTCACCCTCGACCACCTCGCCGAGGTCGAAGACCGGCTCGCCGACCGAGTCCAGGTGCGCGCGCACGTGGTCGACGTCACTCTGCTCGACGACCAGCACCATGCCGATGCCCATGTTGAAGGCGCGGTGGGCTTCGTCCTGCTCGATCTGGCCGATGGCGCAGAGCGTCTTGAAGAGCGCCGGGCGCTCCCAGCTCTCGAGGTCGATCACGGCGTCGCACTCGCCGAGGACGCGCGCGACGTTGTCGACCAGCCCGCCCCCGGTGATGTGGGCCATGGCGGCGATCTTGCAGCCCTCGACCAGGGGCCAGAGAATGTTCAGGTAGCTGCGGTGCGGCGCGAGCAGGGCCTCGCCCACGCTCTTGCCCTCGAGCTCCGCGGGCTTCGTGTCGACGTCGTACCCGGCGCGCTCGAAGAAGATCTTGCGTGCGAGTGAGTAGCCGTTCGTGTGCAGGCCGGACGAGCCGAGTCCGAGCAGCTTCTGTCCGGGCCGCACCTTGCTGGCGTCGATCAGGTGCTCGCGCTTGACCGCGCCGACGATGAAGCCGACCAGGTCGAAGTCGCCTTGCGCGTACAGACCGGGCATCTCGGCGGTTTCGCCGCCCAGGAGCGCCAGTCCGTTGTCGCGGCAGGCTTCGGCGCAGCCCGTGATGAGCTTGCTGACGACCGTGGGCTCCAGCTTGCCGGTGCCGACGTAGTCCATGAAGAACAGCGGGCGTGCTCCCTGGACCAGGATGTCGCCGATGCAGTGCTGCACCAGGTCGCGGCCGACCGTGCCGTAGATGCCGGCCATCTTGGCCACCTCGAGCTTGGTCCCGACGCCGTCGGCGCTCGCCACGAGGATCGAGTCCTCGAAGCCCATGCGACTCGGGTCGAACAGGCCGCCAAAGAGGCCGATGTCGCCCAGCACGCCGGGGGTGAAGCTCGACCGGATGGCGGACTTGGCCCCGGAGAGGGCTGCTTCCTGGGCGTCGATGTCGACGCCCGCGTCCTTATAGGTGATCGGGGTGTTGGACTGGCTCAAACTGGTCTCCTGAGGGGGCTCCGCGTGGGGCGGCGGAGTGTAGCGCCTGGCGGGCAGCGCGGGCCACGTTGCTTTCCCGGTCCGGGCCTAACTTGGTTCAATGGCCCAGAAGATCCCGCCGCACCCGCTCGAGCAGCTCCGCATTCGACTGGAATCCGAGGTTCTCGGGCAGGGCGTCGAGCGCGAACCACGCGGCCTCGAGGGCGTCGTCTCCGGCCGCCAGTGTCCCCCCCACCTGGCGACAGCGAAATACGGTGACATTGGCCGGTTTGCGGGGGTCGTCCGGGATGAACAGGACCTCGAGCAGCCCGACCACCTCGGCGCGCACCCCGGTCTCCTCGAAGACCTCGCGCACGACGGTCTGGCGCGGATCCTCGTCCACCTCCTGGTATCCGGCCGGCAGGGCCCACGAACCCTCAAAAGGCGCCAGGGCGCGGCGGATCAACAGCACCCGGTTGCTATCGTCCAGGACCACTCCGGCGGACGCGCTGGCCGGATTGAGGTACATCACGAACTTGCAGCTGGAGCAGCGCTTACGGCTGCGCCCCCCCACCTGCGCGAGGATCAGCTCGGCGCCGCACAGGACGCAGTACTTAGCCTGTAATGCCCACAAAGTTCGAAGCTCCGGGCCCGCAGTATCAACGGGCCTCCGCCGAACCTAAACTCAAGGACGGGCCCGGGCGAGGGCAAATCTCGCCAGGCTCCCTCCACATGACAGGTTTCGGCCGTTGAAGAAGACTCTCCTCATACTGGGCAGCACGGGCTCGATCGGGACCCAGACCCTGGATCTCGTGCGCCGGGATCCCGGTCTGACCGTCGCCGGTCTGGCCGCGCGCAGCTCGTGGCGCGCCCTGCTGGAGCAGGCGCTGGAGTTCCGCCCGCCCTTCGTGGCCCTGGTGGATCCCGAGGCCGCCGAGGCCATCCGGGGCAAGCTGCCGCCCGAGATCAAGCTGTTCGAGGGACCCGACGCCGTGCTGCGCCTGATCGAGGAGTCGAGCTTCGAGGTCTGTGTGCACGGCATCGTGGGCGGCACCGGCCTGAAGGCTTCGGTCGCCGTACTGCGCGCCGGCCGCACACTGGCCCTGGCGAACAAGGAGTCGCTCGTCATGGCCGGCGAGCGTCTGATGGATCTGGCGCGCGAATTCGGGGGCGAGATCGTGCCCGTGGACTCGGAACACTCGGCCATCTTTCAGTGCCTGCGCGGCGAGCAGATCGGCCAGGTACGGCGCGTGATCTTGACCGCCAGCGGTGGTCCGTTCCGCCGCACGCCGCTCGAGGAGATGTCGCGCGCGACCCCGGAGATGGCGCTCAAGCATCCGACCTGGAAGATGGGCCCGCGCATCACCATCGGCTCCGCCACGCTCATGAACAAGGCGCTCGAGGTGATCGAGCTGCACCACCTCTTCGGGCTCGAGCGCGAGCGCATCAGCGTCACCATCCACCCGCAGTCGATCGTGCACTCGATGGTCGAATTCGTCGACGGTTCTGTCATCGCCCAGATGGGTCCGCCCGACATGCGCGGCCCGATCCATTTCGCCCTGCACCACCCCGAGCGTCGACCCGCACCCCTCGCGGGCTTCGACGTCTCGTCGTTCTCGGGTCTGACCTTCGAGGAGCCGGATCTGGAGCGTTTCCCGACCCTCGAGCTGGGCTTTCGCTGCGTGGACGAGGGCGCGGACGCGGGCAGCGTCCTGAATGCCTGCGATGAGACCGTTGTGGCGGCCTTCCTGAAGTCTGAGATCCAGTTTGACGATATCTATCGGATCAACCGCAGGGTGCTGGATCGCCGCCCGGGCCTCGCAGGGAGCTTCGACGAGCTCTACGAGGCGGACGGCGCCGCCCGGCAGCTCGCGCTGGACGAGATCCAGCTGTTGATGAGCCCCTCTTGAACTCACGTACATCTGACTTACCAAGCCAGGATCGGTGGACAGTTTGATCGAGCAAATTTGGCGCATCTTCCAGGTCGTCTTCGGGATCGGCCTGGTGATCTTCGTGCACGAGGCCGGGCACTTCATCGCGGCGCGCCTATGCCGCGTGCGCGTGGAGATCTTCAGTCTGGGCTTCGGCCCGCGGCTGTTCGGCTGGCGTCGTGGCGCGACCACGTACCAGGTGGCGGTGGTCCCGCTCGGGGGCTTCGTCAAGATGGCCGGCGAGGAGATCGGAGAAGAGGGCTCCAGGCCTGCGGATCTTCAGTACGGGGGCGACCTGCGTAGCAAGAGCGTCGGCCAGCGCTTCTTCATCTACTCCGGCGGCGTTCTGATGAACGTGGTCTTCGGGCTGGTCGTGTTCCCGCTGGTCTTCTTCGCGGGCGTGCCGGTCATCTCGCCCGTGGTCACGACCCTCGAGGGCACGCCCGCCTGGCACGCAGGCATTCAGGATGGCTCGCGCATCGTCGCGATCAACGGCAAGCCCGTGTTCGACTTCCTGCACATCCCCACCGAGGTCGCTCTCAGCGGCAGGGGCCCGATCGTGCTCGAGCTGATGGAGCCCGGAGCCAGCGAGACCCGGACCGTCAAGCTGAAGGCCGAGTACTCGGAAGCGCGCGGCCTCTACCAGGTCGGCATCCTGCCGGCGCGCGACCTCGCGGGAAAGCTCGTGGTCGAGGACGGCAGCCCGGCGGCGGACAGCGGCCTGATGAACGACGACGTGCTCATCTCCGTCGCGGGCGTCAGTGACGAGTTGCCCGCGCGCGAGCAGCTGGGTTACGCCATGCGTGCGCGCGGTCCGATCGATCTGGTCGTGGAGCGTGCCGGGCAGCGACACGAGATTCACGTGACCCCGGGCTTCGAGAACATCGACGGAGGTGCGCGCAAGATCGGCGTCGAGCCGATCGCGAACCTCGTGAAGGACATGCGTCCGAATGCGACCCTCAAGCAGCTTGACCTGCGCGAGGACGATCGTTTGATCGTCGTGAACGGGCGGCGTATCGAGCGCTTCGGCGACCTCTTCGACGCCATCCTCGCCGCGGACGGCGAGCTGACCATGCGCGTCGAACGCGATGGATCGCAGCTGGAGCTCTCGGCGCCCGCCGTAGACGAGGCGGCGGCCGTAGCCCTGCTGCGCGACCTGTACATCGCCCAGGACCAGGCCTCGAACCAGATCGTCGTCCGCTCCGGCTCCGCGGCCGAGGCCGCCGGCATTCAGAACGGCGACCGCATCATCGACATCGACGGCACGCGCGTCGAGGAGTGGGACGAGATCCCCGTGCTCGTGCACGCGCCCGCCGGTTCGACGGCGGGCCTGGCCGTCTCGGTCCTGCGCATCGGTCCCGACGGCGAATCTGCCGTGCTGGAGACGCAGGTCGAACCGCGTCCCTTCGAGGTCGTGCACTACGGCTTCGACCTGCCCCTCGAGCGCTCGATCTACCAGATCGACAACGTGGGCGAGGCCATTGCGGCCGGCTCGACCGCATCCTGGCGCTTCCTGGTCGACACCTGGATGACCCTCAAGGGGATCGCCAGCCGCGAGGTCAGCGCCTCGAACATCGGCGGCATCATCACCATCGCCGCTGTCTCGCACAGCTGGGCGTCGGAGGGCTGGGCCAAGCTCTTCTTCTTCCTGTGCCTCCTGAGCATGAACCTGGCCTTCCTGAACGTGCTGCCGATCCCTGTGCTCGACGGCGGTCACCTGTTCTTCCTGATCGTCGAGAAGCTCAAGGGCTCCCCCGTCTCGGAACGCACGCTCGGTTACAGCCAGGTCGTTGGCCTGGTGATGATCGTGTCGCTGATGGTCTACGTGACCTACAACGACGTCGTGCGCTGGTTCATGACCTGATCCACGTCGAGTGAATAAGCTGCTCCAACCCGTGCGTACCTACGGGCGCATGATGCGCCTGTCCCTGGCGCCGAGCGCCCTCGCGGACATCTCGGCCGGCATCCTCGTCGGCGCGCACGGCCACTGGCCCACAGGCACCCGTGCGCCGTGGATCCTGATGTTGGCGTCTCTGTGCATCGTGCACGGCGCCATGATCCTGAACGACTGGTCCGACCGCGGCGGCGACAGCGTCACGCGCCCGGACCGCCCGATCCCGTCCGGCGCCATCTCCGCAACGCGCGCCCTGCGACTCGGCGGCGTGCTCCTGCTTCTGGGCCCGCTGCTCGCCTACGTGGTCGCGCCGCCCCTGCTCTTGCCCGCAGCGGGCCTGTCCCTGCTGGCCCTGCTCTACGACCTGGGACTGCGCGGTCCGTTCCAGGGGCCGCTGCTGCTCGCGCTCTGTCGCGCCGGAAACCTCTACCTCGGCTGGATGGCGGGCTGCCGGCTGTCCGGCGCGCCGCTCGAGACCGCCGCCATTCTGCCCGCGCTGTTCTACTTCGGATACGTCTTCTTCGTCGCCCGCCTGGGCCGCCTCGAGGACGACGAGGACCCGCGTCCGTTAGGTCGGCGTCCGAGCGCGTACATCGGCGGTGCCGCCATCTGTCTCGCCCTGGGCCCGCTGTCCCTGATCCCGCGCTTCGGCTTCTCGCTCGGTTTCTTCGGCGCGATGCTGCTCTCCATCGGTGGCGCGTTCGTGTTGATGCGCGAGTCCGTGTCGAAGGCGGACTGGGATCGCGCCCGCGTGGGCCGCAACATGGGCCGTGCACTGCGACGCTTGCTGATCTTCAGCGCGGCTCTGAGCTTCGCCACCCTCGAGCGCAGTCTCGCGTCTCCGGACGGCGCCTGGGACGGACTCTGGGTGGGCCTCGCCATCCTGGGCGGGTACCCGGTGTCCTTCGCATTACGGCGCGTGTTTCCGCCGTCGTGAGAATGTACGGAGCCAG
>JBLHKW010000143.1:0-13152 GCA_047618565.1 Planctomycetota bacterium
AAGGAGTGCGAAGTCGAGACGGCGGAGGCGGCCCTGTAGGGCCGCTGAGCACGGCTCGACGAGCACGACGCAGCGGCGGCGGAGAGGGCGAAGTCGAGTAGGGCGTTTTTCAACGGGCTGCTAGTACTACGCCGAGTAGTACTTGGAGTTAGAGGGCCCCGAGAAAAAGTGTGCCCAGGAGGCCCTTAGTCCGTTCGGTTCAATGACTAACGACGTTTCAACCACCTGAGCCCGTGCCTGCCGATCCCGCGGTGCACGCCCGCGGGCCCCTCAAATCGGCCCCCACGGCCTCCAGATACGCCTTTTTGGTCCCACGCCGTGATCATGCCGCCCGTACCCGACCGCCATCGTGAACCGACTCGGGGTTGCCCCGGTCGCCCCCCTTCCCTCAGAATCTGGGGCTCCAATTTCCAAGGACTGCCCCCCTACCGCAGAACTCTGATTCCAATGCTCCTTATTACGACCGCACTGGTGCTCGCCACCGCAACTACCGCCACGCAACCCATCATTCAGGACAGCACCTCCACCGGCGGTGCCACCGACGCCTCGGGCGAGATGGCTGCCCTTCCGAGCGCCGCCGACGCCGACGACCCGGCGCTCGCCAAGATGGGCGTGTTCATCGAGTCCCTCAAGCTCGACAAGACCCAGCCGCGCTGGAAGACCGGCCTCGCGATGCCGCCCAAGCTCACGTTTACCAAGGGCGTCGCCTACAGCTGGAACCTGCAGACGAACAAGGGCGTGATCACGGTCGAACTGATGCCCGACGTTGCACCGATGCACGTGTCGAGCACGATCTTCCTCGCGCGCAACGGCTTCTACGACGGGATCACCTTCCACCGCGTCATCACGGGCTTCATGGCCCAGGGTGGCTGCCCGCTCGGCACCGGTACCGGCAACCCCGGCTACAAGTACGACGGTGAGTTCGACGCGGCCGTCAAGCACGACCAGGCCGGCATGCTCTCCATGGCCAACGCCGGCCCCGGAACCGACGGCAGCCAGTTCTTCCTGACCTTCACCCCGACGCCGCACCTCGACGGCAAGCACACGATCTTCGGCAAGGTCGTCGGTGGCATGGATGTGGTCAAGCTGCTCGAGAAGGCCGGTAGCGCCAGGGGCCAGACGACCGAGCCGCTCATGATCGTCAAGAGCACCATCTCGATCGCCAAGAAGGCCGACGCCGCTGCCGCGACGATGAAGTAGGAAACGGGAACACCCGTTCGACACTGGACCGGCGCGACGCTTCATCAGGAGCGTCGCGCCGGTTCTTCTTTGGGGCCCGAGCCACGCGCAAGGAAAGCGCGGCCGCGCCTGTGGTTTGGGTTCGTTGCCGGCGCTAAGCTGCAGGCGAACGTCCCCAGGAGAGGTCCCACACATGCAATTCGAGATTCAGGGCAACCCTGACTACGGACAGATCCACGCGACTCTCGGCCCCAACGAGAAGCTGATCATCGAGAGCGGGGCGATGAGTCGCATGACCCCGGGCCTCGAGCTGAAGAGCCGCGTACTGGGCGGCCTGCTGCCCGCCCTCGGGCGCAAGCTGTTCGGCGGCGAGTCCCTGTTCATCGGCGAGTACGGCGGTGCTCGCGGCGGCTCGCTCAGCCTGTCCCCGAGCATGCCCGGGACGGTACTCCACCGCCGGCTCGAGGGGGACACGATCTACCTGACGGCGGGTTCCTTCGTCGCCTCCACACCGGGCGTGACCATGAAGACGAAGTTCGGCGGACTGCGCGCCTTCTTCAGCGGTGAAGGCGCGTTCTTCCTCGAGTGCAGCGGCACCGGCGAACTCTTCTACAACGCCTACGGCGCGGTTCACGAGAAGGAGGTCGATGGCACACTGAACGTCGACACGGGACACCTGGTCGCGTGGGAACCGAGCCTGCGCTACGAGATCAAGGGCATGGGCGGCCTCAAGCAGACGCTCTTCTCCGGCGAGGGTCTGATCATGCGCTTCCAGGGTCGCGGAAAGCTGTGGGTGCAGACCCGACACCTCGCGGCCACCGCCGGCTGGCTGAGGCCCTTCTGCAGGAGCTGAAATGAACATCGAGATCCTCGAACGTGGCGCCTTCGGGTCGGCCCTGGTGCACCTGGACTCGGGCGAGTCCTTCGTGTCCGAGTCCGGCGCGATGTTCCGCGCCTCCAGCAACATGGACATCGACGTCACGACGCGCCCGAAGGGCAGCAGTGGCGGCCTGCTCGCAGGCGTCAAGCGGCTGATGGGCGGCGAGCACTTCTTCTTCTCCACCTACCGCACGACGGACGGCCGCAGCGGCGAGGTCGGGCTCTCGCCCACGCTTCCCGGGGAGGTACAGGTCATCGACGTCGACCGCTCCACGAGCTGGCTGTGTGCCGGCGGCAGCTACATGGGCTCGCACCCGGACATCCAGATGGATATCCAGTTCCAGGGTTTCAAGGGCTTCCTGACGGGCGAATCGCTGTTCTTCATGCAGGCCACCGGCGCCGGCCCCCTGCTCGTCAACGCCTACGGCAGGATCGACGCGGTCGATGTCGATGGCGAGTTGATCATCGATACGGGTCACGTGGTCGCCTTCGAGCAGACGCTCAAGTACTCGCTGACGAAGACCGGCGGCTCCTGGATCACGTCGTTCCTGGCCGGCGAGGGCGTCGTGCTGCGCTTCGAAGGCTACGGCAAGGTGTACGTCCAGTCCCACAACCCCAAGGAGTTCGGCCCGCGCCTCGGCCGACGCCTCCCCCCTCGCCAGCAGTGAGACTCACTTGAAGTACGACATCCTCAGCAAGCCCAGCTACGCCGTCGTCGAGGTGCACCTCGAACAGGGCGAGACGATCGTGTCGGACTCCGGCGCCATGGCCTGGATGGACACTACCATCAGCACCCAGACCTCGACCCGCGGCGGAGCGCTGGCCGGTCTGAAACGCAAGTTCCTCGCGGGCGAGAGCCTGTTCCAGAACACGTACACGGCGACCGCTGGTGCGGGCACGATCGCCTTCGCGGGCGGCGCGGCGGGCGACCTGGTCGCGATCGACATGCAGGACGGCGAGCTACTGCTCGAAAAGGGCGCCTACCTGGCCTCGAGCGACGGGATCAAGGCCGACTCGAAGTGGTCGGGCCTCAAGGGCTTCTTCAACGAAGGCCTGTTCATCCTGCGCTGCACGGGCACGGGCACGCTGTTCTTCAACGCGTACGGTGACATCCAGGAGATCGACGTCGACGGCGAGTACCTGGTCGACAACGGCTACGCGGTGGCCTGGGACCCGAGCCTGCAGTACCAGCTGACGCGCGCGCGCCGCATCCGCTCGTTCCTCTTCGGGGACCAGATCATGCTGCGCTTCTCGGGACGCGGCAAGCTGTGGGTGCAGTCCCGCAGCGCCCAGTCGCTGGCCAACTGGGTGCACCCCTTCCGCCGCGTGCAGCGCCGGAACAACTGAGCGCTGGCCTGCCAGGCAGAAGATTCCCGCGAATAGCCGCGGGCCGCCGGCGTAGTTCGCCTGGTACGACCCACGCCCCGGGTGTACCCCATGATGGACGAAAACCGCCCCGCAATGCTCGACCTCGGGCTGCTGCTGTCCGCAGCCCACGCCCTGCTCTGGCTATTCCTGACCCTGATGGGCGCGGTGGCCGTGGCACTCGGCGTGGGAGTCGCGGCAGCCCTGCAACCCGTGCTCCTGATCCCCGCCACGGTCGCAGGTGGTCTGACGGGCGCGTTCCTGGGTCTTTGCATCGGCGTGTGCCTGCTGACGCTCTTCGCCTGCTACGGCACCTATCGCGGCTCGCGGGGCTGGACCTGGATCCTGCTGCTGCTCTCGGTCTTGGGATTGAGCAACCCCGGCCTGCTGGCCACACCCGCGTGCATCGTGACGATCATCGGCATCGTCCAGGTTCTGGACCGACGCCGAGCCAGGCTGGCCTGAGCCGCCCGCGGACAGCGCGCCAACTTGCCAGGGGATATACTCTGGTAAGCGATGTGGAACGTGCTAATCAGGCCTGGATCGTGGATCGAGAGCCCGCTCGTAGGCCGGATCGCCGTGCCAGAGGCTTCTGACCACGCTGCTCGCTTCCCGCGCCCGGCGCTTCCCCGCTGGACGCTCGCACACGAATCTACGGACGCCACCCCACACCCGGAATACGTCCACCAGCACGTTGGCGCGGATCGCCCCACGCCAACGCCTGGACCCACTGAAACAGAGCTCGCTTCTTGATCACAGGTCTCAGCATCGTCGTCGCAGGCTGCCTGCCGGCACTGGCCAGCCCGCCCCAGGCTGAACCGGCGCCGTCCGTCGAGACCTACGCCCTGCTCGTCGGCTGCACGGAATACCCGGAGCTCGCGAAGCAGTTCCCGGACACCTACGAAGCGTCCATTCGCCTGCGCGGGCCCGCGAACGACGTCGAACTCATGCGCCACACCCTGGTGCATGTTCTGGACGTGGAGGAGCAAAGGATCACCGTCCTGATCGGCTGGCCCGACGACGAGGCCCTGCGCCCGACCCGCAAGAACATCCTCCGGCACCTCGGACGACTGGCCAAGCTCGAAGCGGCCGGTGCACGCGTCGTGATCTACCTCGCTGGACACGGAAGCCAGCAACGCGACGCACGCCAGGGTCCGGAAGAGCCCGATGGCATGGACGAGATCTTCCTGCCGGCCGACGTGCGTGGCGCGTCCAGGTCCACGGGCAGGGTGCCGAACGCGATCACGGACGACGAGATCGGACGGCATACGCGCAACATCCGCGACAGCGGCGCGGATGTCTGGCTGATCATCGACGCGTGCCACTCGGGCACGATGCTGCGCGGCGCACCCAACGTGGGCGACAGCCCGCCGTCGATGCGACTGCGAAGTATCCCCGCATCGGTACTCGGGAGCACGCCGGCGCCCGACCGCGAACCGCGCGGCGGCTACCGTGAGGCGCAGGAGCTCGGCGACGCCTCGATGGCCGGTATCGCGGCCATGTACGGTGCCCAGAGTTATGGAAGCGCCCCCGAGATGGACCTGCCGAAGGGCAGCGATGACGCCGAGGCGCACGGCCTGTTCACCTACCTGCTCGCCCAGGAGCTGACGAAGTCCCACGGCCAGATCACCTACGAGGAGCTCGGCAATCGAGTCGTGGCCTCCTACCAGGCCTTCCCGTGCCGCATCACGATCCCCGTGGCCGAGGGCGACCTGGCGCGCGAGATCAGCACGGGCGAGGCCAGCACCGGTCCCCGGCTTCTGCTCTCGGTTCGCGCCGACGGCAGCCAGTGGCTCGCCGCTGGCCGCATGGCAGGCATCCAACCCGGCGCCATCGTCGAGCTGACGGATCTGGAGGGCGAGGTCCTCGGCCGCGCCGAGGTGCTCGAAGCGAGCCTGCACGAGTCCAGCTGCAAGAGCCTGACCGACACGAAGCTCGAGCGCGGCGACAGCTACCGAGCGCGACTCGTGCATCAGCCGTTCGGTGACACAAACGTCAAGTGGAGCGTCACGGACGTGGATGGACGGCCCCTCGGCCTGCAAGCCTTGCCCCAAGCGGTGCGCGATAGCCTTCAGGAAGAAGGGAACCCTACGGTCTACGTCAAGGACCCCGAGCAGGCGGACTGGCTGGTGATCCCGGAAGGCTCGACCCTACGGCTGCGCCCTGCGCCGCGGGTGGGCGGTAGGGACTGGCGCGATGTCAATCCGGAGCTCATCGTGCGCGTCTTCGGGCAGATCGTCCACGCGCGCAACATCAAGCTGCTCGCCGCGAGTTCATGGACCGACGATATGGAAGGCAACGTCGAGGTCTGGGTCGAGCGCCGGACCGCGCGCGGTGCCACACCACAGCGCCTACAGGCCGGGGAACTCGTTCACCCCGGTGACCAGATCCGGGTCCTGCTGCGCAAGCCCAACCCGGGCGACATCTTCGACGTGGGCGTTTTTTACGTCGATGCGAACTTCGAGGTCATGCAGCTCTTCCCGACCGGCCAGCAGATCGCGCGGCTCGAGGCGGACGCTACCGCGGAGCTCGTGCTGGTCGACTGGGTCGGGATCACGGATGACGCCCTCGGCGTCGAACACATCGTCGTGTACGCCTTCCCGCGGCTACCCGAGAGCGCGGTCGTCCCGATGGCGGGCATCGCCCAACCATCCCTTCAGACCCGCGGCGGCGGCGATGCCGAGCAATGCGTGGACCTCATGCGACGGATCCTGCGCGGCGAAGGGCTGCGCGGAGTCGGGACCGTCACGACGGATCTCGGCCTGCCCCGCAGCTCCCTCGTCACGTTGCAGACGGAATGGCCGGAACTGGGCCCGCCCGCCTGGCCCAAGCGCGGCGTGGTCGAGATGGAGCTGTCACCGATGCAGGACCAGCTCGACGCCCTGCCCCTGCCCCTTCCGACGGCCTCCAGGGCTGCGTTCGTACACAGCAAGGCGTCTCGTTCCAGCTACGACGCCCTGCTCGTCGGCGACGAGCAGCCGCGAACCATCTGGCTCGATATGGGTGGCGGGCCGCGGCGCGTGTCCGACCCGGCTGAGGCTCTGGAAGATTTCAGCCCCGATGCGGTCTTCCACTTCGGATCCGAGTCATGGGTGGCCTATTACGACAGCGATCACGACGGAAGACTGGATCTCGGCCTGGTCGACAGGGACCTGGATACGGTGGCTGACGAGCGCTGGGACCTGGGCCAGGGCGGCTGGACGCAATCCAACGCGGGGCGCGCCCCGTGGCTCAGTCAGGCCCATCTGGTGGGTCTACGGCTGCGCGGCGAGAAAAAGCGGGAAGCGTCCATGCGCTTCGGCTTGCTCGTGCGATCAGGAGAGTAGCCCGGCCTGGTGGCAATTCGCTGCCCACCGCCCCGAGACACAAGAAGCCCCATTTCCAGGTTACGATAGAAGCCCCTCCCTCCGACCGATCTGTCCGTGCGCCCTGCCATGCGAATTCGCCACGTCCTGCCCTGCGCCATCGCTCTGATGTGCGCCTGTAGTGCAACCAACAAGCTGGACCGACCGCGCCGCGCAACGAACGTGCGGGATGCGGGGTCGGTCCACTTCACGGTGCTCTCGGTCGCGCCCTGGCACCACTACGTGACGGCCCTGCAGCCGAACTTCCAGCTCGCGGCGGACGACGCCCTGGGCATCGTGGTCATGGACAGCCGGCGCGGCGAGGAGTCCGCACTGGACGCGCTGTCGATGTCGGCCTCGCTGTCCCACGATGGCGGCGATCCGACGGCAAGCCCGGCAGCGGCTCCGCCGTCCGTGGATGTGTCGACTTTCAAGGCCGGAGGACCGCTCGGACTCGACCGCTCGGGCGGAGGCGATGCGATGATGCGTTACGCTGCCGCGACCTCCCTCTACCAGGAAGTCCAGCTTCTGAATCGCTACGTGCGCGACGCTGCGATCCCGACCGGTTTCCGCCCCTACGTGGTGCGCCTGCAGATCAGCCTCATGCCGCGCCGCAGGCACCAGCCCTACGACACGTACTCGACGCTCTCGTTCTTCACGAATCCAGGCGCAACTGCCACGAGCGATTCCGGCCTCTCGGATCCGACAGCGCCCAAGGGACGCGGCGCCGAGGTCCAGGTACCCGGCACCACCCTGCGCGGCGGCGACGACCTGCTACAGGCCGACCAGGACCTGCAGGCGCCACGCGTCCTGCCGCTGCTCGTCTCCGACAACCTCGAGTCCTCCCTCGAGTCGAAGTCGTCCCAGGTCATCCGAGCATTGAAACTCTCGTTGACCGGCCTGTGGGACCAGAGCGGCGCCAACCTCGGCTCGAGCGGCGTGCGCAGTGGATCCACCGACGACGTGGTCGGCCGTGACCTGAACTCCCTCTTGACGGTGGCGCGTGTGTCCGAGAATACGCTGCGCGTCCGCCTGGGAGCCGTGCAGGCGGCGACAACGGACTACGCCATGGTCCCGCGCAACCACAACATCACGCTCTTGCTGATGGTTCCGGAAGCGGCGGGCGCGGTGATCCGCGTCGTCGGCAAGACCGAACTGGTCGACACGACCGACGGCACTGAACTCGGCGGCACCAGCGCGAAGCAGATTCGCAACATGTACCGCAAGATCCAGTCCGATTACGCGATCGACGGCCTGAAGCAGGAAGTTCTCGAGCAGCTCCTGGACGATGCCCAGCGCAACGATCAGCAGGCCTTTGCCCGACGCCTGAGAGCCGCGACCGGAGACATGGACGATTCCCTCGGACAGTCCCTGTGGATCGATCTCGTGTCGCTGATGGCCGGTAGTCAATACACGGCCAGCCGCTTCGAGCTACCCGGTCACGGCGCGTCCAATGTCGAGACGACCGACGTGTTCTACCAGCAGACGGCGGTCGTCCTGGACGACAACCGTTTGAACTCGGTTATCGTGCTGCGCGGCGCGCGCTTCTCCGACATGGCCGAGGTCGGAGCGGTGCTCGACGTGAACCACGAAGGCCGAGACATCTCCCTGCCGGCGGAGTCGATCGTGCTCGACGGACCGACGCGGGAAGTGCGCCTCACGTTCCCCTCGCTCAACCTGCTCGGCCTGGGTGAGACCGCATCCGCGCCCGGCGGCGTACGCCTGACCCTGGACATGGACGGGGACATGGTGGACTTCGACGCCCTGTACCTGCGCCGGGTGCAGTGACCCGACGCCCCGGCGTCGCTCCCTACAGAATCCCGCAGCCTTCCAGAGCGTCCGGCTGCAGGCGAAACTGCTGGATCGCGACCGCCGCACCCACGGGCATGAACCGGATGGTGCGCATCTTCCCGTCACGGTCGATCTGAAACTCGACGGGTCGCTGTGCGTCCCCCACGTGGTAGCTCCCGCCGCGCACGACATCGCCATCCCGCAACCCCGCAGCGAAGGCCGGGCCTTCCGGGCGCACGCCCTGAACGATGCGCTCGGCGAAGGAGGTTTCGACATCAAAGCCGATGTCGAAACCCTGCATCTCGGCCATCTCCAGCGAGAGGCATGGCGCAAAGGTCTCCGGATCCAGAACCGGCAAGTCCCCATCCACGACGATGCCGCGGACCACCTCGGCGAATTCGGCCGAGGTCTCGGCTTCGATGATCTGTAGCGTCTCCTCGGTGCTCATCTTCCAGCCCTTGGCTCCGCGCTCGACCAGCTCGCGCATGAGCTCATCGAGGCTGCGTTCGCCGTCCGAGTGCAGCCGGATGGCGTGGTCCAGCATCATCGCCACCAGATCGCCGCGGCGATAGGGCAGGTCGCTGATGTTCGAATCGGTCCAGAACTCCTCCAGGATGCGCGTATTGCTCGCCGCGCGTACGGGTGACGTGTGGAAGCGACGCAGCGAGTCGTTCAGCGACTTCACGTAGCCCTCGGGTTCGATGAAGCCATTCCGAAGCTGCAAGCGACGCGCGTAGAAGTCGGTGAAGCCCTCCGAGAACCAGTAGACGAGCTGTTCGGGTTGCACGCGCTGGAGGATCATCCCGTTCCAGTCGTGGAACAGCTCGTGTGCGAGCAGCCCGACGATCTGCTCGTAGGCTCCGCTCGCGGCCTCTGCCTGACGGCGCAGGTCGAACCCGGGCTGGACGGCGAGTGAGAACGATTGGCTCAGGCCCGTGCCGCCGAGGGAGAGCGATCCGGGCTGTGCCTGGCCCACCGGAATCATCGAGATCAGGTAGAAGGAGCGATCGAAGTCGTCGAAGAAGCTGCGCTGTGCATCGACGATCGAAGCCGCGAGCTCCGAGAACTCCTCCGGATCGAAGCCCCAGGAAACATCCTGGACGGCGATCCAGAGCGGCTTATCCCACACCTCGCGCAGCATGAGCTTGACCGCACCACCCATGAAGATCGAGTGCCGGAACTCGTTGATGCTGGCCTCGAAGCGGTGCGGTCCCGCGCCGACGCCGAAGGAAAACGCCAGCTCATCGGATTCGCGGAAACCGACCCATTCCATGCTCTGGCGCGCCTTCTGCTCGGCGTCCATGTGCTCCGGCATCACCAGGAACAGCTCGCCGATCCCGTGGAACAGCGTGTTCGTCACGATCGTGCCGCGGTGAACGCTCGGGTCCCCCGACGACTGACGGTCATTCACGACGATCCGGTAGCGCAGGTCGAGAGCCTGACCCGGCGCGTGCTCGACGCTCCAGCGGTGCGCCTCCAGCTGCTCGACCGGCAGGTCGCCGCCGGCGTCCCCGGCAGCGCGCACGCTCAGCTCGCTCAGGTCGGCGCTTCCATCGGTCACGCCGCCCCACTCAGGTGAGACGCTCAGCTCAGTGCTGCCGTCCGGATCGCCCCGCAGCAGTAGCTGAACCTCGACGGTCCCCTGCCCGCCTTCGACCCGCTGAATACGACAGACGAGTCCCTCGGCGGCCGCCTCGCGGGAATCCGGGCACAGGGGCAGCAGCAGCGTCAGGCAAGCGATCAGGTTCATATCAATAAGGTGGTGGGGACTCAGCGGAGACACCGCGGATACGCGCGCACTCTTGAATGTTGGATCCCAAGGACGGTTTTTGCACCCTGTCGCAGGCGATCGTCTACCGCCCAGCCCCGCGAGTATCGCATGACCCATCCCAGCCCAGCCGAGATCCACAGCGCCGCGCTGCTCCTGCCCTGCGCCGAGCTCGACCCGACGCTGGCCTTCTTCACGGAGCGGCTCTCGTTCCGACTCGAGAGCATCTTCCCCGCCGACGCCCCGCTCGTGGCCGTGCTCAGCGGCCACGGGATGCGCCTGCAGCTCGAGGTCGGTCACGAATCGCCGCCGTCCACGCTGCGCCTTTCCTGCGACGACCCGGACGCCCTCCGTGACAACCCGGCCGAGCACACCCTGACCGCCCCCAATGGCACGCGCATCGAGCTCGTCCGACACGAACGCTCGGTCGCACTCCCGGACTCTGCAGCGACCTTCACCCTCAGCCACCTGGACGAGGGCGCCGCCTGGGATACCGGCCGGGCCGGCATGCGCTACCGCGACCTCATCCCGGGCCGCCAGAACGGCCGCGTGATCGCGTCACACATCGCCATCGAGGCCGGTGGCCCGGTGCCCGACTACGTGCACTACCACCGCGTCCACTTCCAGATGATCTACTGCTACAAGGGCTGGGTGCGCGTCCTCTACGAGGACCAGGGCGAGCCGATCGTCATGCACCCCGGCGACTGTGTCCTGCAACCACCCGAAATCCGCCACCGGGTACTCGAGTGCTCCGATGGTCTCGAGGTGGTCGAGATCACCACTCCCGCCGCCCACCCAACCTTCGCCGAGCACGACTTCGATCTCCCGACCCCGGACCTGAAACCGGAGCGCCTCTTCAACGGCCAGCGCTTCCAGTTCCACCAGTCCGAGGGCGCCCCCACCCGCCCCTGGCCCGCCGGCGGCTTCGAAGCGCGCGACCTGGGCATGCACGCTGCCACGGATGGAATCGCCCAGGTCGACGTGTTACGCGGCAAGGGGACCACGGCCGCCGACCTGGCGTCACACGACGCGGACCTGCAGTTCCTGTTCGTGTTGCACGGCGAGATCAGCCTGACGCGCTCCGAGAACGCAGCCCAGCGACTGCGTCCCGGTGACGCGCTCGTCCTGCCCGGCGCCACGAAATGCAGCCTCCATGACGGCTCCGATCAGACGGAGTTGCTGGTGGTTTCCTTCCAAGGCTGACGCCCAGGCGAAGGCGCCGGATCGATCGGCTCCCGCCACGGCCTGGTAGGCCCCAGGGCCCTGGTTCCGGCAGGGAACGGGCGATCAGCCTATGCTCTGACTTCGCTGGCTATCCGCCTTCGGAGCGGCTCGCCGGCACCAAGGCCCTTCCCCCCGCAATCCCCAACGGATTTCAACATGTCACGTCCGCGCACCTTCATCGGCCTCGCCACGCTCGCTCTCTGCAGCATCACCTACGCCGTCGCGCCCGCCTTGCAAGGCATGGTTCAGGCCGCTCCGCAACACAACATGATCCAGCAAGGCACCGGCGAGTGGGCCGGCACCGTGACCATGTACATGGAAGGTCAGGCATCGACCGCACCCTGCTCCGAAGTCGTGGCCTCGATCGGCGACCTCTGGACCACATCCCGCTTCGAGATGGAGTTCATGGGCACGACCTTCACGGGCGCCAGCACCCTCGGCTACGACCCCGCCAAGAAGAAGTTCGTCGGCACCTGGATCGACAACGGCCACCCGACCCTGACCGTCATGGAAGGCACCTACGACGAGGCCAAGAAGGCCATCGTGATGCACTACGACGGCATGGACGACATGACCGGCACCATGAAGAAGATGCGCCAAGAGACCACGCACACCAAGAACAGCTACACGATGAAGTTCTTCAAAGTCGAGGGCGGCGCGGACAAGCTCGAGATGGAGATGACCCTCAACCGCAAGGCAAGCACCACGGAAGCCGCATCCGGAAGGTAAGCGGATACCGACCGATCCCGCGTGACTCCCACGGGCGTCGCGCGGGATATCAGACCTCCCGCTGCGCCTCTCAGCGCGCCAGTTCCTCCGCCGCGATCTGCGCCAGCTCCGCGAGGACCTGTGCCAGCGGGCGTCCGACCGCGCGGCCGTCGTCGCAGTTCAGCTGGATGGCTCCCGCGACGTTCGCTTCCGGGTACCAGGCCAGGGCGGTCAGGTAGCCGGGCATGAAGCCGTCGTGGCCGATGGCGGGGCCGGCTGGGGTGTCGCGCAGGATGACGCCGAGGCCGTAGCGTGCTCCGGGGCCGAGTTCAGCGGCCGGGACGGCGTCGAGGAGTGTGTCGAGGTAGGGTCCGTCGACGGCGTGGCCGGCGTAGAGGATGCGGGTCCAGCGTGCGAGGTCAGCCGGGGTGCTGGCCCAGCCGCCGCCGCACCACTCGAACTGGACGTTGTAGGCAAAGACGCCATCGATAAGGGTGCGTTCGGGGACGCCCATGGAGCGGCCCATGACGACGTGGCCCTGGGCCATGTTCGGGAGTCGGGTGCGGTCGGTCGGGAGGGTGTGGGTCAGCTTGAAGCGGTCGACGAAGTGCTCGCGCACGTAGTCGTAGAAGGTGGTGCCGCTAACCTTCTCGATGATGAGGCCGAGCACGATGTAGTTGGTGTCCGAGTAGGCCCAGCCCTCGCCCGGTGCGAAGAGCGGGCGCGCGTCGGAGACGAAGGCGAGTAGCTCTTCGGGCTTCCACATGCGCTCGGGCTCGCCAGCCATGAGGCTCGTGAACTCATCCTCGAACACGTAGCGCGGGATACCCGTCTGGTGGCGCAGGAGCTGCAGGACCGTGACCTCCTTCGCGTTCGGAAGCTCGGCGATCCACT
>JBLHKW010000144.1:0-13145 GCA_047618565.1 Planctomycetota bacterium
ATCGATGTCGTCTGCCAGGAGATCGTTCCGGTCCAGGCCGACGTGATCATCCAGCGCCTGACGCCGGCCACCAACGGTGCGGGTCTTCTGGGAGCTGTACTGGATGCGGACATCCTCGACCGTGAGAGCAGCCCGCCGGCCGGCGTGAGCGGGATCTCCAAGACGCTGCAGCCCATCGAGGGCGGCCCGATGCGGGTGGCGCGCTTTGGCTGGAAGGCCGACGTCGCAACCACCTTTACCTTCTCGGCCGACGCGGCGCTGAACGAGATGGGACTCACCAGTACGTTTTTCCCGGTAGACAACGCACCCAACGGTGACACGGTCCTGCGCGACCAGTGTGACAACGTCGCCGATCCGGAGGACCTGCCCGACGGCATGGGCTTCACGAAAATCGATCGCTTCACCGACTTTCAGCGCTTCCTGGCCCAGCCGCCCCAGACGCCGAAAGTCGGCATGGCGGGCGAGGCTGTCTTCGATTCCATCGGTTGCGCGGCGTGCCACGTCTCGAGCGCGTACACCACCGGCGCCGTCGCGGAAGCGGCGCTCTCCGGCGTCGACATCAAGCCCTACAGCGACTTCCTGATTCACGACATGGGCTCGCTGGGTGACGGGATTGTCTCCGGTGCCGCGACGGAGACCGAGATGATGACGCGCGCCCTGTGGGGGCTCAGGTTCCGTTCCAGCATGCTCCACGATGGTCGTGCGACCGGGGGGACCTTTGACCAGAACGTCCGTTCCACCATCAGCAGTCACGACGGTGAGGCACTGGCCTCGAGCGTCGCGTTCGCTGCCCTGACGGCTCCGGAGCAGGACCAGCTGGTCGCATTCCTTGAGTCGCTCGGGCAGTCGGAGTTCGACTGGGAAGGGGACAACGACGTCGACGAGTTCGACTGGTTCTTCATGGAGCCTGAGCTCACGGGGCCCATCGGTGCGCTCACCCCGGACGACCGTGTGAGCGTCGGCGACATCGACGTGGACGGCGACTTCGACCTGGCTGACTTCGCCTCGATGCAGCGCGCCTTCTCCGGCACGCTCTAGCCCGAATAATTCATGAAGACGCGGCCCAAACGCGACGACCGGCCGGCTTCGCCGTCCTTTCGGCTTCTGGCGGCACTTCTCGCGCGTTGGCATCCTCGACGACCCGTAAGGGTCGCCTCTCCGCTATCGGACGATCCGCAGGATCGTCCGTACGGGTTTGCCTCGGGCTGCGCCCTCCGCAATTCCCGAACGCGGCCCCGTGGGGCCAACGCGCGAGAAGCACCACCAGAAGCCGAATCGACGCGTTTTGGCTCGCGCTTCATGAATTATCTGGGCTAGCAGCCCGTGGTGAAAGTCACGACGCGCTCAAATCCGCCAGGCTCCGCCCTGGCGGCGTTGCGCTTCCTCCGAGTATCCATGAATACGCGTCGTCAGCGCGCCTTGCCAGATCGAATCCTGACGGCTTCGAGCCCGCCGTGACTTTCACCACGGGCTGCTAGCAGGCCTTCCACCACGATCAAGCTCGGGTCCACTCTCAGGGGTGAATCAGGCCGGAGCGTGGGTCCGCGCGGGACCTTCAATGCACCCCTCCGAGCCATCGACGTGGTCGGGGGGGTGTTGTTTGTTGTCTCCCGTACTGACTATGCAGCTCGTGGCAGTAGCATGCGCCCATGGCTTGGAGTGAGGATCGTCTTCACCGCTGGTTGAGCGGGCGCACCCGACCCGACGTCCTTGCGGGCCCGCTCGGAGGCGATGCGGCCGTGCTTCGGCGTGGCCGCGGTCGGACCGTCGTGTGTGTGGACCAGACCATCGAGGGGGTCCATTTCGAATCCGAACTGCCCGCCCGGCGGGTCGGTACGAAGGCCGCTTCGCGGGCCCTCTCGGACCTGGCGGCGACCGCAGCCCGCCCGCGGGCGCTGCTGGTGTCCCTCAGCGCACCGCGCAGCACGCCCGAGGCCTGGATCCGGGCCGCGTTGCGCGGCGTGATGGTGACCGCTGAGCTGGAGGACGCAGCCCTGGTGGGAGGGGACCTGGCTTGCGCTCCCGGCCCGCGCGCACTGTCGGTCACCGCGATCGGAGAGGTGAGTGCTCGCCGTCGCGCGCCGGATCGCGGGCGCGCCCGTGCGGGGGATGTCGTGCTTCTGACCGGAGCCGTCGGCGGCAGCTTGCTCGGACGCCACCACCGTTTCCGTGCCCGCACGGTCGAGGGCCGTTGGCTTTTCGAGCGCGGGGCGACTGCGATGATGGACGTGTCCGATGGCCTGGCGTGGGACCTGCATCGGCTGGCGCGCGCATCGGGCGTCTGCGTCGAGCTGGACGACGTGCCCGTGCACCGCGATGCGCGACGGATCGCGAAGCTGGACGGGCGCAGCGCGCGCTGGCACGCACTGCACGATGGCGAGGATCACGAGCTCATTGCGACGGTCCCGCGCGCGCGCCTCGAGCGGCTCCTGGCCGAGGCCGGGCGCCGATGTCCGCAGCTGAGCGTGGTGGGGCGCGTTCGCGGGGGAAGTGGCCTGCACATCCTCGAAGGCGATGAGTACCACACCTGGCGTGACGAGGGAGGCTGGCGTCATGGGGACTGAAACGCAGTTCGAGCGTCGTCTTCGGTCGTGCTCGGCGGAGGCCACAGAGCGCCTGGGCGCTGCCATCGGGCAGGCTGCGAGCGCCGGTATGGTGATCGCGCTGAGTGGCGACCTCGGGGCCGGCAAGACCTGCTTTGTACGCGGTCTGGCTCGTGGTCTGGAGGTGGTGGACCCGGTCTCGAGTCCGACCTACACCCTGATGCACGCCTACGAGGGGCGGCTGCCGCTCTACCACTTCGATGCGTGGATGGAGGGTCGCGAGAAGGCGCTCTTTCTCGACGGGGGCGACGACTGGCTCCACGCTGGGGGGGTGGCGGTGATCGAGTGGGCCGAGCGGGTGGCCGACTGGTTGCCGGAACCGCGGCTGGAGATCGAACTGACGCACCTGGGGCAGAGCGAGCGCGGTCTCAGGCTGCGGGTCCATCCAGGGGGGCTCGCAGGCGGGATGCTAGGGGAGCTGGTGGCGGGGCTTGAGCTGTCGGAGGGCCTGCTGGAGCAGGCGAATCCTGGCTCGATTCCCCGAGAAAAGGGTGAACCGGAAGCCGGATGACCCGTTTGGAGGACCGTTGAAAGAGCCTTCGGACGGCGAGCAGGATCCTCTGGCCGCACTCAGGGCCGGTCACCCGGGACCTTTCGAGGCTTTTGTCGTCTCGGAGACACCCAGGCTGATGGCCTTCTTTGCGCGCCTGGGAGCCTCGCAGGTGGAGGCCGAAGACCTGGTTCAGGAGCTGTTCCTCAAGTTGTTCCAGCAAGCCCAACACTACGAGCACCAAGGCCGCTTCGTTCCCTACGTCCTGCGCGTGGCGCGCAACGCGTGGATCGACCGCGTGCGCCGTCGAGCGGTGCGGGTCGACGAGGCGCGCCCGAGCGGCAGTGCACCCGCGCGGGAAGATGCGGACACGGAACTTGCCGAGAGCGACGTCGCCTGGGCCGCCAGCCGCGAAGCTGACCCGAGCGCGAGCGCCGCGCAACGTGAGCAGGTGGCCGCGCTGCGGCGCGCCTGGTGTGCGCTGCCCGAACACCATCGCCTCGTGTTTGAGCTGGGCGTTCTGCAGGAGCGTTCCTATCAGGAGATCGGGGAGCTGCTCGACGTCCCCGTCGGGACGGTCAAGTCGCGCATGTTCTATGCGTTGCGCAAGCTACGCGAACTCAGCAGCCAGGCTGACAGCGAGCTGCCGCTGCGTGGATCGGAGGGGCGCGCATGAGCTCGAACGACGATCGGCGTGCCGCGCAGGATGGCGCGCATGGCCGGGATCCCGAGCGCACGCTCGAGGAGCGCCTGCTGCACGGTCTACTTTCGAAGGCAGGCGGCGGGGAGCAAGCGGCGGACGACGATGAGTGGTCGGAGCTCTGCGACGGGGCCGAGGCGCGGCAGGTGCTGCCGGAGCTCGAGGGTTTCCTTTCGACCTGTAAGGCGGCCCTCGTTCCCGAGCGCGCGCAGGGTGCGGACGGGCGGCTCGTGCGGCGCATTCTCGATCGCACGACCGGTGCGGCGGACGCGGACGTGGCGCGCGCGTCGACGGACCTGAGCTGGCGCGGCGACCTGCGCCTCGTGCGTGGTTTCCTGGCGGCGCGCTGGAAGGCGTCCTTCGTTCTGCGCGTGGCTGCCGCGAGCTTGATGTTGCACCTCGCCGCGTTGCCGCTGCTGGCCTACTTCGGTCTGACCTCCAGCTCGCCGGACTTCACCTTGACCTTCATTCCGCGCTTCGTTTCCGACTACGGTGACTCCCAGGAGCCCGAACACGAGGTTGCGGCCGAGGAGATGGACGAGTTCCCCGAGGTGCGCGACCTTCCGCATCAGGACGAACTGGGCATCCAGAACGCCTTGCAGTGGGCTCGCTTTCACCTGGGGAATGGTGAGTTCCCGGGCGCTGTCGGGAGCCTCGATGAGCGAGATGGGATCGCGGGCGTCGGCCGCGCGCTCGAACAACGCGGATCTTACCTTCGCAGCGGGTCACCCGGGACGGGCCCTGGCGGCGCCAGCTGGGCGCTTGCGCATCGGGATCCTGTGGTCCGGGTGATCGCCGTCGAGCACCTGCTGGACCGCTACGTACTCGAGCGCGACCTGCCGGCCGGTCTGGGTGCCGGGTTGCGGGATTTGGGTAATGGGGCGGGCGCCCCTGTGCGCGCGCTGGAGCTGCGTACCCTGCTCAGGGCTCGATCCTATGGCTTGCTCGATAGTGCCCTCGTGGGGCGCCTGGAGGGCTTTCTGGAGGCTCTTCCGGAGGTGTTGGGGGCGTGGGATCCGCTGGCGCCAGGTGCGCCCGTGGATCGCGCCCACGTGCATGCGCTGGGGCAGGCCCTGGGCACGTCTCTGGGGACCGAGCCGACGGTCGCCATCTGGCTGCGCTGGCGCGAATAGTCGTCGCCGCACTGCGCACTCCAGGGTCGTGCGGTTTCGCCCTCCATGGGGTGCGCGCGCGCTCCTGCCACCCATTCTCCGGGCCGGTCCACCGCCTCCCCTTGCGAGCTGGACTCGCCGCAGTGGTCCCGGGCTTCCAAGTCCTCTATCCTCTCCGCCCCATGATCTCTGCCAGCGCCGGTCGCGCCCTTTCGGGGCCCTCGTTCCTCGCCCTCTTCGCCATGCTCTCTGCGACTTCGGTCGCCGCCCAGGACGAAGCTGTCCCGTCCACCACGGATCCGACTGCCACGGACCCGGCTGCCATGGAGCACCTCGCGGGGCCCCAGTCGCTGGCGCTGAGCCTCGAAGACGCTGTGTTGCTCGCCATCGAGAGCAACATCGAGTACCAGATTGCGGAGGTGCAAACCGACATCGCCGAGTTCGACATGCTCGGCAGCTGGGGAGCCTTCGACTGGACCTTCGACGCGTCCGCCGGAATCATCGACTCGGAGTTCGAAACCGGCCCCAACCCCCAGAACCCGGCGTTGCCCGGGGGCTTCGTGATCGACGCGGACCTGCAGCCCACGGTCGGGATGGACTTCACCAAGCCCCTGACGTCCGGCGGTAGCTTCGCCCTGAATTTCGACTCGGTTCTGGGCGCCGATGCGCGCACCACTTCGAGGGATGATCCGACGGTGTCCTCGCTGACCGAGGGCGTGACGACCGACACCCTGCGCCTGTCCTACGTGCAGCCCCTGCGCCGCGGCGCGTGGAGCGGATACGCCACATCGACCCAGCGCGAAGCCGAGGTCAACTTCAGGAGGCAGATCGAGGTACGCCGTGCCGCGCGCCAGAGCCTGCTGTTCGACGTCCACCACGGTTACTGGAACCTGGTGTCGGCCATCGCCCAGCGCGGCGTGGCCCAGTCGTCCCTGGACCTGGGCCTGGAGCAGCTCGAGCAGAACCGCAGGCGGCTCGAAGCGGGAGTTGGCACGGCGGTTGATGTGTTGCAGGCGCAGGCCACGGTGGCCTCGCGTACGGAGGCCGAATTGCAACGAGATAACGACGTGCAGCAGGCGATGGACAGCCTCAAGGCGCTCCTCTTCGGAGGACCGGAGGAGGAACTATGGAACACGCGTCTCGATCCGACCTCGACCCTTCCGGAGGGCGAGCTGTCGATCGAATGGCTCGAGGATTGGGCCACCGCGCTCGGTGTCGCCCTGAATGAGCGCTCGGACCTGCGCCAGCAGCGGTTGCAAGTGGACGCCGCGCGCCTGCGTCACGGGCGTTCGGTGTCGGAGCGGCTGGCGGCGGTCGATCTGGACCTGAGCATCAGCAGTCGTAACGTCGACACCAGCGACGCAAGCGCCCTGGTGGATGCCGCGTCGTTCGAGTTCTCGAACTTCTCTGCGACCCTCAATTACAACATGCCGATCGGCAACCGGACGGCGAACAACGCCGAGCGCGCGGCGCGTGCCGACGTGCGCGCCTCGTTGCTGACCTACGACCAGCTGGAGATCGCTGCCCTGGCGGAGGTGCGCGCCGCGGTGCGTGCGGTCAGGTTCCAGGTGGAGGCCGTTCGCGCCGCCGTGCAGAGCCTGGAGCTTGCTCGACGTCAGCTCGAGGCAGAACAGGCGCGCTACGAAGCCGATCTCTCCACCACGTTCCAGGTGCTCGAATTCCAGCAATCGCTGGTCGAGGCGCTCTCGAGCGAACGGCTCGCGCGCGCGGAGTTCGTGAAGGCCAGGGTCAGCCTCGAGAACGCACGCGGCACCCTGGATCATGGAGACTCCCGTTGACGGGACCTGTCATTCCCCGATCGCGCAGGACCATGATGCGTAAGCTGGATCTCGCACTGCTCGCTCTGCTCGGTGCCAGTATGGGCTGCGCGGGCGAGGCCGAACCGGTTCAGTCCCAGGCCCAGTTGCTGGATGCGGACGATCGCATAGCACCTTTGATCGCACCCTGCGGCCAGGGCCGGACGTTCACCGCCGACACCAGCGACATGACGCGCGTGCTGGCGAACAGTCTCGTCTTCTCGGAGGTTGCCCCGCTACGGCGCGCACGGACCGAACTGGCGGAGCTCGGTGACGAGGCCTTCGGCGACCTGCGCCGCGTCTTCGATGACGCCTACGCGGACAAGTGGCAGCACGGCGTGCTGGAAAACGTCCTGGGCGTGTGCGCGCTGAGCGATTCGCCGGGGGGCATGGATATCATCCGCGCGGGGCTGCGGCACCCGAACGAACTCGTACGACTGGCCGCTCTCGACGGCGCACGCAAGCACGGTGGTCCGGAGGACTACGAAGGGGTCCTGGTCGACCTGAATATCGCGACCACCGAGCCAAACCGGGCAGACTTCGCCTCGGCCCTGTACGACCTCGACCCTGAGCGCTTCTTCGTCGATCTGCTCGGCTGGTTCGAGCGGCGCGAGAACACCGAACTCTGGAGCTACCTGGCGCTGTCTGCGGCCAAGGCCCACGAGCCCGCTGTACTCGCGCGTTACGCGCGACTCGTCGAAGAACCAGAGGACGGAGATCCGAGTGCTCTGCCGGACGGGGTGCGTCCGTTCCTGATCGCAGCCATGGCGGCCAGCGGCGACGCGCACGCGCTGGACGAGTTGCGTGCCTTGCTGACGTCCGACCTCGCGAAGGTGCGTGAGATCACCCTGCGCGCGGTGGAGGAGGCCAGCCTCATTCTCGAGGTGCGCGCGGTCCTTGAACAGGATGACCTGGAGCGTCTGCGAGCGCGTGCTGCCAAGCTGTTGGGCGAGCAGGGCGACGACAGCGTGCTCGATCTGTTGCGCGGCGGCCTGTCCGATCCGGGCGCCAGCGTGCGCACGATCTGCCTCGAAGAACTGATCAAGCGCGGCGACGGGGCGGCCATGGCCCAGGCCCTGGAGATGCTGCGGCAGGGAATCCGCGAGCGCAGCGATGGCATGCGCGCGTTGCGTCTGGGCTGGGGAGCGAACCCCGAGGCGCCGCGACGCGCCCACGAGATCCTGACCACACTGCTCCGTGAGAACGCGGGTCAGGACGATTCCGCCTCGGTGGGCCTGCTCCAGCATCTGAGCCAGGTGCCGACGCTCGCATCGGCCGAGTTCCTGATGAACGTCGGCCGCAATTCCGATGGGGTTATCCGCGGCTGGCCGGCCCATCGCTGGTGCGCCTTCCAGACTTACAACGTCGGGCCGGTGGGCCTGGCCTACCTGCGCGACCTGCATGCCGCCGAGTCCGACCCATTCCGGCGCCTCGACTACCTGGCCGCGATCTGGCAGGACCATAGCGACGAGGCCAGGGAGGTGCTGCGTGGGGTCGTCCAGGACGAGCGCAGCACTCCTCAGGAGCTGCTCTATGCCGCGGGTCGCCTGGTCCAGATCGGCCCCGCGAGCGAGCAAGCGCCGTTCCTGAAGCGTGCGATCTACTTCGCGAGTACGCACGAGGCCGTCCGGCCCGCACTCCAGTGTCTGCTCTGGCGCTGGTACGGATCCTGAGGCCTTGCGGCTCGACGGGGATGGGTCGGAACGGAGGCCTTCTGGACGCGCATAGTGCGCCGAATTTGATGGTCAAACTGGGCGAGCTCACGTAGTTGTCTGCAGATGGAATCTCCCCGCGCGACCGGTCCCTGGACAACAGGCATGAACCTGATGGTTCTCCTCAGCCTGGTGCTTGTGGCCTGCAGTTCTGGAGGCGACGAAGCGCCTGCGGCGAGCGCCGTTGAGGACGCCCCGGAACCGGTGGCTGAAGTCGAGCTCATCGCGCTCGATGATCCTTCGTCGGCCGCGGCCGAGGGCGGGCAGCCCGTGCTCGATGGAGCGGCCGTCCAGCGCCCGAAGCCGCGCACCCAGAACTTCGGGGCGCGCGATCTGGACCTCGGCGATTGGTACGATGATCTGGCAGAGCGGGTAAGCCCCAGCAAGGACGGCTGGCCCACGGAAGTGATCGCCCAGGTGGCGGAGCGTGACGTGCAGCAGGCGCTGCTGTCGGCCCTGGTCGGCGACTTCGACGGCTGGTCGGAGAGTCTCGCGCCGGAGTTCCGCGGCAGCGCGGACCTGCGACCCGACGAACTCGAACAAAAGGCGTCGGACGGCAACCTGCTCGTGCGCTGGGGTCATTCGGGGAAAGCCGGACAGGTCGATGCGGCCGGGTGGCCGTCCGCCGTCGAGCGCCTCGTTGCTCCACAGCTCAACGGGGTTCAGCACAAGGTCCAGGTGTGGGTCACGAGTGTTCTCGAGCTCGCTGGCAAACGATTCGAGTGTAACCTGTCCGTCCGCATCGTGGCCGTGATGGGAGAGGGCAGCCAGCAGCTCAATCTGGACTGGAAGAGCATCTGGATGTTCGATCCCGTGCGCAAGCGCGTGTTGCTCGAGCAGCTCTCGGCGGGCCGCTTCGAGGAGGTCGAGTACAGGAAGCGTCCGTTCGACGAACTGACGCGTGCAGTATTCGGAAACAGCGAGCTCTTCAATCGTCAGCTGCACCAGGGGGCTGTCGAGTATCAGGAACGCTACGACCGCACGGCCACCGTCGCGAGCGTGCACCTCGGCATGCACGGTATGGCCGTCGGGGATGTGGACGGCAACGGACTGGAAGACCTCTACGTGGGCGCCCAGGCGGGCGTGCCGAATCGGTTGTTCCTTCACCATCCGGATGGGACCGTTCGCGAGGTCGCGTCTGCGGCACGCGTCGACTTCCTGGAGGATACGGCCGGTGTTCTGATCTTCGACATCGATGGCGATGGTCAGCGCGATATTGCGATGGGGGCCGGGAATAACGTGCTCCTGGTCTGGAACCAGGGCGATGGACGCTTCTCCGAGCCGCAGGTGCTGCGCGGGCGTGGTGGCGAACAGGTTTATTCGCTGTGCGCCGCGGATGCCGATGGCGACGGCGATCTGGATATCTACGCCACGCGTTACGTGGCCGGGGGCGTGAGCCAGGGGCTGCCGACGCCGTACCACGATGCCCAGAATGGCGCGAGCAACATGTTCTGGCAGAACGAAGGTGGGCGCGAGTTCGTCCTGGCCACCGAGGAAGTCGGGCTGGATCAGAACAACACGCGCTTCAGTCTCTCGGCCATCTGGGAGGACGTGGATCGCGACGGGGACCTGGACCTCTACGTGGTCAACGACTTCGGTCGCAACAACCTCTACCGCAATGACGGTGGGAAGTTCACGGACATCGCTGGCGAGACAGGTGCCGTCGACATGGCCGCTGGCATGGGGGTGACCTGCGCGGATGTCGACATGGATGGGGACCTCGACTTCTACATCAGCAACATGTTCACCGCGGCCGGCAGCCGCATCGCCGGCAATCCCAAGTTTCAGGTCGGCGGCAATCTGGATTCGCGCGGTGGTTACATGCACCACACCCAGGGCAACAGTCTGCTGATCGATCAGGGCGGGGGGGTCTACCGCGACATGACGGAGCGCGCCCGATCGGGTCCCGGGGGCTGGGCCTGGGGCGCCATGTTCACGGACTTCAACAACAACGGTCTGCCGGACATCGTCGTACCGAATGGCTTCCTCACCGGTCGTCGCACGGAGGATCTCGAGGGGTTCTTCTGGCGCTGTGTCGTCAACGTATCGCCGACGGCGCCGCCGGCCACTAGCGCGTACCAGAACGCATGGGTGGCGATCTCCCAGCTCGGCCAGTCCGATGGCTTCTCCTGGAACGGGCGCGAACCCAACTACGCCTACCGCAACCTTGGCGACGGGTTGTTCGCGGATGTCTCCGGTGCCAGTGGCCTGGACTACGTCGACGACGGGCGCGTTGCGTGCATCGTTGACTGGGACGGTGATGGGCGGCTGGACCTGTGGTTGAAAAACCGTACCGCACCGCTGCTGCGTTTCGTTCGCAACGTGCACGCGACTCCCGGTCACTGGATCTCGATCGAGCTGCAGGGCGCGGGCGCCAACCGCGAGGCCGCGGGCGCGCTTGTGACGGTCGAGGTGCCGACCACGGCCGGAGCCGAGCCAAGGCGCCTTGCCCAGCGCTCTTACCTGGGCCACGGATACCTGGGGGGCTCGTCCCGCCGATTGCATTTCGGCCTGGGTAATGGACAGCAACCTGTGGGCGTTCATGTGGAATGGCCTGACGGCAGCGAGGCCAGCTACACCGGACTGACCGTGGACGGCGCCTGGTCGCTCGTCCAGGGCGCGACCGACGCGCGCGCGTTGCCGCGCGTGTCAGCGTCCATCGACGATCTGTCCGTCGAGCGATTGCCGGCGCGTCTTCCGGAGAGCCCTGAGCGCTGGATCGACGGCAACGGTGCACGGGTGGCGCGCGTGCCCCTGCTCGACCGCTTGCCCATGGGGCCGCTCGAGCTCCCGGCATTCACGGGACCGGCGCGCACGGTCGAGAGCTTCGCCGGAAAGAACTTGCTGGTCATGCTCTGGGGAAGCTGGTCTGACGAGAACGTGGACAAGCTTCAGGAGCTCTCGCGCGAGCTAGCGGGGACGGATGTCGTGCTCTACCCCTTGAGCCTCGATGGGGTCCGCGATGAGGAATACGTGCGTGACGTCCTTGCGAAGATTCGACCCGATCAACCGGGCGGGCAACCGGGCGGGCGCATCGATGCCCGCTTGCAGCTGCTGTTCGAGATGCTCGTGTTCGAGGTCGTGGGACCGTTCGACGATCAACCGCTACCATTGGGCCTGTTGTTCGACGTGGAGGGCGCGCTCTCGGTTCTGTATCTGGACGAGATCGACGCGGCCGAGGTGCTGCGCGACGGCCGCCTTGCGAGCAGCGCGGTCGGGCAGAAGAGCGCGCGCTGGCCAGTCGCCCTGACGGGCGGGCGCTGGGCCATGGGCCACGGGCCTGACCGGTCGCTCCCGCAACTGCGCGCATTCCTCCGCAAGCAGGGGTTTCGTGGGGTGTCCAGGGAGCTGAAGGCCGAGGAACGGCGCCGCGGCAAGGAGTAGCGTCCAGGGCGGGAAATCTGCCCGAGTGCGGGTAGGCAGCGAGTAGTTTCGGGTTTCCTGGAACCTGCTGGGGCGGCGGGGGCATAGAGGGGCGTCGTGATGGACCTTTCCACAGGAAATCAGCGTCAGGGGGCCGCCCAGGGGGATCCAGAGATGGAGGCTGCTCGGGAAGCCGAGGCGCAACTCGTACGCCGTGCACCCCGGGACCCGGAGGCGTTCGCGGCGCTCTACCGGCGCCACTATCCGGCCATCCAGCGCTACCTGCGCCGCCGGCTGGGTGACCCGGACCTGGTCGAGGACGCTGTGGCGGAGACGTTTGTCAGCGCATTGCAGCAGATCTCACGCTACGAGGAGCGCGGGCTTCCCTTTCGTTCCTGGCTCTACATGCTTGCCACCGGGCAGGCCAGCCGCCAGCGCCGGCGCGCCGCACGTCTTGCCCAGGCTCAGCTCGAGATCGACCCTGTCAGCGTGGATCCGATCAGCTCTCCGTCCGTCGACGTCGTACGGGCCGCTTTGCTGCGCATCTCGGAGCGGCACCAGGCGGTGATCGCGCTGCACCATCTCGAAGGGCTCTCGCTGGAAGTTGTCGCGCACACCCTCGGGTGTCGCGTCGGAACGGTCAAGTCACGCCTGGCCCGTGGGAGGGACGCTTTGCGCGCTCAACTCGAGCGCATGGGGGAACGATCATGAATGCACCCGATCTCGATCCGGTCGACGAGGCCCTGGAATGCCTGGCGCGGGATGACGCGCTGGAGTTGCCCGACCCGCGGCTGAATGAGCGTCTGTTGCGTGCGGCGCATGCCCGCTCGAGGCCCAGGTTCTTTGGCCAGGGCGCTGGCTGGTCGCGGGCGGCGGTGCTGGCCATCGTGGTCGGCGTGTCGGGGCTGGCCGTGGGCTCGAGCGTGGGATTGGATACCCTGAAGGCCTGGTGGTACTCGATCGTGATCGACGGGCGCGAGGTGAACGGGACCCTGGACGGCGAGGGTGCAAGCCAGCTCGAGTACCTGAGCGAGGATGGCTACCGTGTGAGCGTACGGGTCGGGCGGCGCGAGATTGCGGACAGCGGTACCCAGACGAGCATCCACGTGAGCGAAGAGGGCCATGGCACGGTCGAGCACACGGTCGAGAAGATCATGCGCCCGGGGTCTGGAGGCGAGATGCCGCGGCTCGATCGGCTCTCGCGCGAGGCCCTCGAGGGTGCGCACTTGCTCCACACGTGGATGGACCCGGCCGAGGTGCGTTGGGCCCTGTGGATGGGCGCGGATCCCGATGGGCCGGGGTGCAGGCTGCTGCTCGAGGATGTGGACTCCGTCGAGGAGTGGCCGGT
>JBLHKW010000145.1:0-13076 GCA_047618565.1 Planctomycetota bacterium
GTTGTCCTGGAGATAACCTGTGCCATGCGGGCGCCGTTTTCTCGTGCCTTTGGGTCAGTGTCGTTACTACTCCAATCGGCTCGAGATGCGTCCCCGCATCCCACTGCTCATGAATAATCCGGGCTAGGTCTCGGTGCTGCTGCGCCCATGCAGTGACCGGGCTGCGTGTCGTTCGCCAGGCGTTTTCTGGCCCCAATTCCCTGCAATCTTGTAGGTTGGATCGGCGATGGTTCGGTCGCCTCCTCTTCTCGAGGCCCGTTCCGCTTCAAAGAGAAACCCTGGCTGGCCTCCGCAGACACGGAGGCCAGCCAGGTCTAGGAGTTTCTCGGTGAGCGCGCAAGGGGAGTTTGATCGGACTGCACACCTTGGGCGTGACGCGGCGGTGTTGCGAGACCGCGGGCGCCAGGACTTGCACCCGGGAACGCCACTGGAGCTGAAAGGCAACGAGCAAGGCAGCCACCGTTTCCGAGGAAATACACCGGGCCTGGAACACTCGACGAACCGCGCGACTCGGGTCGATGCGGAGTTGAACTACGCGCGGCGGATCGCCATGTACGATCAGGGCAAGGTCTACCACGCGGCCCTTCCGGGGGCTCCTATACCGCCCGCCATGCGCAAAGGCGCCAGCCGCACTGGTAATGGCGAGTACGGTTCGGACGTAGCGGGTGCACAGGGCAACGAGGACGCCCAGGACAAGATCGCGAACGACCCCTCCAGCGAAAGCGCCTACAGATTCGCTTGGTACGCACTGGCCGGCCTGGCCCTGGCTGTTTCGATCTTTCGAGTGCGCCGCAAGCAGGCGGGCACTACCCAACGCGCTAACGCCTGAGGGTTCCGGCGAAAACGGGCCCCTCCAAGAAGCCCGTTGAAAAAGGCCGCGGCGCGCAATGGGGCGTTGTTGCATGGATCGTACGTTCCCGTGGCTGTGCCGTGCTACCAACATGGACATTCAGGACCTTTGGCGACGAGTTCTCGTCACCGGCGCTTGGGTAGCTTGAGCAACGATGCCATGCGCCCCTTGCCCGCATGGGCGACACACGATCGGGGCGGCCGGGGCCCACGGCGACTCTCTCGCCTTCATTGTCGGACCTCGGCGTCTACGCTGCGTCTGACTCAGGACTCGACTCACAGGCGGCACATGCCAGAGCCCTGTTCACCGCGAGCCGCTCACTTCTCGCCGCCTTCCTTGCAGACTCCAGGCCATCGGGAACATCCTCGCCCTTCCCGAAGTACATCTCGTCGGGCGTCTGACCTCGGAGCGCCGAGTGCGGCAGGCGCTGGTTGTGCTCCTTCACGTAGAACCTGACGAGCTTCTCGACCGTCTTGACACTGTCGAGCGTGTTCAGAAAGAGCCACTGGTGCTTCAGCGCGCGCCACCACGCCTCGATCATCGAGTTCGAGAAACGCAGCTCTGTCTGAGCAAGGACACGGCGAAGGAGGCCGGAGCTGATCAGCTCATCGATGTTCTTGTTGAAGTTCTCGACACCACCATCCACGAGCAACATCGGGGGCTCAGACGCCGTGGATGATTGGCACGCCTCCAGGAGTACGGCCACAGTGTTCCCGGTATCGAATCGCCCACCCACCCGCCAGGACAAGATGCGCCGCGAGTAGTTGTCGATGACGGCGTGCAGGTACGCCTCGGTGCCATCGAACAGGCGAATGATCGTGGTGTCAATGTGCCACACTTCATTGGGTTGCTCGGAGCGGATTCCGACCTTCGGCTTCGCTGGATGCACGCGAAGTCGGGGACGCCGCCATCCGCGCTCCCGTACGAGTCGGTGCCAGGTGGTCGTCGATGCGAAGACCCGACCCAATCGTTGCGCAAGGACCGCGAGCGTGCCGGTCGGAACGTGCGGAACTCTTGAGCCGTGACCATGTCCTTGATGGCGTGGATCTCGCTCGACGTCACACGCTGAGGTGAGGTCTTCGGGCACGACGAGTGGTCGTCTAGATCGCACGGTATGGCGGCGCGCTTCCACGCATGGAACCGAGATGGTGAGAGCCCGATCAAGGCCAGCGCCTTACGCAGCTGGAGGGCATCCCCGCAACTTTTGATGGCACGTACGATCTTGAACTTCGATGCACCGTCCGGGATACGACGCCGGCTCAGATCGACGTCGAGCGCGTGCATGGTCGCCACCAAGATACGCGCGACTGCCCGGAGCTTTGCTACGCGACCTTGCAGCCTTACCACCTCGGCCTGGAGGCCCTGCTGATCCATTGACAGCGCATCCATCGTGACCGTGGTGCGGTCGGGGCTTCGCAGCCACCCGGAAGCGGTAGATCGAGGAACGGCCGCGTTGGTAGCGATGGTCAATTCGCCGGTCTGCCGGACGAGTTCGCGGAGTCGGTGGTCGTAGGTCTGCTGATGACGGGCCATACCCTCATCGTTACGTAGACCGGCCTCCACTGCCGGCCAACCGCTCTCTTCGCCCCATCAGCGCCCCTTGGCACTGTCGAGAACTCGTACGTCAGAGTGCTGAATGTCCGCGTTGACCGCATCGATCTGGATTCCCGACGAAGCGCCAGTGCGCCGCTGGAGTACGACGATGTCCATAGAGCCCTGGGTCTGATCGACAGCGTAGATGCGCGCATCGTGCGCTTCCGGCACTTCGACTTCCTTGGCTTGGCGGAGATCTCCGCGCGCCTCGGAGTCTCGGTCGGCTGTGTCAAGGTGCGCTACTACCGTAGCCTGAAGCGCCTGCGTGAGATTCTCGAGCCAGAATATCGGCGCGACGGTTGGTGAGCGCGGACTCACCTGGCTCGGACAAGTCTGCATCGTGATCACAGGCGAATGTACCGAGCCCGAGCAATACCGATGGCTATCGGTCATAGCCCGGCGGCGATCGAGCGGCGTCCGATGCGGGGCGTCGTAGGAACCCGCGCGAAATGCGCGGCAAAGTGTCCGGCACTGTATCCCCTAGGTCAGCGCCAGCTCCAGCAGGTGCTGCTGTTCGGCGAGGTGGCGTCGGTGGGAGCCCGTAGCCGGGCTCGAGGACTCGGGTCGGCCGGCGTATCGAATCGGCCTGCCCAGGTCCGCAAAACGCTGCAGGACAAAGGGCCAGGCGCCCATGTTGCGCGGCTCTTCCTGGCACCAGACGAGTTCCGCGTCCGGGTATCGATCGAGACGTTCCAGCAACTCTGCTCTCGGGAACGGGTAGAGCTGTTCGAGTCGTAGCAACTGGCGCCCCGACACTCCCATCTCGGTCCGTCCGGTCGCGAGGTCGTAGTAGACCTTGCCCGAGCACATGATGATTCTGGTGACCGCATCGGGTGCGTCCTCGTCGTCAAGTAGCTCGCGAAAGCCCCCGCGCGTCAGCTGGTCGACCGGGCTGGCCGCGAGCGGGCTGCGTAGAAGGGACTTGGGGGTGAATACGATCAGGGGTCCTTTCACTTCACTCAGGCCTTGACGGCGCATCAGGTGAAAGAACTGCGCCCCGGTCGTGCAGTTGGCGACCGTTACGTTCCCGCCCGAGCAAAGGCCCAGGAAACGCTCGATCCGCGCGCTTGAGTGCTCGGGTCCCTGGCCATCGAAACCGTGCGGCAGGAGCATTGTGAGCCCGGCCCGCTGACGCCACTTGGCCTCACCCGACATGATGAACTGATCCAGGGGGATCTGGGCACCGTTGACGAAGTCGCCGAACTGGGCTTCCCAAATGACGTGGGTGTCGGGACGCTCGAGCGCGTAGCCGTACTCGAAGGCCAAGGCGGCTTCCTCGGACAGCAGGGAGTCGCGCACCTCGAAGGTCGCGCCAGCGCTAGCCATGGCCGCAAGTGGAACGAAGTCGGCTCCGGTCACTTGATCCCGAATGACCGCGTGCCGGTGGCTGAAAGTCCCGCGTCCACTATCTTGACCCGCGAGCCGGATCGGAACGCCCTGGCTCACCAGGGAACCGAAGGCCAGGGCCTCCACGCAGCCCCAATCCAGGTCCCGTTCGCCGCGCACCATCTGCTCCCGGCGGCGCAACTGGCGCAACAGGTTTGGATGCGGGATATGCCCTTTGGGCATCTCATTCAGCTGATCGATCATGGCGACGAGCTGCTCTTCAGGCACGCCCGTCTCGGGCGAGCCCTGAGTCACGTAGTCGGCCGGATCGTCATTGGTGAAGTCGATCACGTCCTCCGCAGGAGGGTCGACGCGGGTCTGCGCACGGAAGCTCGCGAGGGCCTCCGAGAGTTCCCGCTCGTGGCGAGCCCCGATCTCCAGGGCCTGGGCTTCGTCGATCGCACCTCGTCGAACGAGCAGGCCGGTGTACTTCTCACGCACGGTCGGATGCTTTCGAATCCGTGAGTAGAGAACCGGTTGGGTATAGGCCGGTTCGTCACCTTCGTTGTGTCCCCAGCGCCGATAGCAGACGAGATCGACGACCGAATCACTACCGAACTCGCGCTGGTAGTCGACGGCCATTCGAACGGCGCGCATGACCGATTCCGGGAAGTCACCGTTCGCATGGGCGATCGGAGCCTGGATACTCTTGGCCATGTCCGTGCAGTAGTAGGTCGAGCGCAGATCGATCGGACTCGCGGTGAAGCCAATCTGATTGTTGACCACCAAGTGCACGGTGCCCCCCGAGCCGTAGGCCCGCAGCTCGGACATGTTGAGCGTCTCGGCCGTGACGCCCTGACCGCTGAAGGCTGCGTCCCCGTGGATCAAGACGCCCAGCACTCGCTTGCGGGCCACGTCGCCGAGGGCATCCTGCTTTGCGCGCACCATTCCGCACACGACCGGGTTGACGGCTTCGAGATGGCTCGGATTGGCAGAGAGCACAACCTCGACCCCCTGACCGTCCGGTGTGTGGTAGGTGCCGCGCTGCCCGAGGTGGTACTTGACGTCGCCAGACCCTTCCTTAGACAGGGGCAAGAGCACGGCCTCGAACTCGCCGAAGAGCTGGGCATGGGACTTGCCCATGATATTGGCGAGGACGTTCAGACGCCCACGGTGAGCCATACCGATGATCACACGCTCGACACCGCTGTGGGCTGCCCGGTCGATAAGCTCGGCCAGAGCCGGAATCAGCGTATCCGCCCCCTCCAGGGAGAAGCGTTTGTTGCCTACGTAACTGGCGTGCAGGAAGCGCTCGAAGTTCTCGGCTCGCGAGAGCAAGTCCAGGGTCCGAAGACGGTAGTCCGCATCGAACTGGACCTCCATCTCGGGGCTCTCGCAGTGCTCGCGCATCCACCAGCGGCGCTTGCGGTCGACGATGTGCATGTACTCGATCGTCCAACGCCTGCAGTATGCCCGGCGCAGGGTTGCCAGGATCTCTCGCAGGGTCATGGTCTGCGTGGTCGCCGAGAGGTCCCCACAGAGGAAGCCGCGATCGAGGTCCCAGACCGTGAAGCCGTATGCGGTTGGATCGAGAGAGTCCAGGCGATCCGGGCGGTACTCGAGCGGGTCCAGGTCCGCCAGCTGACAGCCGCGCACCCGGTAGGCGTTGATCATCATCCAGACGTTGACCTGCATCTCCGCCTCATCGCGCTCGCCCTCCTCGCGCAAACCGGCGCTCGCCTCGTGCGGCTGCCAGGGAACGCGCAGTGATTCGAACATCTCCCGGTAGAAGCCGTCCGCGCCCCTCAGTAGCTCGTCGACGCGCTTGAGAAAGAGACCGGATTCGGCCCCTTGCACCACGCGGTGGTCGTAGGTGCTCGTCATCGTCATGACCGGACCAACCGCGAGGCGCGCGAGGGCCGCGGGTGCACTTCCGGTCAGCTCCGTGGGCACTCCGATGGCCCCCGTGGCCACGATCAGTCCCTGTCCCTTCATCAAGCGCGGCACACTCATCGTCGTGCCAAAGCCACCTGGATTGGTCAATGTCGCAGTCGTGCCCTGGTAGTCAGCCATCCCGAGCTTTCCGAGGCGCCCACGATCGACCACGTCTTGGTAGGCCTCGTAGAACTGTGCGAAGTCCATGGTGTCCGCCTGCTTGATGCTCGGCACCACCAAGTTGCGACCCTTGGGCCCGGGCACATCGATCGCAATGCCCAGGTTGACATGCTTCGGAACCCGGCGTTCCGGCTTCGGACCTCGTTCCACGAAGGATGCTTGGGCGCGACCGCTCTCCTTGAGCGCGCGCACGATAGCGAAGGCGATGATGTGCGTGAAGGAGGCCTTGCCCAGGGCACGCACATCCATGTGCTCGTTGATAATGCGCCGGTTCTCGTCGAGCCATTTGGCCGGAAGAGTACGCACGGATGTGGCCGTCGGAACCTCCAGGCTCGCGACCATGTTCTCGACGATGCGTCCGGCTATCCCGGTGAGCGGCTCGTAGAGGTCACCTGAATCTGGGTCACCTTCGCCTCCCTCGCCCGCGGACGGCGCTTTGGTCACCTTCGGCTTGGGGACCTCCTCAACCGTTGCGCTACGCTCGAAGAGCTTGCGCCAGGAACGCTCGACTGCATTGGGGTCGACTTTCCAGGCGTCATGGAGTTCCTGAACGTAGCCCGCGTTGACTCCGTAGTCGCTTTCGAAATCGATCGACATGGTTCCTACCGAGAGAGTGACGAAGCCGGAGTCTACTTGGCGACTCGCTGGAGAAGCGCGTCGGATGCCAACGCCGTAGCATCTGCTTCGAGGCGCTGGATTGAAACGAAGGCGAGCCGCAAGATTCGGGGAGGCTTCCGGCACCGTACGACGCGCGGCACTGTAGCTATGATCTATGAAAGCGGAGTGAACCGCACAGGCGATTAACTCCGCATTGAGGGCGAAATCCGTCGGCCCGTGGGGGGCCGCTGATCAACTCACGGGCAGAACGTGACGGCCAATCCGTCGGTCAGGTTGAAGCCCGTACCACCGGCCGTTTGGTCGCGGAACCAGAACTGGAAGTTCCAGCTCGCTCCCGGAAGGATCTGGCCGGGGCCCGCCACCACGGGCGGGGCCGTGAAATCCAGCTGACGGCTGACGTTGCCGGTGCTGTCGACCATGATCGGCCCCTGCAAACGGATCGTTCCACCGCCGGTCGTGCCGACACAGCGGAAGCCGTCGCCAAACGGGGCCTGAATCTGGGCATTGCCGTAGAAGAAGATGCCGAAGACGCTGGGCGGCCACGTTCATCGAGCGCCTGGCAGCCCTGATCCCGCACCCACGTGAGCATCAGCTGACCTACCACGGCGTACTCGCTCCGGGATCATCCTGGCGCGACATGATCGTGCCGACGGCGGTGGCCCCCGGAGTCGCTTTGCGGGGCGCGGAAGCGGTGGGGGACTTTCCGCCCGCGACGACACCTGCGGTCCCGCACGCCGCGCCAGCGCCCTGCCCGCCCAGCGCCTCCGTGCTGGTCCCGCACTCTCCCTACCCGAGTCGCTATTCCTGGTCGGAGCTCATGTGCCGGGTCTTCGGGATCGACGTGCCACACTGCGAGCACTGCGGCGGACGGCGCCGGTTGATCGCGCTGATCACCGACACGCTGGTGGCACGTCGTATCCTGCGTCACCTCGGCCTGCCCAGCGAGGCGCCGCCGCTCGCGGCAGCGCGCGCGCCCGTGCTATCCATAAACTCGGCCGTCGGCTAAAACGGCGTTCTTGGCATCGTCAACGGCACAATTCGCGACGGCTTGATCCCTGGATCCGGCCGCGGCAAAGAGCCAATTGCCTGCCAAGATGGCGGCCTCTGTCAGGATCCGGCCTCAAACTCGATGCGTGACACCGATCGTGACCCCGTTTCGGCGGCCAAGCCCATTGCCCAGGCCGCTGCGAGTATCGGCATTGGCGGTGTCTAGAACACAGATCTTGGCGACGGCCGAGTTTATGGATAGCACGGGCCGGGGGAGGCGATGAACTGTCGGACAAGCGTTAGCAGCGGGTTCTCCGCACGGCCCACCGTTGGATCAGGGTGTCCGCGCCACGCGAAAGCCAATTCGGTTGCTGCGGGTACTCGGTCCGGCAGCAGAACGCGCGGAGGAGCGGCAGTACCGGGCATTGTCGTACCAGGAGCCACCCCGCAGGGTGCGAAGTTTGTCACCAGCCTGCCGTACAATCGGATCCACCGCCACCGGATCACGCTTCGCGTAGGCATCGGATGAATACTTGTCAGCGTACCATTCCATCAGGTTGCCGTGCATCTCGTGCAATCGCCAGGCGTTCGGCGGAAGCGATCCTGCAGGTGCGGTGGTCATTCGACATTCTGGTGCTGGAGGCGTTTCCCATTCCACTTCCAGCTTGCCGTCCACGACGACCCCATTCTTCACATCACCGTCATTGAAGTTCACCACATCATGGCGGATCGGTCCTTCGAAGCCGAAGGGTCCGGTCGAACCCGCTCGGCACGCATACTCCCATTCCGCCTCCGTCGGCAGGCGCAGCGGCCCTCGTTCTGCCGGGTTGCCTTCGTTCGCCCTGCTGTCAACGGCGACATTCGGGACTTTGATGTACGAGTTCTCGACAACTCTGGAGGGCGCTGACGGGGCAACGGAGGGCGTAGAGCAGCAGCGCGGACCGGTCTGATTGATGATGAGGGGATGGCCCGCGTGCTATCCCAAGACTCGATCGTGAGAATCCGGCCTTCTTCCGGGCGATTCTCCGGGCCTGGGACACCATCCGTCAATCGCAGGCGCCGAATCGTCCGCACCCGCAAAAAGAGTTGGCCCCGCGATTCCAACGCTATTGCGAAGTACCTGCCGCCCGCGTTTGGCCTAAGGCGTTGGAGCCGGCGGTCCCGCCAGGCACGCAGCTGCGAGACAGCGAGAGCGAAGAGCCTGAAATTTGCAACGGATCGGGGTCAGTCCTCGTCCTCGTTCTTTCCCAGGGCCTGGCTGGCCCCGCTATGCTGACGCCGATGAATATCCTGATCGTCGAGTCCAAGGCGAAGTGCAAGACCCTCCTCAAGTACCTTGGGAAGGATGAGTGGCGCGTCATGCCCACCGGTGGGCACGTGGAGCGCTTGGCCGAGGACCGGAAGATCCACCCGCCGAAGGAGGTCCGCAAGGCTTACTGGTCGCACCGGCCGGATGAGCTTCCCAAGCCGCCGTGGTTCTGGACCGATCGCGGTGAGGGCGCCATGCGCGCCATCACGGAAGAGGCGGCGAAACACGACTCAGTCACCTTCTACCTGGCTGCCGACCCCGATCGTGAAGGAGAGCGCATCGCCTGGCACCTAGACCGGCTGCTCGCGGAGCTCGGCCCTCGTCATCGGGTGACCTTCCAGGAGATCACGAAGCAGGCGGTGCTCGCTGCCGTGGCGGCACCGCGCGAGATGGATCAAGGGCTGGTGGACGCGGCGATCATCCGCACCTTCATCGATCGCGCCGTGGGCTGGCGTGCAAGCCGCATCGCGAAGCGGTACACCACGACCTCCACGAACTCGATGGGTCGCGTGCAGACACCTACGCTGGGGTTCATGGTCGAGCGCGAACTGGAGCGCGAGGCCCACGTCCCGGTGCGTTACTTCGAGGTCCTGGCGGCGACGTCGCTCACCGATTGGCGCGTGCGCTTCCACGAAAAGTCCGATGCTGCGGCCTGGGTGGATGAGAAGAACCGCTTCTCTGCCCATCGCACGGCAGACGCGTCTCTGGCGGCGTCGTCCCACGCTGCCCTCGTCGCGGCGGGCAATGTGCAGGTCCAGGAGGTGACGCGCCGGGAGAAGTCCCAGCCGCCGCGTCCACCCTTCAGCACGGACACGTTGCTGCAAGCCGCGGGCAGCCGCTGGGGTTGGTCGCCCAAGAAGACCGCAGCCCTCGCGGGGCAGCTATATGAGGCGGGGCACTTTACCTACATCCGCACCGATTCGACGCGTCTCGCTAAGGAGGCGGTAGAGGCTGGACGCTCCGTGATTACCGATGCCTTTGGCGCCGAACGGCTGGGCTTGGTCACGACGTGCGATCAGGAAACGGGGGTGCAGGACGCGCACGAAGCCATTCGGCCGACGGCGCTCGATCTCGGCGCCATCCCGGGTGTCGAACCCGATGTCCAGAAGCTCTACGCCCTCGTCCGCGCGCGCACATTGGCTGCGCTCATGGCGCCCTCAATGCGCGTGACGCTTTCACTGAAAGCAAGCTGCGAGAGCATGGATCGGGTGTTGGATGGGACCGTGGGATGGTATGCGGAGCCGGGCTGGCGCCTCGCTTTTGAGGTGCCGGGCTTGGACGAGAAGACCGAGACGACTCCGCTCACCGTCAAGGTGGGAACGATGCTCGAGCTGCTTGCCGGCGATGCCGAGCACCCGAACCCAGAGTTGCGCGAGGACGAGACCAAACCACCCGCGCGCTACCGGGCACACACGCTCGTGAAGGCGATGAAGGAGGGCGGCATCGGCCGGCCCTCCACGTATGCGAAGACCGTCGACCGCTTGGAGGAACGCGGCTACGTCAAGGCGGAGGAAGGTAGCCTGGTGCCCACGGAGAGTGGGCGTAATATCTGGCTCGAGGCGGCTCCGCTCTTCAGCCTCCCCGACCAGCGTGAAGTCTTCCAGACCGAGTACACGGCCGAGATGGAGGCGCTACTCGACGACGTGGCTGCGGGCCGGCGCGCAGCGAGTGCGGCCTGGGAGACCATGCTCGAGGAGTTCAAGAGCGCTCACGCCGCGGCGCAGGAGGCGAGCAAGTCAGGTCCGCTCGTGCCTCGCACGCGTCTGAAGCTGCAGGACTATCTCGCTGCTGCGCCAGAACTGGCGCAGGAGATCGGAGACCTCGACGCCCTCGCCGAGCAGGCGGGCAAGGACTTGCTCGCCGACCTTCGGACGCGGGGCATCACCTTGCTTCCCAGCGAGAATCAGAAGCGCTACCTCGAGCGACTGCTCGAGGCAACGGGCCTCACGCTGGAGCAGGCGGTGGAGTCAGCGGAAATAATCCTAGCTCAAGAGGCTCCGAGCCGTGACGAGGCCAGCGCACTGATCGACCACTTGTCGGCCGTGAAGGCCGAGCGCCAAGTTCCGAGCGCCAAGCAACTACGCTGGATCGCTGACCTCGCCAAGAAGGCCGAACTGGACGAGGCCAGCGCCTGCGCCATGGTCGGGCTGAAGTTGTACTCCGAACTTAATGGCGGGAACGGTGGCACGGCGAGCGCACTGATCGACGCGCTACTGGCACTGAAGAAGGCGGCGACTGCCAAGAAGTGACATACCGTGCCGGACCCTTTGCCGACAATTAGCGGCAAAGTGTCCCGCACGGTATCGCGGATCCGGCAGTACGTGCTGCCCGCGGCGTTGGCACGCGTACTGCTGCAAGAGGCGACAAGCCGCCGCCCAGCCGTGGTGGCGGTGTACTTGGAAGCGAAAAACTTCGCCAGCGTTACCGGCGAGCTAGAAGGGGAAGTGCTGCGCAAGGGCATCGACAAACAATCGGACAATGATGAAATTACCCAGGAGGATGTCGAAGCGCTGCTCGATGACTGGCTGGAATTTTACGACACAGGGCTGCAGCGCATGCTGCCCTCAGACCCAGGTCGTAGCCGACTAGCGTGCGACCTCAGGGGTTTCCACAAACGTCATCGGCAACACGAATGCCTCCTCGGCGGTGACGACCAACGAGGTGTCATCGCTTCGCGTTGCTCGTGCTCTACTATCCAAAGCGAACGCGGCCTCAAAGCCCGCGCGTCCATCCACTTCAGTGAGCGCAGGTTGTGCGAGGCGATCATCGAGTAGATCGAATACTACGATGTTGAGCGCGCGCACCAGGGCCTGGGCAATCGTCGCATTCGCCGGAGCTCGGTAGGGGAGATGTTCCTCCTCAATACCCATCCAGGGGCCTTCAGGGGCACTTGGTTGCAGGTAAGGCTGACACCGGGATAATGGCTGGATGACCGAGCTCCTGCGTATCCTGCTGCAGTTCCTATGGGCCGCCTGCCGCTCCCGACGCGAGCTCGCCCTGGAGAACCTGGCGCTGCGCCAGCAGCTCTGCGTCGCTGTCCGGCACATGAAGCGGTCGAACTTGAGGCACGGCGACCGGCTCTTCTGGGTTGCGCTCGCCCGGTACTGGCATCGCTGGCATGACGTGATCACTATCGTGAAGCCTGAAACCATCGTTGCGTGGCACCATCTCGGGTTTCGATTCTATTGGAGGAAGAAGAGCACGTCGAAACCGGGCCGTCCACGAATCGCCCGTGAGCTGCGGGACCTCATCCGCAAAATGAACTTGGCCAATCCGCTCTGGGGAGCGCCGAAGATTCACGGAGAATTGCTGAAGCTCGGCATCGAGGTCTCGCAGGCGACGATCTCGAGGTACATGCCCCGGCGGGAGACCAAGCCCGGGCAGCGCTGCAAAACCTTCCTGGACAACCACGTTCAGGATCTCGCATCCATCGACTTCTTTACGGTCCCGACGGCGACCTTCCGTGTGCTCTACGTGCTCTTGGTTCTGTCCCACGACCGTCGGCGCATCGTTCACTTCAACGTCACGGCCAACCCGACCTCCGCATGGACGGGCCAGCAGATTCGGGAGGCGTTCCCTTGGGACACCGCGCCGAAGTATCTGCTCCGCGACAGGGACGGCATCTACCGAGGTGCCGAGTTCACGGGAGCCGTGACGAGCACGGGAGCCAAGGAGCTGAAGAGTGCGCCTCGATCGCCCTGGCAGAATCTGTATGTGGAGCGGCTCATCGGGTCCATCCGACGAGAGTGCCTCGACCATGTCATCGTGTTCAACGAGCGCCACGTTCGGCGGGTCCTGAACAAGTACTTCGACTACTACCACCGGTCGCGCACGCACCTATCGCTCGGCAAGGACGCACCGGAGACGAGGCCCGTGGAACTGCCCGAGAGCGGTCCGATCCGAGCCGTGCCCCAGGTCGGCGGGCTCCATCACCGGTACACCCGAGGGGCCGCATGACCCCGCGGATGGGTTTTGAGGAACGACCGCCGGTCTCGATAAGAATCGGCATCCGAGGTCACGGGAATGGGGGAGTTGTTGGCCCATTCCGATTGGTGCACCAACGCCACTGGCCGCCCCGAGATCTACATCGAGTCGCTCCTGGGATCGGGCGCGCAAGAGCAGGTCTCCGCGAACGGAGGCATGGAACCCATGTGGGCCCAAAATGGAGAGGTCTTTTGTCGTCAGGATGACCAATTGAATGTGGTCTCGGTCCGCCTCGGAGAGAGCCTCGAATTCGATCCGCCGCAGCGATTGCTTTCGTTCGAGACAACGGATTCA
>JBLHKW010000146.1:0-13048 GCA_047618565.1 Planctomycetota bacterium
CCCCTCAAAGACAGTCCATGCTTCTGGCGAGGTGCTTCCGTGCCGTGATGGCACATGGAGTGTTGACGTGGTGTGTGCTTGCTGTCATGGGCAGCGTCACCATCTTCGGCTGCGTCGATCACTTTCGCACGCTGACGGTCGAGGAAGCGGCCCTTGGCGCGGCACGTCAACAGACCGCAGCGCTGACGGCCTTCAGGTCGCTCTATGCCTCTGAGGTCGTGTCGCGTCTGATGCCCGCCGGCGTCGAGTTCGCCCACGACTATGCCGATCTCGATGGAGCTGCGCCCCTGCCCGCCACCCTGGCCATGATGCTGGGCGTAAAGATGGGCGAGCAGGAGGGCGGTGCCCGCGCACAACTGTACAGCCCCTATCCGTTCCCCTGGCGTGCGGAGTCGGGCGGCTTGCGCGACAGCTTTGCCCGGGACGCGTGGGAGCACTTCGAGGCCGATAAGACGACCCCGTTCTACCGCTACGAGGAGTTTGAAGGACAGGTGTCGATGCGCTATGCGGCTCCCGACTTGATGCGGGCCAGCTGTGTCGATTGCCACAACAATCACCCGGACACCCCGCGCGACGGATGGGCAGAAGGGGATGTCCGAGGCGTTCTCGAGGTCAACATTCCGCTCGCCAGTTTGGTTGCCGCCACCAGTACTGCCGTCTCGAGAGCGACCATAGCCCTCGTGGCGTTGCTGGGTGTGCTCGGCCTCGCGATGTTCGCCTTCTCGAGGCTGGACCGCGCCGTGGAAGAGCGAGACGGGCTCAACGATCAGCTGCTCGAAGCTCACAAACTGGAAGCTGTGGGTCGACTGGCCGCCGGCATCGCGCATGAGATCAACACGCCCACCCAGTACTTGGGCGACAACACGCATTTCCTCAAGGAGTGTTTCGAGGAGCTTGCTCCGCTGTTCCAGAAGGCGGATGCACTGGTAGGGACCCTGAGCGAGGGCGTGAATCCCGTCGACCTGATCCACGAGCTCACGCAAGCTCTCAAAGACGTGGACATGGAGTTCCTCTGCGCGGAGATCCCGCGCGCGATCGAGCAGAGTCTCGAGGGTATCGAACGGGTTCGGCAGATCGTCGGCGCCATGAAGGAGTTCTCCCACCCGGGGGGCGGAGAGGCGACCAGTCATGACCTCAACCGCGCCATCGAGACAACGATCACCGTGGCGAAGAATGAATGGACGTATGTGGCCGATGTGGTGACCGCGTTCGACAAGGAGTTACCGCTGGTCATTTGCTACCCGGGCGAGCTGAACCAGGTCATCCTGAACATGATCGTGAACGCGGCCCATGCGATCGAGTCCAAGGTCGAAAACGATGCGGACCACCGAGGCAAGATCGCCGTCTCGACCCAACTCGACGGAGAGTTCGTGGAGATTCGGATTGGTGATACGGGATCGGGGATTCCCGTCGACGCGCGCGCTCACGTCTTCGACCCGTTCTTCACCACCAAGGAGGTGGGCAAGGGCACCGGTCAGGGCCTCTCCATCGCCCATGGCGTGATCACCAAGAAGCACGCCGGTACGATCTCCTTTGAGACCGAGTTGGGCGTGGGAACGACCTTCATCATCCGCCTTCCGTTGGAGCAGGACGCGCGGGCTGCTGTGTAGCGTCACCGACGCCGGGCCAGAACGAAGTTGCCGCGACTTGGGGGGGGGCGAGGGAACGGGATCCAGCCCGCCTCACTATGGCTCCCTGGATACGGGCGCCAGGCTCATGGTCACCGCGATCGGCTCACCACGCTCGTCGTGCTCCTGGCCGAGCACGTCGTAGAGTTCGCGCATCTTGCGAATGACCCGTGCGCGACCACGCGCGGTCAGGCGCACGACACGGTGACAGAGCAAGACCGTCCGACGCGGCCCACCGAGGATAGCGCCCGGATTATCGATGGCGCGCTCCTGCAGGCGCAAGGCACCGCGCAGCGCAGAGCGCGCGATCTTGAGCCGTGCTTGTCGCATCTGCGCTGAGTCCTCGTCGGGGTCCAGCTCGAGACGATCCGCGGGGAGTCGATAGACCGTCGCCGGACGCTTCGATGTGGGCCGCTGTCCGTCCTCCTCGACCAGGCCCGCCTTGAGCAGTGGGCGCAGGTGGTGGTACAGCGTCTTCGGATCCCGGCCGAGGTGGCGCCCCAGCTCCTCCACCGTTGCGGGTTGCTCGCTCATCAGGGCCTCGACGAGCTCGAGACGGCGGGCGGAGTCCAGGGCACGCAGGGCCCGGCCACGAACGTAGTGAACGGATTCGCTAGCCATGGAATCAACGTAGGTCAAAACTCTCGAATTGACAACTTCTTGCACTTATCCACGCTCCCCCCCCCTCGATTGGCGACCTGAGCGTCGAGCGGGCATCGAGCAGCCGGAGTGCAAGCTGTCGAAGGGACGCGGGCGACTCGTGATCCGGATGGGGCTGTCCAGCGGATCGGTCCTCGGCGGGGGCGAATAGCGGCCCTGGGTCCGTCCATGGCCCCCGCAGGGCCGAACGCCCGAGAATCTGCCTCGCATTCCCCCTGTCCCCTAATGGGAAGCTAAACTTGAGTTGAACTCTTCCCGCGTTTTTTCTACGGAGGCCAGCTTTGTCATCCCAGGTCCAGAATCACCGCCGCGCCACGCGGAAACTCGGAGCCCTGCTGCTGATCGCAGGGGTGCCGTTTGCCACCTCTTGTAGCTCGGGCTCCGATCCTGTCGCCTCAAGGACAGCTCCCCCGGTAGTCCCCGGCGCGGGCACGGCCCGCCGGCTGGAGCGTCCGGTATCGACCGATGGGTTCAAGCTCGGGGATCCGATCGATGGACTGACGGACATGGAGCTCGCGGCCTTCGAGCGCGGCCTCGAGGTCTTCGATCGGCGCTTCAAGCCCAGCGAGGGACTCGGGCCGTTCTACAACGCCACGTCCTGCGCGTCCTGCCACAGCACACCGGTCAGCGGCGGCTCGTCACGCCTCTACCGGAACTTCTACATCGCGGTCTGGGGCACGCTCCAGGGACAGAGCCCGATCCCGCCGTTCCTGAGCCCGGTCGTCCCGGCCTACGGCACGGGCGCTGCGCACGCGGGCGCAACCTTCTCACTCGAGGGCGCCAGACCGCAGATCCCCGCCATGTTCGGCGGCGTCGACGTCACGGTCGGCCAGCGCAACGCGATCCCGCTCTTCGGCACGGGACTGTTCGAGTTTGTGAGCAACGCGACAATCTTCTCCAACGCCGACCCCGAGGATGCGAACGGTGACGAGATCAGCGGCCGCTTCAACACCCAGGGTGGCGGACTCGGTCGACTGGGCGTCAAGGCGCAGGCGAACAACGTCGAGGCCTTCACCCGTGCGCCACTCCAGAACCAGATGGGCATCACCACGGACCCGTTCCTCGGTAGCGGCGGCATCGTCAGCCTGAGCGCAGCCCAGGCCACGGGCGGTGTGGACGATCCGACCACCGACGATGACGGCGTGCCGGACCCGGAGATGTCGCACGATGATCTGGGTGACCTGATCGCCTTCACGCGCTTCCTGGCACCCCCGCGCAAGAAGCTGTTCTTCGCAGCTGAACGGCGCGGCGAAGCGCTGTTCGATTCAATCGGCTGCGTCAAGTGTCACATCCCGAACCTGCCTTCGTCGCGCGGCACGGTTGACGCCTATACCGACCTGCTTCTCCACGACATGGGGCTGATGCTGGCGGACGGACTGACGTTCGGAGTGCCGCAGTCGTCTCCGTCGTCCTCGACCGGGACCCCGCGTGAGTTCCGTACGCAACCGCTGTGGGGCGTTTCGATGCACGCTCCCTATCTGCACGACGGCAGGGCCGAGACGCTCGACAGTGCCATCGTGCAGCACCGCGGTGAGGCCAACAGCATCCGCAACGCCTACATCGCCCTCACGGACGACGAGAAGGCCGACATGATCGCGTTCCTGGAGGCCCTCTGATGAAGACACCCTTGAAATTCACAACAACACTCGCGCTTGGTGCCAGTGCCCTGTGCGCCGCCTTCCTCGCACCCGCCCCGTCCGGCCTCGGTCAGCTGCCGCCCGTCGGTTCGCCCGGTGGGCCGTCGCGGCCTCTGGTCGGCGCGGAACGCCAGCAGTGGCTGCGCGGACGCGAGGTCTACGACCGCGACTTCCGCTACAGTGACGGCCTCGGGTTGCCCGAAATGAATGCCGACAGCTGCCGTGCATGTCACCAGGACCCGGCCATCGGTGGTGCCGGTGGGCTCGAACTGAACGTCTCGAGGTTCGGTGATGACAACGGTGGCGCAGGCCCGTTCGTGAACCTCCCGGGCGGCCAGGGGCTGAGCAAGCTCTTCCCGCCCAACACGGAAGGCCGTGAGGAGCACATATCGGATCCCACCTACGTCTACGAGCAGCGCCAGCCGCCCACGACCTTTGGCATGGGTGCCATCAACAGCATCCCGGAGGCCGCGATCCTGGCCAACCAGGATCTGGCAGACGGCAACATGGACGGGATCTTCGGCTACGCACGCATGGTGAACGTCAACGGCATCGACGAGGTCGGTCGATTCGGCTGGAAAGCCCAGGTCCCGGAGATCACCGATTTCGCCCGGGATGCGATGGGTAACGAGTGTGGCATGACGACGACGGATGGTGGGCGCGGCTTCGCGGTCCTTTCGGACGCGGACTCGGTCGCCGACCCCGAGCTCCCTCAGGGCGACCTGGATGACATCGTGTTCTTCATGAGCAACCTGGCCACGCCCCAGCGCACCGGATCCGGCGCGCCCGAAGTGGGCATGGGCGAGCTGCTCTTCGACTCCGTGGGCTGCGCAACCTGCCACGTTCCGACGCTGGTCGACGACCTGGGCGCCGACGTGAACCTGTACTCGAACCTGCTCGTCCATAACGTGATGGACGGCAGCTTCCGCGGCATGGCCGAACCCGGCGCACCCGCCGGCTTCTACCGGACCGCGCCTCTCTGGGGCATCGTAGATACGGCGCCGTACATGCACGACGGCCGCGCAGAGGACCTGCGCCAGGCGATCGACGCCCACGCCGGCGAGGCCCTGGGCGTGCGAAACGCCTACCTGGCCCTGCCCATGGTCGACCAGGAAGCGCTGCTGCGCTTCCTCGAAGACCTCTAGAAATCTGGCGCCAGGCCCAACCGGCCAGGACGACCGCACGAGCCCCCTCAGCCCCAGGCTGGGGGGGCTTCTTCGTGGACTTCCCGGCGCCCTACCGGGCGAGGACCTATCATGTGCATGTCCTGCTCTCCCCCACCCGGAGTCCCCGATGTTGCCCGCCTTCGTCCATGTCCTCGCCCTGCTGCTCGGTGGCTCCGACCTGGTCGCACAGAACCCTCTCGGCCAGACGTCGAACCCCCAACGCCAGCAAGAGGGCAACCCGCTCGCGCGACCCAAGGCGGACCCGCTCGTCGGCCGCTGGCAAGGAGCCGAACTCAGCGTCACCCTGCAAAAGGACGGCGCCCGCTACCGCGGCCATTTCGAGCTCGCGGGCAGCCGCTTCCCTCTGACTGCCAGGCCCAACGGCCAGGGCATCGAAGGTTCCTTTGAAGCCGAGGGCGAGCAGTACCCCTTTACGGCCGTGACGACGAAGCGCGGCATGACCTTCCATTCCGGTGGTAGTGACTACGCGGTGACAAAGGTCGCCTCTCCGGACCGACCGGAGAACCTGCTGGCCGACGACGGCGCTGCCACGAATCCCGGTGTGGCCGCCACGACCCGCAGTGCGCCCAGGACAAAGTCCTTCCGACACCCGCTCGGCTTCGAGTTCCAGCACCCCGAGAAGTGGCGCGTGGAGAGCAGCGACGATGGCATCGTCGTCGTTCCCGACGAGGTCAAACGGGACCCGAGCGGGCAGCCCCTCGAACTGTTCCTGATCTCGGCCGAGGACGCCGCCGCCGTCGACCGCCCGGACCAGGCCGAGGTGCTGTCCTTCTTCGATCAGTCCCTGGCCCAGATGTTGCCGGGCATGAAACGCAAGGCGCAGCCCGAGGCCCTGGCCTGCCTGCTGGGACAGGGCGCCGTGCTGCGTTATTCCGGACGGACGCCCACGAACATGGACGGCCATGCTGACATCTACCTGACCCTGCACAACGGCTTGGGCGTGTACATGATGCACCTGGGTCGCAAGGACCAGGTCGAACGGCACAAGGCCGAAGCACGTCACATGTTCTCGACCTTTGGCTGGCAGAAGGGCCAGACGGACCCGAACCTGATCGCGCTCTGGCACCGTAACGACTTCTCCAGCAGCTCCAGCGTCGGCCTGGGCGGGTCAATGGACAGCGTCGGCAGCAGCACCAACACCTACTGGCAGTTCAACGCCGACGGGACCGTTACGTACACGTCTGGCAGCCGGCTCTTCGGCAACGTCGGCGGCGCTGGCTCACAGGTCTCCATCGACTCCGGTGCGGACCCGGGCAATACCTGGCGCGGCACCTGGTCCGTCAACGCGAACAAGGGCCTGACCCTGATCTGGAACGGCGGCGGCGCCGAGACCTACGAATACGTCGTCTTCGACCACACCGAAGGCCAGGTCGCCCTGAAGCTCACCGCTCCGGGCGAGAAAAAGGGCACGTACTACATCCGGCAATAACGCCGTTGCGGGTCGGGCTATCGCTCACTCAGTACCGAGTACCGAGCCAGGATCAAGCTCACACCAATCTGATCCCGGATCATTCATCTCGAACCGTCACCACAGCCCTGCCCGTTCGCAATCCTCCCTGCGCTGCCAGGACCCCCAAGGAAGCCCCCCGCCGTGCGTTGCACCACGCCAGGGGGCGCGGGTCAGCCGGATGCTGCAGGCTCACCATTACGTCCCTCACAGCAACGTTGGGCAGGCACTCCTCGAGGGCAGACACCTGCATCTCCCGGACGGTTGCTACCCGGAACGGGCAACGGACGTGCTGCGGCTCGACCTGCGGATCACGCCGGAACCGGGCGGTGACGCCGGAGCCTTCGCGAGACGAACGAACCAGGATCAGATTGGTGTGAGATCGAGCCTGGCACCGTAATCTCGCTATTCGAGCTGGGCCTCGATCGCTTGTTCGAGGCCGTCGGGGTCGAACCCACCGGGGCCGGGCTCGCCGGTGTAGGCGATCTTCCCGTCACGGCCGATGAGGTAGAGGCGCTCGGGCCAGGCGAAGAAGGCCTTGTTGGCGCTGTCGTCCATGTCGTCGACGAGCATGGGCATCGGTTCCAGGGCGAGCTTGGTTGAACATGTTGTCGCCGCTGCTTTGCGTTCCTGGAAGGTCACGGGATCTTCCATGAGCGGGTTGGCACCACCACCGAGAGCACCGCCCGGTCCGCCGCCCAGGGGCACGACGCTGTCGAGCGCGTGCGCCTCCCGGATGTAGACGACATAGAACTGAACCTCGTCGCCGTACGTCTCCCACATCCCCTTCAGCCGACCGGCTGAAGCACGGAACGGCGGTCAGGTGTAGCTGCCGAAGATCAGCGCGACCGGCTTGCCGCCTGCGATCCCGGCCAGATCGATGGATGGAGCGCCGTGCAAGGCAGTCAACGTGACCTCGGGAATATCCGACCCAACCACGAGCCCGGCCCGGTAGGCCAGTTTCTCGAAGTGTGCTCCCGGTGTCCCGTCGTCGAAGCGCACCTGGTCGAAGTGCAGCTCGTAGGAATCGCTGCCGTCGAAGACAGTCGCGAGCTCCGCCATGCTCAGGGTCTGGCTCCCATCCATATCGTAGAACTCCGTGAGTCGCTCCCAACCGTCCACGTTGCCGACATAACTCTGCGCCATCATCGATCCATCGCCCGGCATCTCGATCGCGCGCTCGTCCTTCATCGACAGGAACTCGGCCTCGGTGAGCTCCTCGTCGGCCATGCCCGCCTCGTCGTAATCGAAGAAGGCATTCGCGAGCTCGTCGATCGTCAGCGTGTCGTGCCCGTTCTCATCGGTCTGGAAGTAGCGTCCAAGAACGTCCATGCGCCGCATCGTCATGATCTGCGGGTTGATGTCGGGCGTGGCATCGGCCCAGTCCGCTTGCGTCAGACGACCATCGCCATCCCTGTCCCAGCGCGCGAGCTGACCATCGTGGCGCGTGTACTCGGCTGCCGTGATGACACCGTCGCCATCCGCGTCGTAACGTTGCTGCAGGTAGCCGAACGGGGAGACCGCGTCGCCCACATCGGGCGCAATGCCGACCGGGGTCTCGGCCAGACTCTCGCCTGGAACCGGACCAGGTGACGAAGGCTCGGCTGCTCGGCAGCCGACGACGAGCCCGATTCCAACGAGGGCGGGCAGGAGGGTGAGTGTGCTGTTCACGATTGAGGCCATGATCTAGGGTGATCCCGGGATGTTTCCTGCGCCTGACACTACGCTCGCGGGCGCCGGGCGCCCAGGTCTGCAATACGACCCTTACGGCTCAGCATTCCGCCGATAATTCCCGGGCTGATACACTCCGCGCGTCGCGACGCCCAACGGCCCCATAATCACCCATGCTCCTAGCCCTGCTGCCCCTCCTCTTCGCCAGCCCGGTCCTCGCTCCGCAAGCGCCGGATTTCGACGAGACACTCTACAGCGCACTCGAGTACCGCTGCGCCGGACCGTTTCGTGGTGGACGCTCGGCGGCCATCTGCGGCGTGCCGGGTGATCCGATGACCTACTACTTCGGCGCGGCAGGAGGCGGCGTCTGGAAGACCAGCGACGGCGGTCAGACCTGGGAGAACGTCTCCGACGGATTCTTCGGTGGATCGATCGGAGCGGTCGAGGTCTGCGCCGCGGACCCCAATGTGATCTACGCCGGAGGCGGTGAGGTGACCGTGCGAGGCAACGTCTCCAGCGGCTTCGGTGTCTGGAAGTCCGAGGACCGCGGCAAGACATGGCGCTCGATGGGCCTCGCGGATACGCGCCACATCCCGCGCATTCGCAGCCACCCGAAGAACCCCAACATCGTCTTCGTGGCGGCGCTGGGACACCTGTACGGACCCAACGAAGAGCGCGGCGTCTACCGCAGCGTGGACGGGGGCGAGAACTGGGAGCGCGTCCTGTTCGCCAACGCGGACGCCGGCGCCATCGACCTATCGATGGACCCGAGTAACCCGCGCGTCCTCTTCGCCAGCACCTGGCGCATCCGCCGGACCCCGCACAGTCTCGAGAGCGGCGGCGATGGCTCGGCGCTCTGGCACTCCACCGACGGGGGCGACACCTGGGCCGACATCACGCACAACGAGGGCCTGCCCGAAGGCATGGTCGGCATCATCGGCGTCTGCGTCTCGCCGGTGAACCCGGAGCGCGTGTGGGCCATCATAGAGGCCGACGACGGCGGCGTCTTCCGTTCCGACGACGGCGGCGAGACCTGGGAACGGGTGAACGAGCAGCGCACCCTGCGCCAGCGCGCGTGGTACTACTCGCGCATCTTCGCCGATACACAGGACGAGGATCGGGTCTGGGTCACCAACGTGCGGCTCTGGCAATCGAAGGACGGCGGCAAGAGCTTCGAGAGCGTTTCCACGCCGCACGGGGACCACCATGACCTGTGGATCGCCCCCGAGGACGGGGACCGCGTCGCGGTCGCGGACGACGGCGGCGGACAGGTCAGCATCAACGGCGGCGAGCGCTGGTCCACCTACCGCAACCAGCCGACCTCTCAGTTCTACCGAGTCACCACCGACGGGCACTTCCCCTACCGCATCCTCGGAGCGCAGCAGGACAACTCGACCGTGCGCCTGCTGCACCGCTCGGCCGGATCCACCATCGGCGAGCGTGACTGGGAACCGACAGCCGGCGGCGAGAGCGGCTGGATCGCGCCCCATCCCGAGGATCCGGAGATCGTCTACGGTGGCTCCTACGGTGGCTACCTGACCCGTCGCAATCACCGCACCGGCGAGGTGCGCTCGGTCAACGTGTGGCCCGACGATCCGATGGGCCATGGCGCGGAGGGCATGAATCCGCGCTTCCAGTGGAACTTTCCGATCCTGTTCTCGCGCCACGACCCGAACGTGCTCCTCGCCGCGGGCAACCGGCTGTTCGAGACCACCGACGAGGGCCAGAGCTGGGCCCCCATCAGCCCCGACCTGACGCGCGCGGATCCCGCCACCCTGGTCTCCTCGGGTGGGCCGATCACGAAGGACAACACGGGCGTCGAGTACTACGCGACGATCTTCGCAGTGGCCGAGAGCCTGCACGTGCCCGGCGTGCTGTGGGCCGGTTCGGACGACGGTCTGATCCACATCACGCGCAACGCGGGTGCGAGCTGGCAGAACATCACTCCGCCGCTGGACCTGCTGCCCGAATGGACGCAGATCAACTCGATCGAAGCGCACCCTACGGAGCCCGGCGGCGCCTACGTGGCCGGTACGCGCTACAAGTCGGACGACTTCGCTCCCTACCTGCTGCGCACCCTCGACTACGGTGCGACCTGGACGCGCATCGACGAGGGCATCGACGCCCTGCATTTTACCCGTGTCATCCGCGCCGACCCGGGACGCCCCGGCCTGCTCTACGCGGGTACCGAGTCGGGCATGTACATCTCGTTCGACGACGGCGCACACTGGAAGCCCTTCCAACTGAACCTGCCCACGGTCCCGATCACCGATCTGGCCGTGCGTGATGACGACCTGGTGGTCGCAACCCAGGGGCGTTCCTTCTGGGTACTGGACGACCTGACCCCGTTGCACCAGTTGAACAGCGAGATCGCGGAGCAGTCACTGTGGCTCTACACGCCGCGGCCGACCCTGAGGATGGGCGGCGGTCGGAACGAGGACTCGGTCACGGCCGGCATGAACCCACGTCCCGGAGTGGTCTTCAACTACCTGCTGGACGAGGAGCTCGCGCAGGATGAACTCCTGCTCGAGATCCTCGAGCTCGATGGCACCGTTGTGCGCTCGTTTCACTCCAAGCCGGCCCCTGCCAGCGAGGAGAACGACGAGCTGGCGCAGGATGCTGCGGCCGATGACGATAAGGACAGCAAGGACGAGAAGCAGGCCAAGGAGACCAAGGGCGACGGGGAAGACGACAAGCCCCTGCCGTCGGAGCCCGGCATGAACCGCTACGAATGGGACATGCGTTATCCGGAGGCCGAGGAATTCGACGGGCTGGTGCTCTGGTCGGGCGGCGTCCGCGGGCCACGTGCGGTCCCGGGCAGCTACCAGGCGCGACTGACCCTGGGCGAGCAATCGATGACCGTGCCGATAGAGATCCAGGTCGACCCGCGCTCATCCTGCACGCACCAAGATCTGCAGGCCCAGTTCGACCTGCTGATCGAGATCCGCGACAAGGTCAGCGAGGCGCACCTGGCGATCCAGGGCATCCGCGACCTGCGCGGGCAGATCGAAGACCTGACCGGCCGCCTCGGAGAACAGGACGGCGCCGACGAGATCTCCGAGGCCGCCGAGGCCCTGCTCGAGCAGCTCGTGTCCGTAGAGACGACCCTCTACCAGACACAGAACCAGAGTCCCCAGGATCCGCTGAACTTCCCGATCCGCTTGACGGACAAGCTGGGCGCGCTCGCGAGTGGTGTGTCGCGCGGGGACTGGCGCCCCACCGACCAGGCGCTCGCGGTCTACGCCAAGCTCGCTCCCGAAGTGGACGTGGCCCTGGCCAGCTACAGCTCGCTCCTGGAGACCACGCTGCCGAGCTTCAACGCACTCGTGCGCGAGCACGCTGTGCCGCGCATCCTGCTCGAGAAGCCCTGAGCTGCGCTGACGATGAAAAATCCCCCTGACACCTCGGCGCTGCCCGAGATGCTCGCCGCCTACCTGCGCGTGCTCTGTAAGGGAAAGCCGAGCGCTGTCCTGGACATCGGCTGCGGTGCGGGACGGCTCGTATGCGAGTTGCGCGAACGCGGCGTGTACGCGATCGGCGTCGAGGTTCATCCATCGGAAGCAGCGCGCGCGACGGGCATCGTCGTCTCGGCCGACGCAGCCCACCTACCCTTCGCCTCGGGCAGCTTCGATTGGGTCAGCTTCCGACATGTCCCCCATCACCTCCCGCAGCCGCGCCTGGCCTTCGCCGAGGCATGGCGCGTCTGTCGACACGGCATCGTCATGGCGGAGCCCTACTACGACCCCTCCATCCCCTCCCAGCAGATCAGCGCACGCCTGGACTCATGGATGAAACAGGCAGAGCGACGGCGCGGAGACTTCCACGCGGATGTGCTCTGCGCTGACGAGTTGATCGGCTACCTGCCCGATGCCGCGGCGTGCCAGGTAGAGACCCTGGTGCCCTTGCGCCCCTATCCCATCGAGAAGCTCGAGAAGGACATCGCCACGGCCCTGGCGGATGACGTCCTGAGCACCGCCGACGAGCAGGAACGTGCGATGTACCGGGATGCGGCCCGCTCCGGCGAGATGACAGCCAACGGCACGCTGATGCTCAAGGCCAGCAAGCGATAGCAGCCTGTGCCCCCCACGCGTGCCACTTCGGGAGGTACACTGAACGCGATGGATGACGCGACGAAACGCACCCTGGCTGCCATCGATGCGGCGGTTGCCTGGAAACCACCGGAGGGGCCGATAGTCCTCTCCGATGAGTACCTGCGCCTCGTCGAACGAGCCGAGCAGCTTCCGGAGAACCGTCCCGGAACGGACAAGACCTGGGTCGAGCGCATGCTCGCGTCATCGAAGTACGTACTGAACAATATCCGGGAGATCCCCCGGGAATGAGCGCCTTCGCGCCCCTGGCCCGTGCACTCGCCGCGCACGATGCCCGCTACGTCCTGATCGGGGTCTGGGGCGCCAACTTCCACGCTCACCGCGGAGGGGTGGTGTTCTCGACCCAGGACTGGGATCTCTTCATGCCGCCGGAGCCCGCCAACCTGCTCGCCACCTGGAATGCCTGCCGGGATTGCGGCCTGGCCATCAGTAGCGCCGGCCAGCCCCTCGACCAGCCCATGAATCATCTGCTGGCGGAGCGGGTCATCGAACAGCTCGCCTCCACCCAGGCATCGGATGATGAGCTTCAGGTCGACCTCACCCTGGTGATGGCCGGTCTCGACTTCGACTCCGTGTGGGACGCCCGGACGCGGTTCGTACTCGACCGCATCGAGATTCCTGTCGCACGCCTGAGGCACATCATCGATTCGAAGGCGGCAACCGGGCGCGACAAGGATCGCCTCTTCCTCGCAACGCACGAGGAGAATCT
>JBLHKW010000147.1:0-12845 GCA_047618565.1 Planctomycetota bacterium
CGCTGCTGATCACGCTGCTGATCACGCTGCTGGCCGTCAGACTGCTGGCCGCCGTCCTGCCGGGCACGCCCAGCTTCACCAGCTTCACCAGCTTCACCAGCTTCACCAGCTTCACCAGCTTCACCACCTTCACCACCTTCACCACCTTCACCACCTTCGCGCGGTTCACGGTCGCGTCCGCGGCGTCGCCGTCCACCGCGGCGGCTGCTTCTACGCTTCCCGCTGCCATCACGACGCGGTTCAGAGTTTCCGTCCTCGTTACGCGGTTGCTCTCCGCGCGGTTGATCCCCGCCCTCATTGCCGCCCTCCCGGGGACGCGATTCCGGAGCACCGGACTCGCGCGCCTCGCTGGCCGCCGCCGGGCGTCGCGTTGAACGCGCCTTGCGGGCCGGGCGCTCGCTCTTCCCGCCGTCCTCGGCCGCCTTGCTGTCCGCGCCATTGCGATCCGCAGCTTCCGGAGCCTCCTCGCCGCTGGATTTTCGGGAGCGTGACGCGCTGCTTTTTTTCTTGCGAGTCGCAGGGCGCTTCGCGCGCGGGCTGTCCGCCCCACCGGCGGCCTTGTCGCCTTGCCCCTTGATGGTGCCAAACGGCAATTCGTCGCCCTGCGCCTTGGTCGTGGAAGAGTTCTTGGGTGCCAAATGGGGCCTCGCGATTGAGAGGAGAAGGTGCGAGACGGCCCGCTGGCCATCCCTCGCTGCCGTTCCCGCGTCAGCGCGGGTGTGCCTGTCCAAAAAGGTGCGTCACGGAGCTGCAACCAGAGCGAATCGGGCGGGCCGGTGTCCTGAAGAAGGACGAGCTCTCGCATCACAGGTGTTGTGACACGGACCACCACGTTCCCGAAGGAGTGGAGGGCTCATTCCGTCCCAACCGTCCCGGCTCTCGGTGCTCAGTAGGCCTCAAGGACCCGGGATGCCCTCCGCTGCCGGAAGGACCATCGCCCTGGGCGAACCGTGACTGGCTGCTACTAAAAGCATGCCCCAATCGCGCCCGGAGGTCGACAGCAAACCAAAAAGTTCTCTGATAAGGGGACCGAGGCCCCTCGGTATGCAGTATCGACGGCGTTGGCAGCCTCTCTTGAGGGAAATCTGCAAAATTTCGATCAACGCCGAACGAGAAACTGGAGCGTCCACTGCCCCTCGAGCAGGGACACGACGACCACGTCACTCAGCCCGTCGCCGTCCAGGTCCCGGACCAGCAATCGGGTCACGTTCTCCGGATCGGCGATGAGCGCATGCCGGGCACTGGGCTGCGCGTCCCCGCGCGCACTGCGCAGGATCGCACCGAGCGCCAGGTCTTCCTCCGGGAGCTTTCCGAAGTCGAACGTGCGGCTCGCCCCGTCCCCCTTGCCGTCCAGCTCCTCGAGCACCAGGCCTACCAGCAAGCGTTCGACCTCATCCTCGTCCGAGACCGCGCCCACAAGGTTCTCGACAAACAGCGGCGCGGGCGCGCGGCCCGGGAAGATCGCCACGTCAGCATCGAGCACATCCACGATGTCGTCGCCCTGTGCTGGCTGTCCGGGGATGTGCGGCATGCGCTGCGCCGGTATCCGGAACTGCGCCTCAAGCGCATCCCCCATCCCTTCGGCGTCGTTGATGAACGACAAGAGCCGCGGAATCTTCAAGGTGATGCGGTTGCGCCGGGTCGGCTTGCGCGTGAAGACGCCGGCCTGGTTCTCGTAGGTGTAGACGTCGAAGTTCAGGGCGCCAGGTAGGATCAGCGTACGCAGGACGCGACCGATAGATATGCGTTCACCGCGCAGGATCTGAAGATCGGCGCGCCCATCGCCAGCGACCTGCCGCAGCGTGCTCCACAGCACGTTGCCGCTCGACTTGAGAACCTGGTCCGGCACGCCGACAGGCCCGGTCAGTGCGCCGTCCAGGTAGACCCGAAATTTGGGCCCGAGCACGATCAAGAGATCCCGAGCGCCCTTTCCGTCCAGGTCCGCGAAACGCCAGCTGACCCGATTCTCGACGGCGGAGAGCAGGTTCTGGAAGTCGATCTCCTCGGAGTCCGGGAGTTGCGCGCGCAGAGCCTCCAGATCCAGGATCCATGTCGGCTCGGAGCTGAGCGTCGGTTGCGCCAAGTGGAAGGCGATGCGCTCGCGCGTCTCGGAAATGAGGTCCCGGCGCCCGTCCCCGTCCACGTCCTTGAGCTTGAACCAGGGGATGCGCACTTCCTGACCGAAGAACGACGACAGGCTCTCCGGATCGCCCACATCGATGCCCAGTTCAGCCTCGTACTTCACCTCGATCGGCACGCCCCAGCCCTCTTTCCCGGCCAGATAGATGCGGTGCACGCCCGCGCCCGGCATAACGAGGTCGGGCCGGCCGTCTCCGTCGACATCGCGGACGAAGTGGATGCGGTGGACACCGACCGGCAGGGAGCTCTGCACCTCGAACACATCCGCTCCGTCGCCGATCGCGCCGCTGTCATCGATGTGGTGCACACGCACCAAACTGCCGTCGACGAGCATCACGATCTCGTGCTGGCCGTCGCCGTCCATATCGGCCACATCCCAGCCCACCCGGTCGCCGGGCCAGGCCAGGTGAACGGGCTGCGCCGCAAACGTCCCATCCGCACCCATGCGGGTCAGGAACAGACCGTCGGACTCGATCCGCAACAGGTCCATGCGACCCTCACCCGAGAAATCCCGCAGTACGAAACTGACGTCCTTCTGCGGGGCGCGCACAACCGTCTGCACGAACGCCGTCTGTCCGGCCCCGGCGGCGGAGATCTGCGCGAGCAGCAGACAATACGTCAGGCTGATCATCGTGCCGCCCCCGCGCGGCCCGACACGAGGATCGTCAGGCGGTCGCTGGAAGCGGAGAAGACATCGCCCAGCCCATCACCGTTGATGTCCTCGACCGAGAGAGATTCGATCGACCCGCCCGCATCGAAACGCTTCCACGGTGCCGCTTCCAGGCTCCAGGTCACACCTCCGAGGAAACTCTTCTCGCGCTTGAGGCGCCGGATCGTCACCCGGCCCCTGGCATCCACCTCGACCAGGTCCGCGATGCCGTCACCGTCGCAATCCAGCACGAGTTCGCGGTTCGCGATGATGTCCACGACGGAATCCTCATCGAAGACGGTCTCTTCCTTCAGCGCAGGCTTGCGCGAGAATCCACGCCCCGTGCGCAGGTAGACGAGATGGCTGAAGGTGAAGCTCAGCCCGCCGACCGCACTCAGGAACGACGGTAGCTCGAGCTTTCGCAACGAGAGGTCCGGCAGGCCGTCGCCATCGACGTCGACGACCTCGACCACCAGAACGCCCGCTTCGAAGCGCAGCACCTGATCGGGCTTCTCCCTGACGATCCGTGAACCGTCGTTCGTGTACAGGAGCAATTGATGGCGACGGTTCTCGAGCCCCTGCGAGTCCTCCACCACATGAGCCAACAGGTCCAGGTCCCCATCTGCGTCCAGATCCACGAGCCGCAAGCTCACATCCCCATCCCGCAGGGCCTCGGGCAAGGTCTCGGTGCGCGTCGGAAGCGCTGGGATCTGACCGCCTTCGCTCAGGTGTAGGGCCAGTTCAGCGGTTCCACGCACCACCAGATCGAGCCCTGCGCGACCATCCACATCCACGAGGGCCGGCGCCTGGTAGCGCTGCGAACTCGAGAGCAAGGACGCCTCCTGCTCGAGGTCATCGGACATGAACGGTGAAGCCTGCAACAGGCCGAAACGGATCGAGACCTCCCCGTCTTTTTCACGTTCGTCAGCCCCGTGCTCGCGGTCGCTCGGTTGGCGGGCATCGCCTTCGAGGTCGACCTCTATCTCGGCCAGCTTGATATAGGCCGCGGCGGCATCAGGATCCTCGGGCGGCCCCCACAGCGAGTATCCGCCGCGCCCGGGAAGCAGGATGGCGTCACGCTCCGCTCCAGGCACGACGTATCCGAAGAACGGCAGCGAACCGAAATCCGGGACGTCATAGACGAGCTCGGCCCGCGCGAGGGCGCGCACATTGTCGCGGTATCCGGGATGGGTCAGCGAGTAGGACCACGCGCCGCCGCCGGTCAGGAAGATCAACTCGCGCCCGGCTTCCTCGCGCACATCGGCACAGCTCCAGGCGACGACATCGGCCAGGACGGAGACCGTATGGCTCGGCGTGAGCTCGACGCCCGCGTCCGTTATGCGGTGCACGTGCAGCTCGCGCTCACCCTCGGAATGGCGCAGCGCCACGATCAGCTCGCGGCGCTCGTCGCCGTCGATGTCCTGCAGGGACCAGCTCAAGAGCTCGCCGTCGAAGTCCAGCGAGGTGTCCACGTAGTGCGTGTTCGAACCCGTGACCAGCAGCAGCGCGAGCAGACTGTTCATTCGCTGAGCTCCCCCACACCGGTCGAGAAGCGCAGGAATCGAAGGATGCTCCAGTGACGCTCCGAGCCGTCGCGCCTGTACTTGAAGAGCGAGATCAGCCAGAGGTCGATCAGGTAGAAGTTGGCCTCGACGCCGTCGGCGCTGGCGCTGTAGCCGGCCAGGATTGGCAACGAGGCGTCGATGACCCGAGACCCGGGCCCGAACAGATCGACCCGCGCGGTCTGCGCCTCGTCGGTCGTGCGGGATCCGGGGGGGCGGTACCGAACGACGACGGTCTCGCCCGGCGCACGCGCCTGAAGCGCCCGGATCAGCGACCGTTCGGAACGATACGGCACCCCATCGAGCTCCGTCACGACGCTGCCTGGTTCGATGCCCGCGGCGGCGAACGGACCGTTCGGGTCCGAGGTCACCAGGGCCACGCCTGCGGGTCCCGCCAGCCAGCCGGCGCGCGAACGACTCGGGTCGATGCGCCAGGCGAGCTGCGCGGGCTCGGATCCGGCATCCATGCTCGCGGCCGGGGCCTGCAGGGGAACTTGCAGCTCGAACACGGAGTCACTGCGGCGCACGTGCAGGGTGGGAACCACGTCGGGATCGGCCGTGCCAAGCATCGCGTCCAGGGACTCGGGATCCGCGAGCGGGACCTCGCCCCACGCGAGCAGCACGTCTCCCACGACGAAGCCTGCCAGCGCTGCGGGCGAGCCCTCCGCCACGGATGTCACGCGCACTCCTGCGTCGAAGGTGAGCGCCTCCAGTCCGCCGGAGCCGTTCTCGCGCACCTTCAAACCCAGGTAGGCTGCGCCGTCGACCTGGGCCGGTCGCAGCCACTCGAGCACCTCGGGCAGTGGATCGGGAATGGCGCGCACGGGCGCGGTCCTGCAGCCGACAGAGGCCATGCAGGCGCACAGCAGGTGGAGCAATCGATTCATGGGTGGTCAGGGGTTCGGGATCGATAGGTCCTACGCAGGAACAGGCGTTTCGTTCGCACCTTCCCCTCGCCCCCCAAGCCTATTTCTCAGTCGGAATGCGAGTCAAGATCGCAATGCACCGCAGATGGCGGCCGATTCCGGCCCCGCAGGCGAGGCCGTCCCACCTCATAGGCTACGACGGGACAGGATCAGGACGCCGAGGCCGGCCATGGCGAGCGCTTCCGGGCCCGGCATCAGGGCGGCCGAGCGAAGCAGCGTATCCGAGAACCCGGCATCGGAGAAACCGCGCGCGACGCCGGTCAGCTCGGCCCAGGGTGAGCTGTCGGCGAGGGTCGGCACGTAGCTGGCGAAGACGAAGAAGCGCGCCTGACCGAGGGCGTCCTTGAAGAGGTCGAAGGCCAGGAAAGCACCCAGGGCCCCCGCAACGGCGCCGGTGGCCGAGCGCGCCATGCACGAGATGAGCAGGCCGAAGGCGAACGTGGCCCAGAGTGCGGGCAGGCTCGCAAGCAGACCGCGTGTGAATTCCTCGCGCAGCTCGGACGCCGAGAGCAGCTCGTAGCCATCCTCGACGAGTGGCCCGTAGTCGCCAGCACGCAGCGCGACCAGGCCGGCGGCCAGCCCGGTCACCGACACGATCGCGACGATCAGGATCGGCGCCAGCATCAGGCGTCCCCAGAGGACCGCTCCGCGCGTCGCGCTGCGGGTGATCGCCAGGCGCAACACGCCCGTCTCGCGGTCGCCCGCGATCGAGCGCGCGCTGAAGGTCAAGAGAACCAGCACACCGAGCACGAGGCCCGCGCGCCAGCCGTCCGCCAGGGGAGCCCACGCGCGACCGCTCGAAACCGATGCGCCCGCCGGGCCTGCGGCGGCGGCGACCGAGGCCATCGCACGTAGCGCCGAGAGCGCGGCGAGCACCAGACCAGTCGCCCAGGTCGAGCGCGACCAGAGCAGGCGTGCGAGCTCCGCGCGCAGGATCAGCCAGGAGCCCCTCATGAAGAGCCCCGTGTTCTGCCGCCCGTGTGGCCGGCAACCAGGTCATCGAACAGGGCCGGCAGACTGACCTCGACCGGTCGCAACCCGTGCACCAGCACGCCCGCCTCGACCAGGACCTGGTTCAGCGCGCCGGGCGTGTGTTCACTCGCGTCGACCATCAGCTGCCCGTGCGCGCCCGCGCTCGCTTCGGCGGTGTCCGCCAGCACATCCACCCCCGGCAGGCCTCCCAGCACCACGCGAGCACGCCCGACGTCGCTGACCAGCAGCTCGTGGCGCGTGCGCGAGCCGAGCAGATCCGCCAGGGCTCCCTCGCAGGCCAGTCGGCCCCCGAGCAGGATCGCCACGTGACTCACCAGGGCCTCGAGCTCGTGCAGGCGGTGGCTCGACAGGACGATGGTCACGTCGGCCTGCGCCAGGGACCGCAGGGTCTCGAGCAGGTCGCGCACACCGACGGGGTCGAGCCCCGACAGGGGCTCATCCAACACCAGAAGTTCGGGACACCCTCCGAGCGCGGCGGCGATGGCGACACGCTTGCACTGCCCCAGAGAGAGCTGGGTCATCCCACGCTTCGCGAGCGCGCGACAGCCCGTCAGCTCCAGGGCCTCGTCGATGCTGCGCCCGCCGGCATGGCCGCGCAGCGTGCGCGCGTACTTCAACTGCTGGCGCACCGTCAGCCCGCGCACCTTCATGGGCTCGTCGAAGACGGCCGCCACCCGCCCGCGCGTGCGGTGGATCTGGCGCGCGGGCTCTCCGAGCAGCTCTATTCGCCCGGAGGTTGGTCGCATCAGGCCCAGGGCGCACGCCAGGGTGGTGCTCTTGCCGGAACCATTCGGGCCGAGCATCCCGTAAATCTGGCCGCGCCCGACCGTGAGAGAGACACTGTCCACAGCGACCACGTCACCGAAACGACGGGTCAACCGGTCGATCACGAGTGCTGTCATGCTCTCAATCCACCGCGGGCTACCGGGGCGTAAACGCCACGGTAGCCCTCGAGGTGAACACTACTGCGGGGTGCGCGTCCGGACGAGGCATCGGTACTCGGACAGGTCGCTCGGGATGAACGGATCCGGGATCCCGTTGCCCGCGGAGAGTCCCGCAACACCGTCCAGCGAGGCCATGTCCTGGTAGGTCACGCGGATGCGGCCATTGAAGAACATCTCGATCTGGAAGGAGTTCTGATTGGACGAGCCGTACTCGGGCACGTTCTGCCAGGTCACGACCGCACGATTCCCCAGTTGCTTCCAGCTCACCGTTCCACCGCCACTGGGGTTGTAGTCGTCGAAGTTGGCCGAGATGCGCGGCAGACCGAAGTGACTACCCAGGCTCTCACTGTAGGTCGTGTCACCGCTTCCGAAGGTGATGTAGCCGTTGCTACCGACGTAGAAACGGTCGTAGCTGACACCGTAGAGTGACACCATCGCGCCACCGGCAAGCACGATCAGTTTGCTGTCATCATCGCTCAGGAAAATCGAGGTTCCGCCACTGGGGTTGGTCGGAAAGCTGGAAGCCGCGCGTGTGCACGGGCGGTAGAAATCGGCCGTCGGCCGACGTGCGAAGTCGATGGTGGTCAGATCAAGATCGTTTGTCCCGAACTGCTCCGTGAAGTAGTCGGGCACGTCCGTCGTGATGAACGAGTAGCAGGCGCCGAAGTTGTCGTCCACGGTCACGTTGCCGGCTGCGTCGGTGAGCACCAGGTCAAAGAAATAGGTCGTGCCTACGGCCAGCCCCACAACCGAGAGTGAATGGCTGGCGAGCCTGGCTGCCGTCGCGACCTCCTGGTTCAGGGCCCCACAGTTCAGGCCGTAGCGCAGGGTGACCGAAGCCGCCTCGTCGATCAGGATGTCGACCGTGGCGTCCTGGGCCATCAGGTTTGTCACCATGACCGAAGTGAGGAGCGGCGCCACGCAGTCGACACCCGACATGGCCGTGACGGAGACGCCCATGCCGCCCGAGCCATCGTCCGCATCCACGTAGAGCGCCTCGAGCGTGTCTCCGTGCGCGACCTTGACGATGCCCGGGGCATCCACAGTGCCCGTGGCGACGTTGCCGAAGAAGGCCGCCGTCTCGGGTCCGCTCTCGGTCAAGGTCACGACCTCGCCGCCGGGCTCCGAGGTCGAGGTCACCGTGACGTCCACAGTCTCGATCACGCCGTCATCCGTGTTCAGGCCACAGTCGACGACCGTGATCCCGACGCTGTCGCTGCACGAGTACGCACTGCCATCGAAGGCTGCGAAGCCGTCGTCCGTGCAGTTGATCAGCAGCGGCGAGGCGGCCAGCGAGAAGTCTTGCGGGCCCTGGGGCACGGTCGTGCCGCGCACCTCGATGCGCCAGACACCAGACTCGGCGCCTGCCACGAACACCTGCTCGATGTTGTTGAGGTGGTCGTGCTGGTTGCGCACGGCGGGCGTTCCCGGGCTCAGAGGATCCAGCGTCCACGGGAAGGCCTCCACACCGGAGGGACTGAACAGGTGCAGATCGAGGTCATTGACCAGCGCACCCGCGACGTTGGGAGTGGCCGGGAAGTCGTCCCACGCCAGGGTGACGCGCAGGTCCTCGCCGCCCATTACGCTGACGGCGAAGAGTGCGAGGCCGCCCTGATCCATGGGCTTCTCGACGAAGTTGCCGGTGCGCAAGAAGTCGATGGCAGGCACCGCGCGCACCGACCCGTAGCCGGTCTTGTAGTCGGGCCCGAGGTTCTCGACGTCCTCCGCAGTGTGCGCCAGAAAGACCTTCAGGGTCGAGGGCAGCGGGTCCGGGCCGCCGAACTGGGCGCGGTAGTCCTGGATGATCAGGGCCGACACGCCGGCCACCGTGGGCGCTGCCATGGACGTCCCGCACAGGGCCCGATACGCGGAATCGCTGTCCGAATCGGCCGAGGTCACGCCGAAGTCGCCATCGCTCTGGCATCCAGGACCGCTGACGTCGGGCTTGAGCCGGCCGTCATCCGTGGGACCCCAGCTGGTGAAGCTCGTGACCGAGTCGTCGTTCGAGTTGAGCGCGCCGACCGTGATGTGGTTCTTGGCTGTCGCCGGAGGCGCCGTGCTGTAGTAGTCGCCGTAGCCCTCGATGTCGCAGCTACTGCCCTGGCGCTCGTTACCCGCGGCCCAGACGATCCGGAAGGGCTCGCCACCGGAGACCGAACCGCGCGCGACCGCGTCGATCAGGCTCGACATGAGGCCGTAGTCCCCCTGGATCACGCACGGGAAGCCGTTCGACTCGGTGTTGGTACCGATCGAGTTGTTGGCCAGCGTCGCGCCGTGCATGTTGATCGCGTCGCCGTAGTCGGCCTCGAAGTCGCCCGGGTTCGTGTACAGGAAGATATTGCTTCCGTCGTACTCGAAGCCGTAGGACTCGATCGTCGTCCCCGGCGCCATGCCCGTGTACTGGCCTCCACTGGCGCTTCCGTCGCCGCCGATCGTGCCGGCCACGTGGGTCGAGTGGTAGTGCATACCGGATCCGTCCCGTGCGCTCGCGCGTCCACCGAAGTCCTGGTGCGTGGCACGCGCGGTTCCGCCGTCGTAGACGAGGACCGAAACACCGGTTCCGTCGAGGTTATAGGGCGCGCTGGTGGCCATGTCGGCGCCGACCCGCGCGCGGTTGCTGTCGTTGACCATGCCCAAGCGCGGCAGGGGCGGCTCGATGTACTGGACGATGTCCTCGTCCGCCAGGGCCTCGAACGCGGAGCGCGGCAGCTCGACGACGAAGGTGTGGATCGACTCGACCACGTCCCGCACAATGCCGCCGTGCGCGCGCACCACCTCCACGGCCTCACCCATCAAGGACACGTCGGGGTGGAACATCACGTAGACCGCGACCTGCGCCTGGGACGCGCCCTTGGCGCCCGACTCGAGACTCCCGTCGACCACCGACCAGTCCGGGAACTCGCCGCGCGCCAGCATCGGATGTAGTTTCCAGTCGCGCTGGATGGCCCGCGCATCCACGAGCGGCAGACCCGCCAGCGATCCGAGCTCGAGGGTCTGTGCCCGGCTGGATGCGAAGTAGGCGTCGTTGCCCAGGTAATTCAACAGGTTCAACCCGGCAGCGCGCGCGTCCTGCTGCTCGAAGCCCGCCAGGGGCCGATCGAACTGGACCACGAAGTGCACCAGGGCCGAGCGCGAGGACTGCGCTGACGCCACGAGTTCGGACAGGCTGGCATCGACCCGGGCACGGCTGCGCAGCGGTGCGCTCGAGACGCCCGAGCGCCAGCGCACGCCCTCTACCTGGGGACCCGACGGCGATCCGGTAGCCGCCCGCGGTGCGGCCAGTGCGGAGCCGGCCAGAACTGTGGCTGTGATGACGGCGAGGGGCGCAGCGAGAGAGCTCATGTTGATCCGTACCATCTTGAAGCGGCGTCCTGGAGATTGGTGCTGCCCCTACCGGGGCCGGGGATACGGGCCGCGCCAAAAGCGACGGCCTTATACCTAGTTTCCTAGGACCCGCGGCTTACAGCAAGGTCCAGCCAGGAAACGTTGCCCGGCAAGGCTCGACACGGCCAATGGCCCGGGCGGCCTCTGCCTCGCGGGTCCAGCGCATGGACCCTGGCCCGGGGGTGCGGGCCGACGCACTCAAGGGATGTGGTCGGGGTGAGAGGATTTGAACCTCCGACCTCTGCGACCCGAACGCAGCGCTCTACCAAGCTGAGCCACACCCCGACGTCAAATGCGGTGGGGACTCTATGGGCGCTTCAGCCCGCCGTCAAGGCATTCCGGCAGTTCGCTGCACGCGAGCGCAGAACTTCTCCCCCGCCACGCTCCGCGCGCGGCCGGGATCGTGCCCCGAGTCAGCGCCCCAGGTCCACGAAGACGCCGCCGTTGTCCTCGGCCAGCAGCCGCATGAAGTTCTTCTGGAACTCGCCCAGGGCAATCGTGTGGATCACGACCTTGCGCAGGGCATTGGCCTCGTTGATCTCGCGCAGGATGTCCTGGGGGTCGATGAAGGCCCCGGTCGTCGGCCGTCCATCCGAGAGGAAGAAGATCGTGTCCACGTCGATCTCGTAGTCCCCGCGGCGCTTGCCCTCGCCCTCGATGCCGAGCGCCCAGGCGAGCGCCCCGTGGGTGTTGGTCTTGCCCGCGCTCAGGTCGGCTGTTCCGACCAGCCCCACATTGCCGAGGGCCATCTTCGACTCGCCTCCCAGGGGCTCGAGGCGGTTGGTCCAGGACATGGCGCTCGACTTGTTGAGCACATTGGCCGTGACCAGTTCCTTCTTCCACGGGTCGACCTTGCTCGCGAAGGCCAGGATGTTGAACTTCACGTAGCTCTCCAGGCCCTCGATCGTGCGCGCCAGCTCCGTCTTGACGATGTCGATGCGCTGGAAGGACGGGAAGTCGCCGTCCTCGAAACGCTCGCGCTCGATGACCTCGTTCTCCATCGATCCGGAGACGTCGATCACGAACAGGATCGACCGACTGGGCGTGTCGATACCGTGGTAGGTCACGCCGTTCGGGGTGTACTCCTTCTCGCGCTTCGCGCGCGCCGCGCGCAGCTTTGCGATCTGCTCGTCACTCGGGATCTCGTAGTCGTCCGCATTTTGCCGAAAGCGCACCCAGAGTTCCGTGCGCGTGCCAAAGCTACGTCCGGTCAGGTTCTCCAGGGCGTGGCCGATATCCTCGAGCAAGCGGCCTTCCTCCTGCGCCATACGCTCGACGAGCCAGTCCACGGAGGCCGTCTTGCGCACACGACCGAGCGCGTCGATTGCTGTCGAACGCACCTGCCACGAATCATCGATCAGGGCCGTGTGCGCGGCATCGTGCACGAGCGGCGAGCGCAGGTCCGCCAGCGCTTCCAGGGCCGCGCCGCGCACGCCGGGCTCATCATCGGCGCAGTAGGGCAGGATGGCCGCTGCGTGCGCCTGGTCCCCGGACGCGCCGAGAACCTGGATCGTGCGCCAGCGCACGGTCCACGCACGATCCTCGAGGCACTCCTGAAGCACCTCGTCCCCACCGGAATAGCCGCCCTTGGCAATCGCCCGCAGCAGGCCGATCCGGACGATCTCCTTCTTCTCCTTTTCCAGCTTCTCGAACAGGCGAGCGGAGGAGGCCTCGCTCTCGAACCCGCCGAGAATGCGCATGCACGCCTCGACCACCTCCGCGTCCGGATCCTTGAGGATCGGAATCAGGACATCAACGACGCCTGGCCCCTCGGTGCCTTCGAGCGCCAGGATCGCCTCCACCCGCGTGGGGGTGTCCTTGTACTTGCGGAAGTACTTCTTGAACTCCTTGACGATCTCGTCATCGGCAGCGACGCCGACGAAGGAGGTCAACAGCAGTGCGCATAACGCCAGGAGACGCGTGCTGGACATGTCCGTATCCTAAATTTCCAGGTCAATGGGGATCCGCAGGGGGCGGCGCCGGTGTGCGGCGCCACGGGGTCTACCCCGAAGCGAGCCCAAGGATACGAACAGGGGCCCCGATTGAGGAGCCCCTGTCTGGCCCCTTGCGGAGCCACGTTCCGTGACGCGAGCTGCTAGTGGTGTGCGGCAAAAGTGCGGGTGATTAGTTAGCGTTTAGCGCGGCGGGCCTTCTCAGCACGAAGAGCGCCAGCCTTCGCGCAGTACCGAGCGAGAGCGTCGAGGATCTGGTCGGCGGTCTTCGTCCAGATGAACGGCTTGGGGTCACC
>JBLHKW010000148.1:0-12543 GCA_047618565.1 Planctomycetota bacterium
CCTGGTCTACGACCGCCGTCTCGACGGACAGGTGCTCGACCTCGCCTTCAAGGACGGCGCCCTCGTCACCAAGGGCGGCCAGCGCTTCGACCCTGTCTCCGGCAAGATCCTCGGAGCTGATCAGACCGTTCGCCTGAAGCGCTTCTCGTATCTGCCTTCCGTCATCAAGGCCTGGGAGGAGTTCTTCCCCGGCGGGAAGATCCTTCAGTAGCGTACGGGTTGCGCGCACCCGGCAAGGCCTGCCCGCAGGCGGCATCAAGGCGAGCGAGGCCGCCGTACTGCCGGGGTTCGTCCCGGGGCTCGTCGGACCCCTGGTCCCTCGGTGCGCCGCTGGACCTCATCAAGACGCCGGCAATAGCCGTCGGGGTCATTCCGAGACGGTCGATCCTGGATCAAACGGGTGCGAGATCGATCCTGGCACGGTAAATCACTCGAACATCTTCGCGCGTACCTTATCCAGGAAGGTGGCGTCGGGCAGGTCTGCGAGATCGTGGAGCTCGGCTTCCGTCAGCAGGCCCTCGTCGCGTAGCACGTGCTTGACGCGTTCGCGGCGGCGGCGCTGGATCTCTTCGCGGCGTTCGAGCGGGGTGTAGCCGGAAAGCTCGATGCGGTCGGCGGGCAGGCAGCGGCCGGCACGGATCAGGTGGCGCTTGGCATCGGAGTGGCGCGGGCGGCCGTGTCGACCGGTGCGCGCGTCACGGCTGGCAAGGCTGGGCGGCATGGCCAGGGTCGGGTGGGCCTCGCGCAGTTCCATGATGGCCTCGAAGAACTCGTCGCCGGGCAGGTCCCAGATGGCGCGCCATTGTTCGGGAGTCACGCCAGGCGGCAGGCCCCGTCGACCGACCTCGACCGATGCGCGCCGCTGCAGGAACTCCAGGAACTTTTTACCGCGCTTGTCGTCGGGCAGGCGCGTGATGCGCTTGATGACCGAGTCCTCGATCTCGAGCTCCTCGCCCAGGCGGGCGAGGGCGTCACCCATGCGCTCGCGCTGACGCGCGCGGAAGTCCTCGAGGAACCGTTCACGATCTTCGGGGCTGGCGTTGGCCAGGCGCCGGCGCAGGGGCGGCGGCAGCTTGTCGTGGATCCTGCGACCCACGTCGCGCGCCTTGTCGGCGGCCATCTCGCGCATGATCTCGCGCCGTTTGGTAGCCGGCAGGTCGTCCATGTGCTGGCGGTCCTCGTCCGGAAGCTCGCGGTAGAGCTGGCGCGCGAGCTGGTCGAGGCGCTTGCCGCGCTTGGCGAGGCGCTTGCGCTCGGAGACATCGATGGTCTTGTAGTGCTCGAAGCGTTGGCGCAGGCGGCCCTGCTCCTCGGGCGTGAGCCGGTTCCAGCGTTGCAGCAGATCGCCATCGATCTCGCGCTCCACCGCTGAACCGATGGGCTCCTCGTCCAGGCGTGCCGTACGCCGGCCCACGCTATCGGGGGTCGGATCGTCCGGCCGCGAGGGAAGGCCCGACCCGATCGCGAGCGTCAAGGCCACGAGCAGGGTCGGTGTATCCAATAGACGGAAACTCATCGGTCCCAGCCCTCGGCAACGTCGTCCACATCCGCGAAGTCGAGCAGGGCTTCGTCCTCGGCCGAGAAGTCCATGCCCGTCGCGAGGTCCAGATCCTCGTCGCCGAACAGCACTTCCCAGTTTTCGAGCACGGGCAGCGCCGACAGCAGCTCGCTCGAGGGCACGATCATCGCCAGCTCGAGTCCCCGCAGGGATTCGCCCGCGCGGTCATCGTCCGTCAGCCGCCAGGCGGTGGCCAGACCCAGGGTGATCAGCAGCGCGGCGGCCAGCCTGCGCACGGAGAACATGCGCCGCGCACGCAGGCCCTGGGTGGCCGGGCCCCGTAGCGCCGAGGTCACGCGCTGACTCAGGCCAACCGGTGTTTGAACCTCCCCCGCGGTGTCGAGCCATTCGTCGAGGCGAGCGTCGAGCATACGGTCGCGCTCCGGACCCACGGCCTGCAGGACGCGACCGGCAAGACCGTCAGGGACGCTGGGCGGATCGGCGAGTTCGAGCAGCTCCTCGAGCTTGCGCGCCTCGCGCAAACGCTCGACCAAGCGCGCCGATAGTTCCGGCGGCAGCTCGGGGCGCGGCCACGAGGCCAGCAGCATCTCGAGCACCTCTTCCGCCTGGAGCAGGTCGCGACATCCCGAGCACGTCAGCAGGTGCTCGTGAAAGCTGAGTCGCGTCAAGCGCGACGGATCGGGAGTTCCGACCAGTGCCCCCTCGAGCAGGTCGCGGAACGTGGAACAGAAAGTGCTCATGCCAGATCCTCCTGTAGCAAGACAGACAGGCGCTCGCGCAGGCTCGTGCGCGCCCGGTGCATGAGCGACTTGACCGCCTTCTCACTCGAATCGAGCACACGCGCGATCTCGACGTAGGGCATCTCCTCGTACTTGGCGAGCACCAATGCCATGCGCTGTGCTTCGGGCAGCTCGGCGATCGCATCGCGTACCATCTTGACGCGATCCGCACGCTGCATGGACACCACGGGCTGCTCGACGCGCTCGTCCTCGAAATCCACCTGGCCCGCGTCGTCGTCCGACGAACGCATGCGGTCCAGGGACAGATGTTTGCGCCGACCCGCACGCTCGCCCTCGTTGACACACAGGTTGAAGACGATGCGGTAGAGCCAGGTCGTGAAGCGTGCGCGCGGCTCGTAACGGTCGCGCGACCGCACGACGCGCAGGAAGACCTCCTGCACCATGTCCTCGCGCGAAGGGTGCGCGCCCAGGAAGCGCGTGATCAACGCGTAGACCGAACCCGAGTGACGCTGCACCAGCCGCTCGAAAGCACCTTCATCCCCGGCCGCCCATAGCCCCATCAGGCGCGCACTCTCGTCCGGCGGATCGCCCCCGGAGCCATCCCCGTGCCCCTCAGCGGACCTGGCACCCTGTCTGTTAGGCATGTTGACCATCTTCGCGCCCTGAACAGACCCGGGGGCCCCAGGTTCCGCTTTTTCTCGCGGTCCTGGGGCCCCCGTGCTCTATCGGGTACAGGGCCGCTCCAGGGTGGGCTCGCCCCGCTTGTCAGCCCGCCACCGTAGATGCCGTGCGAGTCCTGAAAGCCATCGCGGACCCGGGACCGGCGCCCTCGGCATCTTGGGTCCCGTTCCGTGGGAACGTTGTGGCTGGTGTCCGCCGAACGGACCGAGACGACGCCCTCGGACGGTGCACCAGAACAAAGCCCCGGGGTCGAGACGAATGAACCGGTCCGCGCCTAGCAGACCGTTGATAAAGTCATCCGGCGCCAGGGCGGCATCCTCCACTCCGGTGCGGCGCCTGAAAACCTCGCCGAATCCACCGATTCGCCTGCGTTTCCAGGCACCACTCCGAAGCGGATGCTGTCGCCCTGGCGCCCAAGCACTTTATCAACGGCCTGCTAGAGGATCTCGCCCAACGCCGTGACGAGGCGCTCGATCTCCCGCTGATCGTTGATGTGCAGGAGGCTCACTCGCACCACGCCGTCGCGCTCGTGCAGGCCAAGAGCCTCGACCGCGCGGTGAGCGTAGAAGTGGCCGAAGCGTGCTGCGAGCTTGCGCTCATCGAGCGCGGCCGGGAGCTCGCTGGACTGACGCCCCTCGACGGTGAACGAGACGGTGGATACGCGCCGTGCATCGTCCGGGTTGGCCAGGCCGTACAGCTCGACGCGCGGATGGTCCTCGAGGAGCGTGAGCAACGGGCGCACGAGTTCGCGTTCGCGGGCTTCGATGCAGCCCCAGGCGATGTCGAGGGTGGCGTCGCTGATCTGCGTGCCTCCGGGCCCGTCCCCCGCCAGCCAGGCGAGGTACTCGGTGACGCCTGTCAGGCCCGCAGCCAGCTCGTGGGGCACGCTTCCGGGCTCGAGAACCTTCGGGCTACCTGTCGGCTGAAAGAAGAAGCCCTGGGTCGTGAGATCAGGGAGGTGGTCGGCCCTCACGAATAGCGCGGCGGCGTGTGGGCCGAAGGTCTTGTAGGTGCTGAAGAAGTAGAAGTCGACGTCGAGGGCGCGCACATCGATGCGCCGGTGCGGAGCGAAGGCGACGCCGTCCACACAGAGCTTCGCGCCGGCCGCGTGCACGCGGCGCGCGATCTCCGGTACGTCGTGGATCGTCCCAATGAGATTGGAGCAATGGGTGCACGCGACGAGGCGCGTCCGATCGGAAAGGAGCTCGTCCAGGTCCTCCGGATGCAGCGCCTGGTCCTCCTCGCGAAACTTCCACTCGCGGATACGTACACCTTGCTCCTCGAGCCGGCGCCAGGGGGTGATGTTCGTCTCGTGGTCGAGGTTGGTCACCACGATCTCGTCTCCCGGCGCCAGAGATGGCGCGATGGCACGTGCCAGTCGCGCCACGAGGGTCGTGCTCGACGGGCCCAGGGCAACTTCGTCGGGAGCCGCGTTCAGCAGTCGCGCCGCGGCCGCGCGACCCTCGACGAAGCCGGCGACGGCCTGCTGCGACAGGGGATAGCTCGCGCCGTGCTGAAACGGCGTCTCCGACATGTAGCGCGCCATCCGATCGATCGCGAAGCGCGCCGGCGGACTGCCGCCCGCATGATCGAAGAACGCCCAATCGCTCGCGAGAGCGGGAAACTGACCCCGTATCTCGTCGACGGTACGGACGCAATGCGGGGTCGGCCGGGGAACGGGGGTAGGGTTCATGGTCTAGAAGGTACCGCGCTGGCACCCGTCATTGTGAAGTCGATTGGACTCGCAGCACGCTGAGCAGATCACTGTAGTCATCCGTCCAAACGGGCGCAGCTTCCAGGGCGTCTCGCGGTGGGTGTCCAAAACGAGTCTCGCTCTCGGAGATGCCGAGCATCTCCCGCTGCTCGGTCACCCGGCGAACGAGCCGCTCCATCGTGCCCGGATTCTCGGCCAGCAGGATCCAGATCGCAACCAGCGACAGGCCCTGCGGCCCCGGGCTGTTCTGGATGCGCACGGCTCGCAGTCCAGCGCTGCGGCCTACCGCATAGACCAGGGGCGAGAGCCGGAGATGGCGATTCGAGACATGCACGGCGAGCACGCCGCCGGGCGCCAGCCGTTCCTTGTAGAGCGAGAATGCCTCGCGGGTGAGCAGGTGTACCGGAATCGAGTCGCTGCTGAAGGCGTCCACGACCAGGATGTCGAAGGGTGTGTCCGCACCCCGTTCCCGCTCGGATTCGAGCGACAGCCGCGCATCGCCGAGCACGATCTCAACATCTGCGGCGCTATCCTCCAGGAAGGTGAAGTCCCCGTCGTCGCGCGCGATGCGAGCCACGTCCGGATCGATCTCGTAGTAACGGAACGAGTCGCCGGCGCGACCATACGTCGCCAGCGTACCCACACCGAGACCGATCAGACCCAGGCGCGACTGTCGGCCGTCGGGGCGTCCGGCGAGCATGAGGCCGATGCCAGAGCTCTCACCGTAGTATGAAGTCGGGCGACGGCGACGCGCCGGGTCCACGAGCTGAAGACCGTGGTCGATCCGGCCGCTCTGGAGCACGTAGCGGTGCAGGCTCGGGTCGCCCCGGTCGAGATCCTTCACGCGCAGCACACCGAAGAAGTTGCGCTCTTGTGGACGCAGCAATCCATCGTCGCCCTCGGCCGACATATACCAGGCGCCGGCCGCGACCAGCACTGCGACACCCGCGCTGGCCCAGGCGAGCATGTGCGACCTGGGAGCCGCGGACCCGCGCCAGTGTGCGGCGCCCAGACAGAACACGCAGAGAAGTACGCCCAGGGGCAGCTCACGGTACCCATCGAAGAAATGCGGTGCGCCGACTCCGACGGCGAGCCCGCCCAGCGCGCCGCCCCCGGAGACCCACAGATAGAAACGAGTCAGGAGTCGCGGCGCAGGTCGAGCTCGGTAGAGCTCCCCATGGGCCAGCATGCAGCCCGTGAAGAGCAACAGGGTGTACAGCCCTATCTGAACCCGCAACCCGACATCGAGTGCCCCTACTCCACCGCTGCCGCCCTGCCGCTGGCCGAGCACCAGGAGCGCCGCGCACGCGATCGCGAAGCTGACACGCATCACGCCGCGCTGGTAAAAGCGCTCTGAAGCAAAGCAGAGTATGAACGTGAGGAGATAAACGGCCAGTGGCAAGACCCACAGAAACGGCACGCTGGCCACGTCGAGACACAGCTCGTTCGTGACTCCCATCAGTAGCACGACGGCGCTGGCCGCCAACCCGAGCCACAGCAGCGGGCTGTTGCCGCCAGCACTTCCGGACGGGTCGGCCTGTGGCTCAGCGGACGTCGCCGGAGCGGCGAACGCGCCTGCGCGCGCCGCGCACGCACCACACACGATCACGAGCGCGCCGCACACCATGAACGACGCCGTCCACAGCGAGGAAGCGCTCGAGAGTGGCAAGTTGGGCTCGACCAGGACGGGAAAACTGATCAACGCCAGCAGGGAGCCCGTGTTCGAAATCGCGTACAGCCGATACGGCGATCGCCCGGTGAACACACGTGTGTACCACGCCTGGAGCAACGGGCCTGTGGCCGCGAGCAGCATGAATGGCAGGGCCACATTGGCCGCGAGCATGGACAGGATCTGCCCGCTCGGATCCTGACCGAGCGCTGGTTTCCAGACGGCCTCTGGCAATACGGGAAGCACCAGTACAGCTAGCCCGAACACGGATGCGTGCACGACGAGCTGAACGCCGGGGCGCATCCTCACCAGGGCGTGCGCGTAGGCGTATCCGGCGAACAGGCTGGCCTGATAGAAGGCCAAACACAGCGTCCAGACCCCGGGCGAGCCGCCGAACCAGGGCAGGATGTGCTTGCCCACCATGGGCTGCACAAAGAAGATCAGGAAGGCGCTCGAGAAGACAGCGACCGCAAACAAGATGCCGTAAGACCGGGAGGCCGAGGCCCCCGCGTCATGGTCTGGCCCGTCGCCCTTCCCCAATTCCATTTCCCGGTTCGCCATGACCTGTTACCGCGCAGCATCCCACGAATCCTCAGTGAGCACCAGCCCGGGCGTGTTGGCAAGGGAAACGGTGGCGGCCCCCGCAGTCGAGTCCCGATGCACGGAAACTGTGCGTGCCCACTCGCCCATCCCCCACTCTCCCTACCCGAGCCGCCATTCCTGATCGGAACTCACGCAAGAGTCGAAACGCGTGGGACGACCCGAGCTAAGCTCCCGTGATGACTCGATTCACATGGTGGCTCTTCGTGTGTGTGATCAGCTTGGGCCTTGGCGCCTACTGGCTCTTCACGTCTGGAGCGGTGGAAACCGGACAATCTGTCGTTCCTGACATCGTCCAGAGTCCTGTGCTGGACGGCGACGCAGGGGCATTGAGCGTTCCGGAGAAACTGGAGCGCACTACGGCGGCCAGTTCCGCGCCTTCGCGTGTCTTGGAATCCACCACCACCACTGCCCCAGCCTTGCGTGGCCGGGTGGCCTTCGAGGATGGCGGTCGACCTTACGCCGAGATGCGGGTCGGCGTCTGGGGGCCAAACGGCTCACAGCGGCAAACCACGGACTCGGAGGGGCGCTTTCGATTGGCCACGGTGCATGCAGGAACTTACCGGTTCTCCGTTGCAGACGAAGAGGGCCGGGCTCTTGGGTGGGTGCTGCTGGAAGACACTTTTGACTTCAGTGCTGCCACATCCGATCAGGTGCTTGAAGTCGATCTGCGAATCGCGCGCGCGGGCAAGTCCCTGGAGGTGCGCGTTGGATTTCCTTCGGATAGCGCGGACACCTGCCAGGTCTCCTTCGCATGCCTTGGGAGTTTCATTCGAACGCGAACATGCCAGCGGTCCTCCGGAGTTGTTCGCTTTGGATACCGAGAGGAAGAACTCAAGCAGGAGCTCTCCCTGTGGGCAGCCGACGGCCAGGGGTATTTCAGCGAGTTTCGATCGATTCAGCGAGACGCATTGCTGCCCCTCGAATCGTTGGTCCTGAAGCCCGGCGCGGTCGTCGACCTGCGACTGTGGACCCATGACGGAACGGTCGCGGAGGGAGAGCAAGTCTTGCTCAACCCGCGTACCGACCAGGCTGCTTACGAGGGCGGCGCCCCCAAAGTCACGAACGGAGAGGGGCGAGTGAGCTTTGAAGGGTTGCCGCCCTGCCAGACCGCGGTGGCCGTTCTCGGCATGAATGGCTCCTTCGTCACTTATGAGGAGCTGGACCTCTTCCCCGGGCAACGTCTGGCGCTCGACATCACACTGGTTGAGAATCGCCCCTTGGCGGTTCAGGGGCTTGTACTGGACGAACAGGGGAAGCCACTGGCTGGTCGGGCGATTGTCCTGGAGCAGCGAAGAGGGTCCCGGACCTGGAACCGAACGGCGAGTACGGATGGGCAGGGCGTCTTCAAACTCCACGGGGCCGAGTGCGATTCAATTCTCATCCGGGCCAACCTCGATCCTGAGGGGGACCTCTTCGATCCGGATCATCTGCGAGTGGACTTTGGCGACAAGAAGGCCGTTTTTCGGCGGGTCAATGCAGCACCCAAGGAGAGCTTTCGGTTGGAAGTCATCGATGCCGTCACCAAGCAATTCATCGAGGAAGTGAGCACGACCTTCGACCGCGGCCCTGGTACCTATGAATGGGGCATTACCTATGCGCCCAGATCCGAATTCGAGGTTCCCGTCCAGGAAGGCAGCCGACTTCATGTCTGCGGCGAGGGCTACCGCGGGCGAGTCTTCTCGCTTGCTGAAACGCTCGCCCAACTGGGAGCGGAGCGAACTCTGCGCGTCGAACTGAAGCCCGGCCTCGAGTTTCGCCTGCGTGTGCTCGATCTGGAATCGAATGTGGCTCTTTCTCAGGTTCTCTTCCGCTCCGCAAATGGAAAGGAGTTCCGTTCCAATGAAGAGGGGGTGGTGTCCTTCGATGACGAGGTCTGGTCCGTCTTTGAGGTGCTGAAGAAAGGCTATGAGCCCGATTCCTGGGACCCCTCGAAGTCCATCTTGTGGGGGGCCGACAGGATCCTGTTGACGCCGGTAGAGGGTGACCGCTGAGGACTCGGGCGGCGCACCAGCATCGCGTTGCGCATGGGGCACTCCAGGCGAGCGGTGGAGGCGCGGGGGGTCGCTATCCGTGGCGTAGACTCCCGGTTTCGGTACGCTCCGAGGATCATGAGCGACAGACTCTTCATCGGGGTCGTACTGGCAGCCGTGCTGGCCTGGGTTTTTCTGAACCCCGACGCGATCTCGAGCCTGCCTCTCCTTTACGCAATTGCCGTCGCGCCCACCCTCATCCTGGTGTCGGTCGGAAGCCTTCGCAAGCGGCGCAAGCCCCAGACGTTCGTACGCCGTCTGGACCGCCTGTTGTCCCTGGAACACAGCGATTCGGCCGATGCAGCGATCCACGCGGAGGCGACCACCCTGTACGAGCAGCTCGGTCGTGCCCAGCTCCCCCGCGCCATCGAGCAGTCGGCTGACTTCATTCCCGCCGCGGGAAGAGCCGGCCCGCACCAGCACGGCTGTCTTCGTCTGGCGCTTCATCACCCCGCACACGATGAAGATCCGTGGCGCAGCCTGCTCCGCACACATCAAGGCGTCCTCAGGGCATGTGCGTTGAAGTCCTGGGAAACGGAGATGTTGAACGCGCTTCTGGCCTCCAACCATGCGGAGTGACCTCGCACGCGAAGGTCGCGCCCCCGACCCTGGCCCGGCTCATGGGTACCCCGGGCTATCAGCCCGCCGATCTGCTCGTGACGCAGGCCTCGTACAGCTCCAGCACTGACCCGAAGCGCTCTTCTGGTCGCCGCGCCAGCGCGGTGGAAATTGCCACCTCGATCCCTTCGGGCACGTCTGGCTGAACAGCGCGGATGCATGGCACCCATGAGCTGAGCGCCTTCGCAACGATCACCTGTACCGTCGTCCCGGGATAGGGCCGATCTCCCGTCAGCATCTCGTACATCATGCACCCCAATGCATGCACATCACTGCGCATGTCGATCGGAGCGTTCTCCCCAATCTGCTCCGGGCTCAGGTAGGAGGGAGTCCCCACATACAGGCCTGTGGCCGTCGGATGAGTACGAGTGGCCGCCGTGATCGCCGGCCCAATGCCAAAGTCCGCTACGAGGGCGTTCTCGCTACCCAGCAAGATATGGGTCGGCCTCAGGTCACAATGCACGATGCCGCGCTCGTGCGCGTGGGTCAGCGCCAGAGCGACATCGCGCGTGATCCCCAGCGTCACGTCCACGGACAACCGTCCCCCGCGATCCAGTCGCTCGCGCAGCAACTCACCGTCCACCCGTGGCACCACGTAGTAGGCCGTGTCCGCAACGCGACCTGAATCAAGAAGCGGCAAGATGTGGGTGCCGCGAAGCGATGCGGCCGGGCCTATCGCGCTCAGAAACCGCTCGACTCCAACGACCTCTGCCAGTTCGGGCTTCACGACCTTGATGCAGACTTCCCGATCGTGCTCGAGATCCCGACCGACGTATTCGGTCACCATGCTTCCCACACGTGCTTCGCTCTGGATCACGTAGCGGCCGATGAGATCGGCGTTGAGGCGAGCGATCGGGCCAGACATGATCAGAACGTGTCGTGCCGCGGCGTCGCGCACTAGCAGAAACCTGGAAAGCTGGTACGAAGCTGCTCGGTGCGGCATCTTGCGTGCGACTCTTCGACCGGATCAGCCCGGCGCCACCGCGCCTGGGCGAGCGAAGCATGGACGACAAGAAAACTCTCGACGAGGTGCACGCAGCGCTGCGTGATGGACGTGTGGATGCACCGTTGCTGGCCGATGTTGAGGATCTGATCCATCGCTGGTTGGCGGAACAGCACCTCGGCATCGTGGAGGAGTGGCCAAAGGGGCTGATCCAGTTCGAGGTCGACGCGCATTGCATCAATGAGCTGCACGGGTCACTCATGCACTTCGTGCGGGGCAACTGGTCTCACCCCCAGGCGGGCCTCGCCATCTGGGCCATCGGGAAACTGGTGCGAGCTGAGGATGAAACGCTCTTCGCCGAAGCGCTCGAGCATGGCCTGCACGGTGACGACAACCTGCTCTACCAGGCCGTGATCGCTCTCGACAACCTCGAGCTGTTGCCCGGCGAGATCATGTCGTTCTCGGGCCACGACGTGGAGACCAATCGCCAGACCGCGCGCATCTACCTCGCCACCCGGAGTCCCGGGTGACCGTCCCGCAGTTTTTCAGGGACCACATGCGCCGGCCCATGGAGGTGCCTGTTCGAGAGATGCAGGAGGCGACCGATCAGGCGCTTCCCCCCCCCACCGTTCCGAATGCGAGAGAGAAGGTCCTCTCGGGCCGCTGGCTGAATCCGGGGCAAACGTCGTCCCTTCCCTGGCGCCTCTCCTCGAAGCCCGCCTGGTCCGTGGCCTGGAAGCAGCGCCTCACGATCGGTGGAAAGCTCAAGGGCATTCAGCTCACACGCAACCGGGCTCTCGCGCACTCGTCCGACGCCTGGGAGCTGTTGCGAGCGAGAGACGGCAAGCACATCACATCCCGAAGGCTCGGTCCAAGTGATGTCTTCATCCATCCAGACGGCCGCAGCTTCTTCTACGAGGACCTGCCCCCGGAGGCCCTCATCTGCCGCAGCCTGAGAACCGGGGCGGAGCTCTTCGCCACGACGCTGTCCCTCGCGGGCGACCTTCAACGAACGCATTTTTCGATCTTGCCAGACGGGCGCTTCGTCGCCGCTGGTTCGGCGCCTCCCATGAGCGCACAGGGCCGTCCCGGAACGATCGCAGGCCTCGTGACCTGGTCCTTTGGCGATCGCCCGCGCACGAACGAGATCGGCCTGCTCTCGACCGGAAAGCGCTGCCAGGTCCTGAACCACGATTCACACTCCTTCCACGCCGTCCGAAGCCGCGACGGTTTCGTGATCGCAGTCAACGGCGCGATCGCGTTCGCGAACCCAGACCTGGAGCTCTCGTCGCTCATCACGACCGAACCCACCGAACCGCTCTGGCTCAGCGTCGACCTGGCCGACCGCATCCATCTGGTCCTGCGTGAGGAGTCCGGCGACTTCGCGTACTGGTTGCTCTCGCCAACGGGCGCGAGATGCGCGAGGACAGGCTGGCCTTCCTCGGAAGGATCCACGATGGCCCCTCCCATCGTGGGCCAGGACCTCCAGATCTACCTCGTCTTCAGCCAGCATGTCGTGTGCCTTGGCACGTGGGGCGAGCGGGCGTGGACTGTCGAGGTGCCGGAGCCGATCGGTGGCGCAGCCGTCTCGGCCGACGGCTCCTTACTCGTGAGCGCGGGCCACGACGTCATGACCTGTCGGACAGAGAACGACATCGTGCGCACGACGACCCTCGCGACCCTGGAAGGCACGCCCCTATCGACCGCGCCAGTCCTGGCCCCCAGCGGCCGCATGCTCGTGGCGAGTCAGAGCCACCTGTACGCTCTTCAATCCCGTCGCGCCTGACCCATGTCGTGAATACGAGCTCTTCCACGATGACCTCCTCATCGGACGCGTCGCGGAGGAATCGGCCGACTTCCCGTCCATCCACTGCACCGTCGCCCTGGAGAAGATGGACGCCGTACACGCGTGGTGCGAACCACTGGCTAACTACATCCGCCTCTCGCTCGAACACCACCGCCTGACGCTCGCGCAAAACTCCAAGCAAGCACTAGCAGCCCGTGGTGAAACTCACGACCCGCTCAA
>JBLHKW010000149.1:0-12535 GCA_047618565.1 Planctomycetota bacterium
AACCTCGGTAGCAGGTCGAGCACCTCGACGCCGGCCTGCGCAAGAGTCAGCAGGTACTTCGCGTGGGCCAGGTCGATACCGCGGAAGTCCGGGCCCTGATCCGGGATGCCGTCGAGACGCTCCGGGTAGACCTGGGTGCGCAGGGGAACGGGCACGACGAGGAAGTCGATTCCGTGGCTCTCAAGCGTGCGCGCGTAACGCAGGATCGTGTGGTACGGGTGGTCCTCGCGTCTGAAGTCGAGGGCAAACATCGGCGCACCCGGGTCCCCACCCTGGGGCGCCCCCCAGGCAGTCCAGTAGGCCAGCTCGAACGTTCTGAATGCCCATCCCCCCGAGCGCCGCCAGGTCTCGCCGTCGCCCTCGCCAAGGATCCGGGCCACCGCTTCCAGAACGGGTTCGTGAAGCCCGAGCGCTTCCATTCGCGAAGTGGACTCCTGCAGCTCGGCTACATCTCTGGCCAGGCGTGTCGCCTTGGAATCGAGCCGGGTGCCGGCGCCGGGATTCCCGTTCGGCGGCTCGGTGGGCTTGTTGCAGGCCGCCATCAGCGCCAGCGCGAGGGCGCTTGAAACGAGGGCTCGTCGACGGTCGATCATGGGGCGGCGTGTTCGTGGAAACGTCATCGGATGCGGCCCGAGGGCAACGGACGCTCTCAGTCTACGGCACAGCGGGGGGGGGCGAGGGCCGGGAGGTGCTCTTCGCGCTCGACTGAGGCCCGATTCTCTACCTCCCGCGCTGGTTCGAGTTCTTCTGTCACAGCAATGAAGAGTGCCCGAAGGTCGATGCAGCCCTGGGGCCCGACCTCCGGTCGACGTCGAGAGGGATCCTCCCCAGTGAAAGGACCCCCTGTGAAACGCATCTTGATCCTCTCTGCGCTCGTCTGTGCTGGTATCGCCGCCGGCGTCTCCACGGCCAGCGCCGAACGTGGCGCGCTCATGCGCCCGGTCGTCTATGTGGCGAGCCAGGGCCTCTATTACGACTCGATCGTCACCGCCGACCCGCTGCCCGCACACGGCCGTTTCCAGCTGCTCGAGATGGGTTCCAACGGTCTGACGACCGAGTACGGCCCGGGCGATCATGGCCATGTCGGCGGTCGTTGGATGGAGGACTTTGACGGCGACGGCGAGTTCCATTACTTCCTCTGCCCGCTGCTGGGCGTGGGGCGCGAGACCCGCTGAGCCTTCGAATCCAGTGCCGGGGGAAGGCCCTCGGCACCGAAGAGACCGCCTGCGCGACCTCATGAACGCGGTGCAGGGGGCAAAACGGACGGTCGAGACAGCGAGGTTTACCCCTCGTCGGGCCGAAGCTGGCCAGGAGGATGGGAACCCAGGCCGGATCAGGGTCGTCTGAACCCTATTCCAGCCCTGGGATGTGGAAGTGATGGTAGATTTGGTCTTCCTCAGGCCCGGTTGGGGCCTGGCGTCGGCGTTGGGCAAGGGCTCGGTCATGTCCCGTGTCCCGGGGTTATGGGCCCGGCCCACGCACGACTCTGTTTGCCCGGATAGGCACGCTTTCATTTCACTCCCGCTGCCCATGATGACCCAATTATCTCTCCGCGCGCTCGGTGTGGCCGCTCTCGTATCCGGCGCAGCCGCCGACGTGATCACGATCGAGCCGGTCAAGGACAACACTCTCTTCGAGAGCGTCGGTGGAACCCTCAGCGCCGGAGCGTTCGGGCATGTATTCGCGGGTCGAACCTTCACGGCCGAGTCCATCCGACGCGGGCTGCTGAAATTCGACCTGGCCGCAGCCGTGCCCGCGGGAGCCACGATCAACTCGGCGACGCTGACCCTGACGGTCACCAACAGCATCACCGGGCCGACCGACCTATCGCTCCATGCGGTGGATCAGGATTGGGGCGAGGGTAACTCCTTCGGTAACGGCATGGGGGGTGGACAGGGCGGCGCGGCGACTACCGGCGACGCGACCTGGCTGCACACCTACTCGCCCGGCAGTCTGTGGACGACCATCGGTGGGGATTTCGCGCCCACGCCAAGTGCGACCGCATCGATCTTCTTCGATTTCGGTGTCTTCACCTCCGCCGGCATGGTCACCGACCTGCAGGCCTGGCTCGACACACCGGCCGGGAACTTCGGCTGGCTGATCAAGGCCGATGACGAGAGCGTCGTCAGCGCGAAGCGCTTTGGCTCGCGCGAGAATGGCGCGCCGACCGATCGCCCGAAACTCGAGATCGACTACACGCCTGCGGGTGCCGGTGTCGGCACGAGTTTCTGCAGCAGCTTGCCGAATTCGACTGGATCACCCGCGCTGCTCACCGCCACCGGCTCGCCGAACTCGAGCCTGGTGTTCACCAGCCAGCCCGTCCCGAACACTACCGGCCAGTTCTTCTACGGGCCGATGATGCTGGCAGGAGCACCGTTTGGCGATGGCCTGATCTGCGCCGGCGGGATGACCCAGCGCATGTTGCCGTTCATCTCGGCCGGCATGATGATGCAGGCGCCGAATATCGCCGTCTTCACGGTCAGCTACAGCGCCCCCTATGCCACGGGGCTGCTCGGGACCCAGCACTTCCAGCACTGGTTCCGCTCGGGCCTCGCCACTGGCGCGGGCTACAACACATCCGACGGCCTCCAGATCACGTTCTGACCCCGAGCGCGGCCTCGATCCTACTCGCGGATAGCTTGCTCGTCGCGATAGAGCGCCAGCCGTGCTTCGGCCTGTTGGCGTTGGGCCGGATCGATGCGGCGGATGGCGTCGAGCTGTAGCCGGACGGCGGCTTCAAAGTCCGAGTCCGCGGCGTGCGCGGCGGCGAGCGTCTCGAGATGGAGCCTGTTCTGGAAGCCACTGCTCTCGTTCAGGGCCTGTCCCAGTCGCACAGCCTCACGGGCGTCGCGCAGGCCGTCGACAGAACTCGTGCCGAGGATCCAGGCCAGCCGTTGAACGGCTTGGGGCGTGGTGCCGGTGAGAACGCTCTGCTTGAACGCAGTCACCGCGCCGGCCATGTCGCCCAAGCGGCGTAGAGTTTCACCGAGGTTGGGCAGCACCTCCGTTTGTCCGAGTTCGTAGGCCCGTTCGAGGTGCTCGCGCGCCGCACTCAGGTCGTTCAGGCCGAGGTCCGCGGTGCCCAGCTTCTGGTGACCGGGGCCATTGTCGGGATCGAGATCGAGCGCGCGTTCGAGAAGCTCCACGGCGCGCTCTGCCTGACCCGCCCTCATGTGCGCTCCCGCTGTCTGAAGAAGCGCCCTGACGTTCTGCGGATCGAGCTCGACGCCCGCTTCCAGCGCTTCGCAGGCGCCGGCCCAGTCACCCGTCAAGCCCTGTACCGTTCCTTTGATGTTCCAGCCCTTTGCGGTCGGGTAGAGCGCGAGGCTCATCTCGGCTTGCGCGCGCGCCTGGGCATGGTCGCCACTGTCCAGGGCCAGGCTTGAGAGCGTCGAGTGGTGGGTCGGTCCGGCTACCAGAAGGCTATCCATCCGCTCGAGGTGTACGGCGGCACCGGCAAGGTCCTTGCGTGCGACGGCCATATCGAACTGATAGGTGACAATGCGGACTCCAATGCCCCAGAACAGGACCAGGACGCCGAGGCTCCACGCTGTCGAGCTGACCCAGCGCGGCATCGGATTGGATCGAGCCGTGCCCTGCGCATCCTTCTCCGCTCCGCGTTTCATCAACACGCGTGCGATGCGAGAATCGCGCAGCTTCCAGATCGCGCCGTCGAGCAGGAAGTGGTGCAGGTTGACCACAGCGGCGGTCATGATCCCCAGGCCCATGTCCTTAGGGAGCTGACCGAGGGCGCCCGGTGAGAAGAGAACGATCGGCAGGATCCACACGGCCGTGCCGACCACCAAGGAGCGCGCAAGGAACCTCGAGTGCAGCCGTGTGAGGCCCGTTTGCTTGGCGAAATAGGTGGTGATCCAGAGATACTGAAGTGAGTGGCCGACCGCGATCCACATGAACGCGTATCTGGCGTGCTCAACGGAGAGCGGGTCCACGCCCTGAAGGATTCCCGACAGGCGCGAGAGCACCGGGGCCGTGAACCAGAGCCCTTGCAGCGCGATCAACAGGAAGGTCGGCAGCACATCGCGCAGGCTCGCCCTGCGGAGCAGGAGGAAAGCGGCCCCGAGGATACTGATCAGGTAGCCGACTGCCGCGATTCCCACGACCGCCCGTGAGAACCCGGTCGGGATGCCGAGCTGGGTGAACGAGTAGATCGAGTTACCGTAGGAGATGGGGGCATAATCGCCTGTTCGAGAGCCGCCATGCATGCTGAAGAACAGCAGGATGTACGAGCAGACGAAGGACGCGTAGATCAGGCGCTTGAGGGGCAGCGTGATGCGCACGCCGCGACGCCCCAGAAACATCAGGGCGATGCCATAGTTCTGGCCCGAGTAGTGCCACGGGCTCCAGGTCAGGTAGACCGTCAGGACCGCGGAACCGACGACCGCCGAGCGTAGGCCGACGACGAATGCGACACCCAGGATGATGCTGATGTACGCGGCGAAGACCCCGTACTTCTGGCGATCCTCGCGGCGCTGGAAGACGCGCAGTAGCGTCGCTCCGTAGTGCGGTCCGGCCACGAGCAGGGTGAGCACCGGTAACAATGCCAACGGCATTATCGAGCGCATCGTCCCGCCCGCGAAGACCTGGAACATGAAGAACACCCCGTAGCCGATGCCGCATCCGAAGATCAGGTCGGTCAGGGGACCAAGGAGCCAACGCCGACCGGAGGCCACGGGGGAAGCTGTGGCTTCGCTCATAACAACTTGATACTACCCCGCCCCAGCTCTAAACCGCCATCGGTTAGCGGCGTTCCCTTGCGGCCGCCGTCAGATCCTGGAGAATGACCGCCACTCGGAGGATGCATGTGTCCGCTCAGCGCAAAACAGAAACTCTGCCACCCGGATCCTGCACGGGTTGCAGGGCGCCAGCCACGGTGGTGGTCTCCGACACTTGTACTCGCCCTGGCGCTGTCGAGCTGCTCGGGCGGTGACGTCTCGAGGGAGGCGATCTTCGGGGATCCAGTCACCGACCAGCTGCGCTGGAGCGAGCGCCTGACCGGGACCAACCTGGTCGTGATCATGAGCGACACCATGCGTCGCGACAGGATCGGCACCTACGGCGGACCGGCCGGAACTCCTGCGATCGACGGGTTCGCGAGAGAGAATCTCGTATTCGACGAGGCCTACAGCCAGGCGCCCTGGACGAAGCCGTCGATCGCAACCGTATTCACGTCCCGGTACCCGTCGCAGCATGGGGTGCTGCATCATCCGCGGTTGGTGCAGTCGGGGACGGAGAAGGTCAATGAGCGTGCCATCATGGAGCTGGACGTGCTCGCCGAGGACGACACGACGCTGGCCGAAGCTCTAAGCGCCTCCGGGCTACGCACAGCGGGTTTCGTCGGCAACCCCTGGATGGCACGCAGCTTTGGATTCGCACAGGGCTTCGAGCTATACGACGACTCCTTTGCGGGCTGGGACGTCGGTGGAGAAGAGATCAGCAGGGCCGGACTCGCCTGGTTGGACGGTCTCGAGGATGGAGAGCGCTTCTTCCTGTACCTGCACTACATGGACTGTCATCAGCCTTTCATTCCACTCGAAGGTGAAATGCTCTCAAACCGCGTCGACGAGCTGAATGCTGATCAGCGGTCCGTCACGAGTGCGGCGGCGGCGGACATCGCGAAGATTGTCAAGCGCGTCGACGGACGCTCCGCCACCCAATCTGGCCTGCGCCCGACGATTGCCCTGGCGGAGTACGCGTACGATCAGGGGGTCGAGCAGTTCGATCGCGCCCTGGGGGTCTTTCTCGACGGCTTCAGGGAATCCCCGGCCTATGGTCGAACCGCGATCATCGTCACCTCGGACCACGGCGAAGCTCTCTTCGAGCGTGGATACGGCAACCACGCCAAGGGACTCTATGACGACGAGGTCGCGATTCCGTTCATGGCCCGGCTGCCCGGCGTCGCGTCTGATAGTCAGCGCATCGAGCAGCTCGTCGGCCTCATCGATCTCTTCCCGACGGTGTGCGACTACCTGCAGGTTCCGATACCCGACTCCGTGAACGGGCGTAGCTGGCTGCCCGGTGCATCGGGGTCGCCGGTCGCGTGCGTCGTGACCGAGGGTGTGTCGACCAAGCCCTTCAACCGCGCGGTTCGCACCAGAAACTACAAGCTACTCTGGCAGCCTCAGGGCGGTCCCGACGGGAAGGAGCATGCCCTGTTCAATATCCGTGAGGATCCCCTCGAAACCCGCGACCTGCTCAGTCAGGAACTCCTGAACGCTGAGGCCGAGCAGATTGTCCGGGAGCTGGTGGATGCAAGCCGCGACGTGGTGCCGCGCTACGAGCGCTCACCGACGTTGTTCGTGCCGGTCGGAGACGATGTGCTGAACCGCCTGCGATCACTCGGTTACATGGATGACGAGAGCGATGCGCCAGAGGCAGGCTCGGACGCATCCGGCGATTGACGCCCGGTCCCGGCGGACCTCAGAAGTAGCCGAGGGCTTCGAGCTGCTTGATCTCCTCGGCCGACAGCTTGCGCGGATCCATATCGGGCGCGTCGATCGCTCCACGGGCGATCGCCTCCTCGAGCCGCTGCAGCAACGCCTCGACGTACGCCGGATCGTCGCCGGCGCGGTTGGTGGACTCGGGCGGGTCCGTGGCCAGATCGTAGAGCTCGGGCGGGCCGTCGCTCGACCGGATCAGCTTGCTGTCGCCCTCGTAGATGGCGAAACGGCTGGGCGGGAAGCGCTCGGCCCAGGGCTCTGTCAGGTCCTTGAGGCGCGTGAAGTGGTTCTCGGAGATGACGGTCTCGGACGGCCAGTTTTCGGAGAACGCGACCTCGTGCAGGGCGGGACAGTACGGCTGCATCAGTGACGGCACGTGCGCCAGACTGACCAGACGCTCCTCGACCAGGCCCTGTGTCTGGCCCGGCGCCTTGATCATGAGGGGCACCGCGATCACGGGTTCGAAGACGTCCTTGGAATGGGCGATCAGGTGATGTTCTCCGAAGTACTCACCGTGGTCGGAAGCGATGACGATCAGGGAGCGTTCGAACAGCTTGCGCTCCCGGAGCAAGCCGAAGAGCTCGCCCAGGCCCGCGTCGAGGTTCGCGATGCCCAGGTCGTATTGCTGGCGCATGCGTTCGAGCCTGCGCCTGGGTAGCGCTCCGGTCGCGGGCAAGACGAGCTGGCGCAGCTCACGGATCAGGGGCACGGAGTCCGTGGAGCCGCCCGGCCATCCGTCGCGCGCCGCTGTGTTGTATGGACTGTGGGCGTCCATGTAGTTGAGGAACAAGAAGAAGGGCCGGTCGTCTTCCCGCGCGTCGAGCCACCCGCGAGCGCGCGCGTTCACTTCGGGGGCATAGCCGTGTTCGACCTCGTAGGTGTCGAAACCTTGGGACAGGCCGTAGCGCTCCATGAGAAACACGGTGTTCGCGGCGAAGCCCGCCGTGGCATAGCCGGAAGCGCTGAAGTGCTCTGCGAGCGTGATCGCGGCCGGTCCCAGGGGGCGTACGTTGTCGGTCAGGTCGCTGTCCGAGGTGTCGACCCAGTTCGTGTGTGCCGCATGCTCGAAGGGGTACTGGCCGGTGAAGAGGGATGCGTGTGAAGGCAGCGTCCAGGGCGCGGTGGCCTTCGCCTGCATGTAGAGCGTCGCAGCACTGGCGAACTGGTCGAGAGCGGGGGATGTCGGCAGGCGGTAGCCGTAGCAACCGAGGTGGTCGGCGCGCACCGTGTCCAGGGTGATCAGGATCACAGGGGCTGGACTGTGGTCCGCTGCGTCGGAGCAACCTATGGCGACCGCCAATCCGGTGAGCAGCAGCACGGTAAACGTGCGAGCGGGCCCTCGCCGCGATTGGCGTCTGCCGGGCGTGTGCGGTCGGGTCAGGTGCAGTGGATGTCGGAGCATTGGCTGGCGGCATTCATCGGGCGGGGCGACAGTAGCGCGTTCCTGATGTTCCGGGCCCGTCCTTTCTGGTTGCCAGTCAACATTTCGGAGCCTGTTCGACCGACGTCGCGTTGCCGCCTTGGCGATGGGACAATCGGAATCGGCTGTTGCAGTTCGAATTCGGCGAGTTCAGGATGACGAATCGAGGGGTCTGACCCCGGAGCCTCCAAAGCATTCCCCGATAGTCGCGGATCCCCTTCGCCCATGCCCCGACCCACGCCCTTTCATCCGCGCACGAGCGAGCTCTGCACGAGCCTGGCCTACAAGGAGTGGGCCGGTTGCTACGCAGTCTGCCGCTACGACACCTATCACGATCGCGAGTACTACGCGCTGCGGCATCAGGCGACCCTGATGGACGCCACGCCCCTGTACAAGTATGAGCTGCGCGGCGCAAACGCGGCGGACTTGCTCTCGCGTGTCACCGTTCGTGACTACTCCAAGCACAAGATCGGGCGCGTCAGCTACGTCTGCTGGTGCGACGAGCACGGCAAGGTGCTTGATGATGGGACCGTGACCAAGCTGGATGACGATCACTTCCGCATCACCTCCGCGGACCCGGCCTTCGCGTGGTTGCAGCGCAACTCGCGTGGACTGGACGTCGAGATCACGGACATCAGCCGCGAAATGGCCGCCCTGGCACTGCAAGGGCCGCTCTCGCGTGAGGTCCTGCGACCGGTCGTCGGGGCCGGCATCGACAAGCTGAGGTTCTTTCGGGCCATGCCGGTGCGCTACGCCCTCGAGGGCGGAGATGCGGAGGGCATCCTGACGCGCACCGGGTACACGGGCGATCTCGGGTACGAGCTCTGGATGGCCAACGAGGATGCCATCCGGGTCTACGACGCGGTGATGGAGAGTGGCAAGCCGCTTGGCATGCTGCCGATGGGCCTCGATGCGCTCGATGTATCGCGCGTTGAGGCCGGATTCCTGCTGAACGGCGTCGACTACACATCGGCCAGGTCGGCCTTCATCGAGCGCCAGAAGTCGACGCCCCACGAGCTGGGTTTCGACTGGATGGTCAGCCTCGATCGCGATCCCTTCGTGGGTCAGGCGGCCATCCGCGCCGAGGTCCGTCGCGGTGTGGCGCGCCGGTTGATCGGGCTGGAGGTCAACTGGAAGGACTTCGAGGCCATCTACGAGAGTTTCGGGCTGGCGCCGCACCTCACGACCGAAACCTGTCGCGCAGGCGCGCCGCTCTATCACGATGGCCTGCAGATCGGCTACGCGACCAGCCGCACCTGGTCGCCCACGCTCAAGAAGTATCTGGCGCTCGGAACCGTCCTGGCCAAGCACGCCACGCCGGGTACGCAGCTCGAGATCGAGGTGACGTGCGAATACGAACGGCACCGCGCTGCAGCGGTTGTCACGCAGACCCCGTTCTTTGATCCGGAGCGCAAGAAAGCCTGATGGGAAGCACTGATTACGACACGATCATCGTCGGCGGCGGGCACAACGGTCTGGTCTGCGCCGCGTACCTGGCCAAGGCCGGACAGCGCGTCCTCGTGCTCGAGCGCCGTCATGTACTCGGTGGCGCGGCGGTCAGCGAGGAGCTGCACCCCGGGTTCACGTACTCCAGCTGTTCCTACGTGGTCAGCCTGCTGCGCCCATGGATCATCCGAGACCTGGAGCTGGCGCGCTTCGGCCTGGACCTGATCCCGCTCGAGTCGTCCTTCCTTCCGCTGCCCGACGGGCGCTCCATGTGTCGCTGGTCGGACGCGGCATTGACGCGCGAGGAGGTCTCGGCCTTCAGCAAGCGCGACGCGGAGGTCATGGGGGAGTTCAGCCAGGCGATGACCAAGATTGGGCGTTTCGTGCGGCCCATCATCGATTCACCGGCGCCCGAACCGTCGAGCTTGAACCCCGGGGAGCTGATGTCTCTGCTACGTCTCGGACGGCACTTCTCCGATGCGAGCGTCGATCAGATGGAGCTGCGTCTGAAGCTCCTGACCATGAGCGCGGTGGATTTCCTCGACGAGTGGTTCGAGAGCGAGGAGCTCAAGGCGCCCATGTCCGTCAGCGGGATCATCGGCACCTTCCTGGGCGTGCGCTCGCCCGGAACGGCCTACGTGCTGCTCCACCATTATATGGGGGAGATCGACGGGGCCTTCCGCTCGTGGGGCTTTCAGCGCGGTGGGACGGGCGGCGTGAGCAACGCCATCGCGGATTCGGCCCGCCATTTCGGTGCCGAGATTCGGACCGAGGCACCCGTCGAGCGCATCCTGGTCGCCGGCGGCCGCGCGACCGGCGTCGTGCTCGAGAACGGTGATGAGATCCGGGCGAATCAGGTCGTCTCGGGTTGTGATCCGCGCCGTACGTTTCTCGGGTTCGTCGGTGCCGACCACCTTCCGGACGAATTCGTGACGAGCCTGAAGGGCTATCGTTTCCGCGGAAGCTCCGGCAAGGTGAACCTATCGCTCGATCGACTGCCCGAGTTCTCGTGCCGGCCTGGCATGCAGCACCTGCGCGGCGACATCGCCATCGCGCCGAGCATCGAGTACCTGGAGCGCGCCTACGACGAGGCCAAGTACGGGACCTTCTCGCGCCGTCCGTACATCAATGTGGTCCTGCCTTCGATCGTCGACCCGAGTGTCGCCCCCGCGGGAAAGCACGTCATGTCATGTTTCGTGCAGTACGCGCCCTACGACATCGCGGAGGGCGCCGAACACTGGCCCGAGAAGCGCGAGGCCTTCGGGGAGACCGTCATCGATACCCTCGAGGAGTACATCCCTGGCCTGCGCGACACGATCCTGCACAAGCACGTGCTCACGCCATGGGACATCCAGGAGGAGTACGGGTTGACCGAGGGCAACATCTTCCACGGTGAGCTGACCCTCGATCAGATGGCGTTCCAGCGTCCGACCTCGGGCTGGGCGCGCTACAAGACTCCCATCCGAGACCTCTGGTTGGGCGGCTCCGGGGCGCATCCGGGTGGCGGACTGATGGGAGCGCCCGGGGCGCTCTGTGCCAAGGCCATACTCGGCAAGGAGGCCAACTGATGGCGAGTTCAGCTCGGCGGGCGATCGTCCTGGGTGCGGACATCGAGGGCCTGGCAGCGGCGGCGACCCTCGCACAGTCGGGCCTCGAGGTTCATCTCGTCGATCGGTTCGAGCAACCGGGCGGCGTTTCGCGCCCGGTCGAATTCCACGCGGGACACACGGTCCCCGGGTTGCTGCACGAGACGTCGCTCGTGCGAAGAAAGCTACTGGGCCATCTGTCACTCGAGCAGCACGGCCTGCGCTGGCGCGGTGCCGAGAGTGCTGTCCATGTCGGCAATGGTGACGGCCGGGTGCTCACCATGCTGCGCGATTCGATCGACGGTAGCCCCGATGCAGGCGCGTACACGTCATGGCGTGCCCATGTCGACCGGCTCTCGCCCTTGATCGTGAGCATCCTCGACAACGCTCCTCCTGAATCCCGAAATCCAGGTATGAAGGACGTGCTGGACCTCGCCATGACGGGCCTCAAGCTGCGCGCCCTCGGCAAGGCAGACATGATGGAGCTCCTGCGCATCGTGACCATGCCCGCCTGGGACTGGATGGAGGAGTGTTTCGAGGACCCCGTGCTGCGAGCGGGACTCACGGCGCTTGTCCTGCCGGGGACCGTGATCGGGCCGCGTGCCGCGGGGACGACGGCCATGATGCTCATGCGTGAGGCCGCGCGCGGTCCGGAGCCGATCGGCGGCCTGGGGGCGGTGACGGCTGCGCTCGCGGCTTGCTGCGCGGAGCTCGGTGTGGTCATGCATCTCGGGGTGGCACCCGTGAGCATTCAGGCTGGCAATTCTGAGGCGCCCGTCGTGACCGGCGTCGAGCTCGATAACGGCGAGGTGATCGAGGCGCGCCTAGTGCTCTCGACGCTCGATCCCCAGGCCACTCTCCTGGACCTCGTGCACCCCGGCTTGATTCCGCACCACATCGAGACCGAGGTACAGAACTGGCGCACGCGCGGGAGTTCGGCGGTGCACCTGCTGGCGCTTTCCCGTGTGCTCGACCTGCCCGGTGGAGCGCAGCGCATCGTGACAGCCACGTCGCCGCTCGAGCTGGAGCGTGCAGCGGATGCGCTGAAGTACGGTGAGCTACCGGAGGCGCCGTGGCTCGACGTGCGCGACTGGAGCGGTAGTGGTGTGGGCCTTGCTCCCGACGGCGCGGGTACTCTGTCGGTGCATGTGCACGGCGTGCCGCGTGACCTGAAAGGTGGTTGGACCGACGCGCGTCGCGCTGGGTTGCGCGAGCAAGTTCTGACGGCACTGGAGAAGCTCATCCCCGATCTACGCGCTTGCCTGGCGGGCGACGAGCTGTTGACGCCGGTGGAGCTCGAGGATCGCTTCGGCCTGCGGGGCGGACAGATCTACGGCGGTGAGCAGGTGCTCGACCAGCTCTGGGTACAGCGGCCCTCTCTGGCCCTTTGCCGATACGAGTCTCCGCTGCGAGGCCTCTTCATGGGCGGCGCAGCGAATCACCCGGGCGGTCCGTTCGTCGGTGGCGCGGGAGTGCTTGCCGCCCGTAGGGCGCTCAAGGGCTAGCCCGATCTATTCATGACCACGCGGACGAAATACCACGAACGGCCGGCTTCGCCGTCCTTTCGGGCTTTGGCGGCACTTTGCGAACATTGGCGTCCTCGGCGACCAAAAAAGGTCGCCTGC
>JBLHKW010000150.1:0-12526 GCA_047618565.1 Planctomycetota bacterium
CCGGCCGTGCCCACCATCAGCGCCAGCACGATGAAGAACATGTCGGTCGTCGAGCGTGAGCCTTCGGTGTAGGACGCGAAGCCGAGCTGTTCGTGGAGTCCGTCGAGGCGGTCGAGCAGGAACTCGCCGCTCGATCCGTCGATACCGCCGAAGCCCAGCTGCGGAATTGGCGTCCCCGAGATCATCAGCGATATGAAGATCGCGGGCACCATGTACGCAAAGATGAGGACGCAGTACTGGGCCACCTGCGTGTAGGTGATGCCCTTCATTCCGCCGAGGACGGCGTAGAAGAAGACGACGCCCATGCCGATCAGGACTCCGCTCGTGACATCGACGCCGAGGAAGCGGCTGAAGACGATGCCCACACCTTGCATCTGGCCCGCGACGTAGGTGAACGAAACGAAGATCGCGCAGAAGACGGCGACGATGCGGGCCGTTTGCGAGTAATAGCGGTCGCCGACGAAATCAGGGACGGTGAAGCGGCCGAACTTGCGCAGGTAGGGCGCCAGCAAGAGTGCGAGCAGCACGTAGCCGCCCGTCCAGCCCATGAGGTAGACGGAGCCGTCGTAGCCGGAGCCGGAGATCAGCCCGGCCATCGAGATGAACGAGGCCGCCGACATCCAGTCCGCGGCGGTGGCCAGGCCGTTGGCCACCGGCGACACGCCCGCGCCGGCCACGTAGAAATCCCGGGTCGAGCGCGCACGCGACCAGATCGCGATACCGATGTAGAGCGCGAAAGTGGCTGCGACCAGGATGTGCGTCCATTGTTCGACGCTCACGGCCTGGCTCCATGTCGCCTAGCAAGCGACCCCATCGGTGACCGGGAAGCCTTCAATCCTCCGCGACTCCGAACTTGCGATCGAGCCGGTTCATCTGGCGCACGTAGACGACGATGAGTAGCACGAATACGTAGATCGATCCTTGCTGGGCGAACCAGAAGCCCAGCTTGAATCCTGTGCCCGGAATCCGGATCTCATTCAGGCGCTCGACCAGCAGCACCCCGAACCCGAAGGACACCGTGAACCAGATGACCAGCAGCAACCCGATCAAGCGCAGGTTCGCGCGCCAGTAAGCCAGGTGAGCCTCCGGTGCCCGCGCACGACTGCCGGTAGAGGGGGGGCGCGGGTCAACCATGTGGCGCAGTGTACGGTCCCGACTCGCGGTTCCGTCCCCGCTCAGGTCCATCCCGCCGGACCCGCATGCCTGCGATGGACAAAAAACAGCCGGGAGGGGGGGCCATGCACCCGAAATCAGGTCCAGGGCTTGGTGCGGGAAGGGGGACTTGAACCCCCACACCTTGCGGTACAGGAACCTAAATCCTGCGCGTCTACCAATTCCGCCATTCCCGCTTTGTGGGGCGTATCTTGGCCGCGGGGGCGGGGCAATGCAACGTGGCGTTGCGAGATGGCTCGGCCGGGTTTGGGCCGGGCGCTGCGCGGGTCAGTCGGCCTGGGCGAGGAGTTCGGTCGCCTTGGCTTGTAGGCGTGCGTTCACGTCGTCGTTGACCGTTGCGAGACCGGTGTTCCAGTCTGCGGTCTGGGCTTCCGTGTAGGCCGAGCGGTCGAAGCCGTGGCGGTTGCGGAAGTCCTTCATGAAGTGGTTGCGCTTGCGGTCGAGGGCGTCCTGGCGCTCGATCCAGTCCGCCATCGCGCTGCGGATGCCTTCGACGTGCGCTTCGTCGAGTGGTTGCGGCCAGAGCTCGGTGAAGAGGGTCTGGCCGCGCTCGGTGAGGTCGAGCACGACCGCGGCCTTCTCGCCCAGGCCGCACTGGCCGGCGCCGCCGGCGCCGGCCGCGGGCACGCCCAGACCGGTGGACGATGCCTGGGCGGCGCGCGATTGGTAGACGGCTTCCTGCAAGAAGGCCATCGCCTGTTCCAGCCGATCGACTCGATCGGGGACGGAGCGATGGGCGGGAGCGGGCATCGGGCGACCTAGCAGAACTCGGTGTAGGCTTCGGTCAGGGTCTGAGCCACGGCGTCGGCCTGCTTGCCCTCGATGTCCTGGCGCTGGATCATCTTGACCAGCTGACCGTCCTTCATGATGGCGATCTGGGGTGAGCTCGGACGGTAGGGCTTGAAGTACTCGCGTGCGCGCGCGGTAGCGTCCGCTTCCATGCCGGCGAAGACCGTGATCATCTGGTCGGGCTTCTTCTCGCTGAGCAGAGACATGCGGAAGCCGGGGCGTGCACTGCCGGCCGCGCAGCCGCAGACGGAGTTCACGAAGACCAGGGTTGTGCCCGGCTGGCGCAGGGCCTCGTCGACATCTGCGGCGCTCAGGGCCTCCTTCACACCGATGGAGGTGAGCTCGTCGCGGAAGGGCTGGACCATCTGGGGATCGTACATGGCTGGATTTCGTCGCTGGGTCAGGGGCGGGTGCGGTAGCCGGTTGGCGTCCGCGCGGGTGATCGAGGACCTATAATAGGTGCAGCCGCGTGAAAATCTACCGTGGACGGTAGGGTTTGCCTGGCCGGGCGCCCGCCCGGCGTTTGGGGCTCAGGACTGGGGCTCGGGGCCGCCCTCTTCCGGGGACATGGCCGCGAGCTTCCTCCACAGGGTCGAGCGGTCGATCCCCAGGGACTGCGCGGCGAGGCTGCGGTTGCCGTCGCAGGCCTCGAGGGCGCTGAGAATCGCATCCCGTTCGATCTCGCGCAGGGTGCGCGCTGGGCGTGGCGCCGCAGCGGCTGCGGCTGCGGGATCGCCGCCCGCGTGTTGCTGATCCAGGCGCAGGTGTTCCACGTCGATTCTGCCCGTGCCGGCGAAGACCGCCGCGCTGAGGATGACGTTCTTCAGCTCGCGCACGTTGCCGGGCCAGGCGTGTTCGTGCAACGCGTCCAGCGCGGCCGAGGTGATTCCCGTGGGTCCCTCCGGCAGGAAGTGTTCCGCCAGCTCGGGCAGGTCTTCACGTCGTTCGCGCAGGGGCGGCAGGACGAACTCGATGCCACGCAAGCGGTAGTAGAGGTCCTGGCGCAGGTCGCCGTCGCTGATCAGGTCCGCGGGCGTGCGGTTCACCGCTGCGAAGAAGCGTACCGAGACCTGGCGGCTGCGGTCGTCGCCGACGCGACGGACCTCGCCGTTGTCCATCACGCGCAGGAGCTTCGCCTGGTGGTCCATGCGCATCGAGCTCAGCTCATCGAGAAAGAGCACGCCGCCATTCGCTTCCTCGAGCAGCCCCGGTCGATCCGACGTCGCGCCGCTGAAGGCGCCCTTGCGATAACCGAAGAAGGTGCTCTCGAACAGCTCGGCCGGCGTGGCGGCGCAGTTGTGTGCCACGAACGGGCGGTCGGCCAGCTTCGAGGCGCGGTGCACGGCCTGACTGACGACCTCCTTGCCCGTGCCCGTCTCGCCGGTGATCAACAGGTTGACGTCGCAGCCCGCGGCGAGGGTGACGAGGTGGCGCACCTCGACCAGTGCACGGCTGCGGCCGCGGATCGACTTGACGGCGGACGTCGTCTGCGCATCCGCTGGACGGGAGCCCGCGAGCGCCTTGTTCACGGCGCTGATCAGTCCCTCCGGCGTGAAGGGCTTCAGCAGGTAGTTGTCGGCTCCGGCGCGGATGGCGCCGACGATGATCTCCACGTCCTCCTGGACGGAGACCACGATGACCGGCAGGTCCGACCAGCGCTGGCGAATACGCGCCAGCAGCTGCATACCGTCCATCTCCGGCATCTGCAGGTCGGAGATCACCAGGTCCGGAACGCTCGCCTCGACGGCCAGCAAGCCTTCGAGGCCATTGGGCCCGGTGCGGACGGTGTGGCCTTCGCCCTCGAGCACAAGACGCGCGAATTGAAGCCCCGAGGCGTCGTCATCGGCCATCACGATGGATGCCATTCAGACCTCCCATGCCCGGGGTAGGCGGACGCGAAAGGATGCGCCCGCGCCGTTTGAGCCGAGTGTCAAGCCACCGCCCTGGGCCTCCATGAGTTCGCGCGCCAGGTACAGTCCCATGCCGTGACCTGCGGCCTTCGACGTGTGGCCCGGGCGGAAGATGTGCTCGGCCATGTCGGGCGGGATGCCAGGGCCTTGATCGATCACATCGATCGCGCAGCCGTTGCCGTTTCGTTCGATACGCATGGTCACTTCACCGCGTTGCTGCATCGATTCGGCGGAGTTCTTCAGCAGGTTGGAGAGCACCTCGTCCAGGAGCACGCGCGGAACCTGCATCTCCAGCTCGCCTTCACCCCAGAGCACGCGACAACGAACGCCAGGGTAGCAACGCGAGATCTTGAGTGCCGCGTCGTCGACGACTTCCTTGAGCGCGACGGGTGCTTCTTCGCCGGGCTCAGGTGCACGCACCGGCGGGCTGGAGACCGGGTCAGGCGCGCTCGCGGGAGCGGCTGGGCGCAGGGACTCGAGTGCGAGCACCTCCAGTTGATCGATCGCGGCCTTCAGCCCATCGAGCTCGGCCTGCTCGTTGGGGGAGGTCGGATTGCGCCGCTCGATGAGAGCGGTGAAGCCGCGCAGATTGTGAACCGCGTTCTTCAGGGCGTGGCCGATCTTCGCGGTCTGCGCGCCGAGCACGGCCAGGTTCTGCGCGTCCTCGAGCTTGCGCTCGATCGCGACCAGGCGCGCTTGCTGTTCGCCGAAGCGATTCGAGATCCTGGCCTGGCTGCGCTCCCAGGAGCGGCGGATGCGGGCCCCGACGAGCCCGAAGAGCACGAGGAATGAGCTCTGCAGGCTCAGACGTCCGATGGCGTCCGAGATTCCGAACGACAGCTCCTGAATCCACAGGGCGGCCGTGCTCGCGAGGGTCAGTACCGCGATGCCGCGCGGGGAGTGACCGACGGTTGCGAGCAGTACCTCGAACCACAGGCCGACCACGAAGAGCGATACCTGAGCGCCGCCGGTCCAATGGGTGAGCAGGGCCCAGGTCGTGACGCCCCAGATGGGCGAGGCTCGGTGCGCGATCCGGACCAGGTGCGCAGGCCCGTTCCGGGCCAGAGCAAAGGCGCCCAGATTCAGGCCCGCCGCCACCATCAACAGTGCGATCCCGCGTCGATCCACGTCCAGCCAGCCGGCCAGGGCATAGGCCACCAGGCAGGCCTGCAGCAGAAAGCTCGCCAGGAAGCGGATACGGACGCCCATTTCGAAGCGGGGCGGGGTGTCGGACGTGGGGGGCATGGCGCGAGTACCTCCAGCATACGACCCCCTGTCCCGAATGCGCAAATACACCGGCTTGCAGGCGTCGCGAGGGGCGCTCCTCAGGGACCCGGCAGGGCCATTCGGCGTTGGAACCTCAAAAGATGCCTCTCACGGGAGAAAACCGAGGACGGCTCAAGGGGAATGGTCGATACACCCGCGTGCTCGAGACTCCCCCGCCAGGATGGGCGGGGAGAGGGCCCCACACATGCCTGCAACAACCCCCGTCCCCGGGATTCCCCACAAGCCCCGCGTCGCCATTCTGGGCACGCGCGGCATCCCTGCGCGCTACGGCGGCTTCGAGACGTTCGCCGAGGATCTCTCGGTGCGCCTGGTCGAGGCTGGTTTCGATGTGACGGTGATCTGCCCGGGCGAGGGCGCGCCCGCGCCGACTCGCCATCGTGGGGTGACGCTGGAGTACGTGAAGTCCTGGGGTCAAGGGAGTGCGGAGACGCTGCGCTACGACTGCGCCTGTCTGTGGCGCGCGCGCAAGCGCTTCGACGTCGTCTACATGCTCGGCTACGCCTCCAGCCCGCTGTGCTTTCTCCCGCGTATCTGGGGCACCGACGTATGGATCAACATGGACGGGATCGAGTGGCGCCGGTCCAAGTGGACGGGCTTCGCGCGTCTGTGGCTGCGCTTCACCGAGGCGCTCGCGTGCCGCGTGGCGTCGCGCCTGATCTTCGATAACCAGGCCGTGGCAGACGACGTCATGCAGCGCAACGGAGGCACGGTCACCAACAGCGTGATCGCCTACGGGGCTCTGCTCTCGGAGACGGAACCCGAGCAGGATTTCCTGAAGCAACACGACCTCGAGCGCGACGAGTACTACCTCGCCGTCTGCCGCTTCGAGCCCGAGAACCAGGTGCGCGAGATCGTTGCGGCCTTCATCGAATCTGGCTGTTCCCGACCGTTGATCATCGTTACCAACGCGGTGGATACCCGGTACTCCAGGGAGACGCTCGCCCTCTGTAATGAGCGCGTCCGGTTCATCGGGAGCGTCTACGACCGCGCCAACCTGTTCTCCTTGCGTACCCATTGCCGGGCGTACGTGCACGGCCACACCGTCGGCGGGACCAATCCGTCGTTGCTCGAGTCGATGGCCTGTGGGAACCTCGTCATCTCCCACGACAACCCGTTCAATCGCGAGGTACTCGATTCGTGCGGACTCTACTTCCAGGGTTCAGCGCAGCTGGCGCGCGCCTTGCGGGACGTCGATCAGATGGAGTTGGACGCACGCGTGCGCAAGGGGGCCCAGGCACGCGAGCGTGTGCGTGAGTTCTACACCTGGGAGAAGATCACCCGGTCCTACGTGGAGCTGCTCGGAGGGAGCGGGGAGCCCGAGTTGGCCACGATCGAGGAGCGCGAAACGCGCGTCGGATAGGTGGCCGATTCCAAGGCCAGCGCATGGCGCGGACGAGGACGAGGGCGAATAGGGCTCGTCTTCTTCGATCAGGTCATCGTCAGCGGCTGTAGTTTCCTGACGATGCTGGTCCTGATCCGGTCCAGCGGGCTCGAGCTCTACGGCGCGTTCGGGATGGTCCTGGCCCTGGCCATGTTCATCGTCGGCCTGCAGCTGGCATTCATCTCGCAGCCCATGATGAGCATCGGGCCGGCCCAGTCGGACGCCGACCGGCCCGGGTTCTTCGGATCGATGCTCGTGCTGCAGTTGGGTTTCACGACCGTGGCCGCCATCGCGACCGCGATCGCCTACATGCTCCTGCAGGGGGTCTGGGCCGATCCGCTGCTCGACGGGACGCTGCTCTCCGGTTCGGTCATGATCCTCGCGCGCCAGGGCTACGTCTTCGTGCGCAACAGCTTCTTCGCCACCGGGCGCGTGGCTCGCGCCGTCGCCAACGACAGCCTGGCGTTCGGAGGCCAGCTGGTCGCTCTGGCCCTCCTGGGGCGTGGGGGTCCCCTGGAGCTGAACACCGTCTTCTGGACTGTGGGAGCCTTCTTCGGTCTCGCGCTGGTCGTGGGCCTGATGCAGTTCGGGACGGTCGTCTTCAGCCGCGAGGCCCTGACGCGTACCGCGGCCCGCAACTGGCGCTTCTCGCGCTGGCTCGGCGTCCAGTCGGTCTTCCAGTGGTTCTCGAGCAACGCCATCTTCATCGCCTCGGGCAGTGTGCTCGGGAGCGCGGCGGTGGGCGCTCTCAAGCTGGCCCAGAACGTGGTCGGGATCCTGGGCGTGGTGCTCGTCGCACTCGAGAACTTCGTTCCGGTGGACGCGGCGCGCGCCTTCGCCGGTGCCGGGATGGACGGCCTCAAGCGTTACCTCAAGCGCATCTTGTTCATCGGGGGGCTGGCGACCGCCGGTGTTGCGGCATGCATCATGGCCTGGCCCGCCGCGCTCTTGCAGCTGCTCTCGGCGGTCGAACCCGATGCCTGGACGATCGGCGCCCTGCGCTGGTTCGCGCTGCTCTACTTGCTGGCCTTCGTCGTCACGGTCCAGAACATCGCGTTCCGCTCCGTGGAGCGCACGCGCGAGCTCGCCCTATGCCATATCCTGATATCGCTACCCATGCTCGTGGCGGCGCATCCGGTCGTCGTCCACTTCGGCTTCACCGGGGCCTGCGTGGCCCTCGTGTTGCACAAGGCCGTGCTCTGCATCTGCCTCGCTACCACGTTCCGCTGGACGACGGCGAGGATCGAGCGCCAGGGCCCCGGGTCGTTAGCTGTTGACGACGAGCGCGCTCCGGCCACGGCCGCCTAGGACATTGTTCGACCCCAGGGTGGTACTCCCCGCGGCGCCAACGGCGTGCCGGGCGAGGCGTGCTCATTGGGACCGCCAAAAAAGAAGCTGCGCGCGTTCCGGCCGAAGCCAGAGCGCGCGCAGCTCGATCCAGGGTACCGACCGGGTCCGGATCAGATCCGGGGAATCAGTCGGGTCCTATGACCTGTAGAAGACTCAGGCGTTGACCGTCTGATCCTTCGACTTGAGGCTCATGGCGACGACGCCGAGGAGCAGCATGACGGTGAGGATGATAAGGCCCCACTGGCTGACGGTCGGGACGCCCGCGGCGCCGCCCTCGTAGACGAGGTCGATGCTGCCACCGTAGACGGCGTCAACGGCGTCGTCGACGTCGTCGAAGCCCTCGAAGAGCTCGATGGCAAGGTCACCCGCGACAAGGATGTCCGGGATGCCGTTGTCGGTCAGGTCGATGATGCCGCCACTGGCGTAGGCGCCGGTGCCCGCGAAATCGTCGCCGATGCCGGCGGTCAGGTAGACGAGACCGTTGAAGTTCATCGTGGCTTCGGACAGCCAGCTACCGCCGACGGTCGTGAGGGTGATGTCCCAGCCGACACCGGTCATCGAGGAGCCGTCGGGGAGTCCCGGGCCGAGCACGGTGTTGGAGGGGTCGCCCAGGCCGTCCCAGCTCTCCTGGCCGGTCATGTCGAAGTTGAGCGTCGTGGCGCCACTGGCCTCGTCAAAGGAGCTGCTGTTCAGCGTCGGGGTGGTGTTCGCGACACCGGCGACGGAGATCTGGGTCTCGAGGGCGGACGTGACGATGGTGTCACCTTTGTCCGCGTTCGCGAGTCCGGCAAGGCTGACGCAGGCGGCGATCATCAAAGTGCGCTTCATATGTATTGTCTCTATCTGTTGCCGAAGGGGCCTGTGCCGTCTTCGAGTTGTGTGGTGTGTGAGATCCCTGAGAGGGGAGGCCACGTTCACGACGTGACCATGCGCAGACTTTAGCAATTCCGGTGCCAATTCGGGGACACAGCACTAAGTCGTTCCAAAGGGGCGGGTTATGGCGCTGCTCCGCACTCTGCCCCGTGGGTGGGATAGGGTTGAGTGGCAAAGTGCTGCAAAGTACAACACTGGCTTTCCGCGCCCCGGGGCGAGAGGCCCCCGGAAGGGCCTGATAACGTCGAATCGGGGCTGTTGCAGCTCGCAACACCGGCCAGGAAGGCCCTCCAGGGGCTCCTTGAAGCCGGGATCAGGCGTCTTCGGCCACGGCCGGCTTGGGCTTGTTGGCCTTCGAGAGCACCGACGCGGCCCAGAGGGCCCACACGATCAGGGTCAGGGCCACGAAACCGGGTTGCCAGATGTCGACGTGCACCATCTCGAACGCTTCCGGGTAGTGCACCCCGGTGTAGTAGAGGCTGATGATGCGGACCAGGTTGACGATCAACAGGGAGGGCACGCCGATCGCGAGGGCGGTCAGCTTCTGGCGGCTCGTGGCGATGGGGGTGATCAGGACCGCGGCCACCAGCAGGGCCGAGGGCTCGATGGCGTCGCAGCCCTTGCGGATCTCGAGCTGGAACTTGGACGTGAAGACCAGGAACTCGCGCGATCCAGCGTTCTCGCCCAGGACGTTCAGGATCCAGGCCGATATCCGGGCGTTGAGCCGCAGGTAGACCGGGAAGAGCGAGTCCCGGAACCAGCTCATGGCCGTGACGCCGTAGAAGGCGCCCAGGGTGCCGAAGAAGATGGCGAAGCGCGTCAGGATCTGCTTGACCACCGACGGCTGGCGATTGGACGGCACCGGCCGGTTCTGTTTGTTCTTGCCCATGGCTTCTCGACTCTACCAGCTCGCCGGGGATCGTGAAGGACGCCAGGCTCGGGTTTCGATCCCTCAGGCGCGGGCCTTGGGTTCCGTGACCAGGGTCACCCCGATCCAGACGATACCCGCCGCTATGAAGCCCGTGGATGGGGAGTATGCCGCCAGCTCGTGAATGAAGCTCAGCGTGGGCCGCAGGGAGTCGCTGATGGAGACCGAGGCGAATGCCGGGCTCGGCGCCAGGGTGGCGTAGATGTCGATGCTCACGCGCACCGCGACCACGCCACAGATCAGGGGCAGGCCCCAGAGCAGGCGCCGTCGGCGGCGCGACCAGGGCGCCTTGGTGGCCAGGACCAGGGCGACCAGGAATGCGGTCGGCAAGTAGCCCATGAGGCGCGAATTGGTGGGTTTCTTGCCCTCTACCGGCTTCTTGCCCTTGGTCTTCTCCGTCAGGACGATCAGCGTATCCATGCCCTTCGCGCTGTCTTCGGCGCGGAAATCCAGGGAGACGTCGCCCACGAAGGATCCGAGGAACGCGTTGCCCGAGAACCTGAAGAAGGCCCCGTAGGCACTGTCGATGCCGGTTCCAGGGATCAGAAACAGCGTGTACCAGAGCACCAGCCGCAGCAGGAACCCGCGCACTGCCTTGGGTGTGACCTGCTGCCAGCCGGCGGGGCTGGGCGCACCATCATCGGGATCGACCATGAGGCGATCGAGCATACACCAGCCCGTTCAGCCCTCAAGGGGGGCCGTCAGGCTTCGTCCGCGGGGACCTCGTCGGAATCGGCCTGCAAGGCGCGCAGCTTGTCCGAATAGGCGCGACCGAGGGCGTTGCGCTCGAAGAGCGCGATCACGCGCGTCGGGTTCTCGCTGTCGACCACGGGCACGGCGTTGATGTTCTCACGCGTCATCAGGCGCTGGACGTGGTGCAGGCTGTCGTCCATGCGGACCGTATTGACGTTCTCGATCATGAAGTCGCGCACGATGACGATGTCCTCGATCACATCCTCGAGGAAGATGCGCCGGATGTCCGAGAGCGAGAAGATGCCGATCAGCTTCTCCTCGTCGTCGACCACCGGGAAGTAGGTCTCGTGGGAGTCCGCCACGATGCGCATCGCACCGCGCAGGGTCACGTCGGCCTGCACCAGCCGCGGTTTGCGCGCATCGGGCATGACGTCGCGCACCTTCATGCTCTGCAGCACGTCGACCACGAAGTCGCCGGCGTGGGCGGGCGAATCGAACTGGCTGCCCGTCTGGGCCTCGTACATGCTCCAACCAGTGGAGAAGAGCATGTGCACGACCGCCACCAGGGTCAGCGGCGCGATCAGGGCGTAGGTGCCGGTGATCTCGGCCACGAGGATGACCGATGCGATCGGCACCTTGGCCACACCGGCGAAGAACCCGCCCATGCCGACCAGCGCATAACAGGCCGGGTTGAGACCCATTCCCGGAAAGAGCTCGCTCGCGCCCTGGCCCACGGCGGCGCCGAGCAGCGCACCGATCGCGAGGGCGGGTGCGAAGACGCCACCGGAACCTCCGGAGGAGATCGAGAACGACGTCGCGAGGATCTTGGCCAGGATCAGGACCAGAAGCACCGGGATCGCGATCTTGCTGGCGATGGCCGACTGCATCAGGCCGTAGCCGCCGAAGAAGATCCCCTGGTCGCCCGCCACCGGAACGAGCGCGAGCGCGGTGAAGCCCAGCAGCAGACCCCCGATGGCCGGCTTCAACATGCGCGGGACGCGCTGCATGCGGCCGAACATGTGGTGCACGCCGTAGAAGACCTTCGTGTACACCCAGCCGACGAGCGCGCAGGCGACTCCCAGGAACAGGTAGATCAGGAGTTCGCGCGGATCGTCGAAGCGCAGGGATGAGAGCAGTTCGGGCGCGATCTCCACGGCCCGATGCTCTCCGGAGACCGTGGTGAACGTGGCGTAGGCCAGGATCGAGGAGATGATGCAGGGGATGATCGCCTCGCCCTCGAACTCGGTCTTGCGGTAGAGCACCTCGGGCATGAACAGCGCGCCACCGAGCGGCGAGCAGAACATGGCGCCGATACCCGCGCTGGCCCCGGAGAGCAGGAATAGCCGTCGGTCGCGCGCTGAGAGCTTCAGCGCGCCGGCGATCGAGCTGCCGATACCCGCGCCCACGTGGGCGACGGGACCCTCCTGGCCGGCCGAGCCGCCGGTGCCGATGGTGATCGCGCTGGCCAGCGCCTTGAGCACGATGAGGCGCGCTCGCACGACGCCCTTGAGACGGTGGAAGGAGCGGATGACCGAGTCGGTTCCGTGCCCCTCGGCCTCGGGCGCAAAGGTGGAGATCAGCCAGCCCGTCAGCAGACCGCCCGCGGTGGGGATCGCGACGATCAACCAGGATCGTGATCCAAACGCGCCGGCGCCCTCGCCATCGACCCCCGTGGTGCGTCGGAAGACGTGCTCGATGCAGACCTCGATCAGTGCCTTGAAGCCGACCGCTGCAAGCCCGCCCAGGATCCCGACCAACGAGGCCAGCAACACCCACTTGGTGAAGTGTCCGAACTCGGCCGAGTGGGAGAGCCTGCTGAGCAGGCGCTTGGAGACGGGCGAGCTGGACATCGGTCAGAGGATAGGGGATGGCGCCGACAATCCTAACAGCAGTCCCGTGAAGACTCGGAGACGGCGCGCAAGGGAAGCGCTACTCGGTCGCCTCCGGCCATAGATCCGCGCGCCGCTCTTCCATCTCCTTGATCAGCTTGCTCAGCGTGTTGTGTTCGTCGAGCATGAAGATGGCGTCGAAGTTCAGCTGGCAGACCGCGCAGACCGGACGTGACCCGCGGTAGCTCATGATGTCGCTCTTCTCGAGCACCACGTCCTCCAGCCCATAGTCCTCGGCCTCGGTCGGCACGCC
>JBLHKW010000151.1:0-12299 GCA_047618565.1 Planctomycetota bacterium
GGCGCACATCGCGGCCCGGGCCCGGACCCCTTCTCATCGGGCCCCGTCTTCACCGGCTGGCGCGACCTCACCCCCGGCGTCCTCCCCGCCCCGCCTTCATCCCCCGTAGCCGCCGCCCGCACCTGGCTCCAAAACCTGGGCTGGCGCCGCCACGGCCTGATCTCCGTCACCGCCGCCTGGCCCGCCTGATCTCCACCGCGCCCTGGCTGCCGCCGCGCCGCGCCGCCGCGCCCCCGAGGCCCCGCGCCCCAATGATGGCCTCCTCTCACCCCGGGACTCCTCCTAGCCCCGCCTTGCCCCGTCACCGCCAGCGTCGGGATACGCCCCTTGGGGCCCCGTCGCTGGCGGTGACGGGGCAAGGCGGGGCGTCCCCCCGTTTTGCTCCAGAGCCCGAAGCAGAGGGAACCCTACCCATATCCATATCCCTATCCCCAAGCCCCTCCCCCCATCCCTCACCCCCTCCTCCCGCAATCCCCCCTTTCCCTGAAATCCCAACCCCCCGTATCCGAATACCCAATCGACACCCCGGTCCGGGATATCCTCCCAACCCCCAATCCCAACCCCCGTCCTCCAACCCAACCCCGCCATGTCCATCCTCCGCCCGAACCGTCTCTGGCTCGCCTCCCTCAGCTTGACCCTCGGTGCTTGCCACTTCTCCACTCAGCAACACATCGCCGGCTCAGGACATGGCGCGACCGAGAGCCGTTCGATGGCTCCCTTCTCGCGCGTCTCCCTGTCCGGCAGCTTCGACGTGGAGGTCCGCGCCGGCACCGGCGCCGAGTCCGATGTCGTGATCGATGCCGACGACAACCTCCTGTCCTACATCGAGACGAGCGTCGAGAACGACACGCTTACCGTCCGCGTTCAGCGCGGCTTCCGAGTCTCCCCCAGGCCTCGGCTTCTGATCCAGACCCAGTCTCTCACGCGCGTCGGTCTGGCCGGCTCCTCGGACGTGGTCGCCTCTGGCGTTACCGGTGAGAGCTTCGAGATCGACATCGCCGGCTCCGGATCCGTCCGTGCGCAGGGTGAGGTCAACTCCGTCTCGATCGAGATCGCGGGTTCCGGGGATGTTCGCACCGTCGGCCTCACGGCGCGTGAGGCGAGCGTGAGTATCGCCGGGAGTGGGGACGTCGAGCTGACCTCGACCGAGAGCCTGGAGGTGCATATCGCCGGCAGCGGCGACGTGCGCTACAGCGGCAATCCGCGCGTCAGCCAGCGTGTTGCCGGGTCGGGCAATATCGAGCAGCTGCCCTCCGGCGACATCTAACGGCCGGGATCGGCTACAGCCACTCGTCGGCGCGGCGCTCGAGGCATTGCTCGATGCGGTCCGCGCAGCGCTGGTACTCGTTCAGGCTGGCGCCGATGGGGTCCGGGATGTCCTGGCCTTCAGGATCGAGCAGTTCGAGGTTCTTGGCCCGAGCCGGTGGCAGGCTGTCGATCAGTGCGTCGAGGTGCGACCGGGTCAGGCAGTAGACCCGGTCCCAGTCGCGTACGAGTTCCGGCGCCGCCGGGCGGGACGAATGCCTGGACAGGTCCAGGCCACGTGCGCGCAGGGTCTCGATGGCGTGGTCCGCTGCGGTCGAACCGGTGCCTGCGAAGACTCCGGCCGAGCCTGTGCTGAACCCGAAGGTCTCCGGGGAGTCGGCATCAGGGTGCGCGTCGCCGCCCGGTTCCGTGGCCAGGCGTCGTGCGAGGACAGCGTGTGCCAGGGTCTCGGCCATGGGGGAGCGGCAGGTGTTGCCCGTGCACACGAAACCCAAGGCGAGTCCGGCCGTGCGCTTCAGGTCGGACGCGTTCAGCAGGCCTTCGCGCAGCACACGGAAGCGTCCGGGACCGATCTGCAGGACCGTTGAACTCTCCCCGATGCGGGCCGGGCCGGTGTCGAGCAGCAGTGCGAGCTCCTCGCCAAAGATGGCTTCGACGGACGCTGCGTCCACGGCCGGAGTCTGTCCGGCGCGGTTGGCGCTGGTCATGACGATCGGGAAGGGCGCGTCATCGAGCAGGCTCTGGAGCGCCGGATGGGCGGGCACCCGGACTCCTGTCCAGGCCGCGCGTGCGACGTGCTCCAGGCCCCTCGGCACGCCACGCAGGACCAGGGTCAGGGGCCCCGGCCAGTGGCGTTCGCCGAGTCGGGCGAGCATGTTGGGCAGGCCATCGAAGGCCTGCAGGGCCGCCGCGGATCCCGCGTGCCAGGTCAGGCCCGCCGGATCATCGCGCCCTTTCAGGCGGCAGAGGCGCTCGAGCGCAGCCGGGTCATCGGCACGTACCGCGAGACCGTAGACGGTCTCCGTGGGCAGGGCCGCCACCTGGCCTGCTTCGAGAATGTTGAGGACCTGGTCGCGCACGGCCTGCGGGGCGGGCTCGCCGGGCGCGGTCTCGACTCGTTGGGGAAGTGTCATCGAGCGATTCAAGTGCGGAGGAAAGTCGGTATGGGGACTCCGTACGGCTGCTAGCCTATCGGGCCATGGGGCGATAGTCCGGCGGGCTTCGCTGGAAAATCCGCCCCGTCCGGCGCCCGCGAGGGGGGGCCGGCTGATCCATCGAGCAATATCGAGCAATAATGGAGAGCAGGTCCGAATCGGTCCAGGCGGGTTTCGAGCACGAGCGCCAGGCTTTCCTTGCGCGTCTGGCCGGAGGTCTGGCGCACGAGATCAAGAATCCGCTGTCCACCATGGCGATCAATCTCGCGCTGCTCGAGGAGGAGTGGGCGCGCGCTCCCCGTGGCGAGACAGCCGCCGAGCCCACACCGCGCGAGAAGCGCAGCTTGAAGCGGCTCAAGACGCTGCAGGGTGAGGTTGGACGGCTCGATGGCATCCTCGATGACTTCCTGCACTTCGCCCGCGGCGGACAGATCAACCGTTCGCCCCAGGACCTGGTGAAGATCCTGCGCGAGCTGCTCGAGTTCATCGAGCCCGAGAACGAGGCCCAGGGGATCCGCATGCACGTGGAGTTCCCGACGAAGATGCCGATGCTGATGCTCGACGTCGGGGCCTTCAAGCAGGCTCTGATGAACCTGTTCGTCAATGGCCGCCAGGCGATGCCGGGCGGCGGCGAGCTGATCGTGCAGGTGCGACGGCAGGCCAACCTGGCCGAGATCACGATCACGGACACCGGAGTCGGCATGAGCCCCGAGGAGGTAGACCGCTGTTTCGACCTCTACTGGTCCACCAAGAAGGGCGGCACCGGACTGGGTCTGTCGACGGTGGCGCGCATCATCGACGAGCACGGCGGGACGATCCAGGTCACGTCGGAGAAGGGACGCGGGACCAGCTTCTCGGTGGTGTTGCCGCTGATCGTCGAGGTCCCGGGTGGCGAGCGCGTGGGCGAAGAGGAGTCCGACGGCGATGAGTGAAGCAGACGACGGGATCGAGGTGACGGGCCGCGTCCTCCTGATCGATGACGATGAGGTGCACGCGGAGTCCCTGGCCGATGCGCTCGAGATGGATGGCTACGATTGCCAGCTGGCCGCATCGGGCGAGGCCGGACTGGAGCGCGTTCGGGCGGAGAGTTTCGATGCGGTCCTGACCGATCTGGTCATGCGCGGCAAGACGGGTCTGGAGGTGCTGGCCGAGATCAAGCAGCTGCAGCCCGATCTGCCGGTGCTGCTCGTGACGGGGCACGCCACGGTCGAGAGCGCCGTGGATGCCATGCGCCGCGGCGCGGAGGACTATCTGCAGAAGCCGGTCAACCTGGGCGAGCTACGCGCCAAGCTGAGCAAGGCGGTCGAGCGTGCGCACCTGGCGCGTCGCAACCTGGAGCTGGAGGAGCAGAACGTCGACCTGCAGCGCCAGATCGACAAGCGCTTCGGTTTCGAGGGCATCCTGGGCCATTCGCCACAGATGCAGCGCGTGTTCGAGATCCTCGGGCAGGTCTCCCCCAAGAATGTGACTGTGCTGGTGCTGGGCGAGAGCGGTACGGGCAAGGAGCTGATCGCGCGCGCGGTGCACCAGAACAGCCTGCGCGCGAAGGAGAACTTCGTGGCGGTCAACTGCGCGGCCATGACCGAAGGCCTGATCGAGTCCGAGCTCTTCGGCCACACGCGCGGTGCCTTCACGGGGGCGATCGCGGACAAGAAGGGCCGCATCGCCTTCGCCGACAAGGGCACGCTCTTCCTGGATGAGGTCGGCGACATGCCCCTCGCCACCCAGGCCAAGCTGCTGCGCGTTCTGGAAGCGCGCGAGGTCATGCCGGTCGGCGGCAACGAGACCCAGAGCGTCGACATCCGGCTGATCGCGGCCACGAACCACGACCTGCATGAGGCCGTGAGCGAGGGCCGTTTCCGGGCCGACCTGCTCTTCCGCCTGCAGGTCGTGACGATCCAGCTCCCGCCCCTGCGCGATCGCGCAGGGGACACGCCGCTGTTGATCGAGCACTTCGTGCGCGAGCTCGCGGCGGAACACGAGCGCGAGGTGCGTGGGATCAGCCCGGAGGCGCGCGCACTGCTGGTGCGCTACCGCTGGCCCGGGAACGTGCGCGAGCTGCGCAACGCGATCGAGAACATGGTGTTGCTCGCGCGTGGCGACATTCTGTCGGTCGACGATGTGCCGGAGAGCATCAAGGGGGCGGACGGCGGAAGCGTCGGCAGCGGGGGCGGCCTCGATCTCGCGGGGCGTTCCCTCGAGGAGGTCGAGCGGGCCCTGATCGCCGCCAATCTGAGCCTGATGGAGGGCAACCGTCAGAAGACGGCCAAGGTGCTCGGCATTGGCGAGCGCACGCTCTATCGGAAGATCAAGGAGTACGGCCTCCAGTAGGTCGAGCCCACGCTGCCATAGCGGCAGTTGCCTTTGGGTAGGCCCAGGGGCACTGCCAATATGGCGCCTGCAGCCTTGCCTTTCGAGCAGGCTAAATCTGCTAAGTCATATGAGCGCAATGGCTTAGATGCTTGCTGGCGGCCTGGCACGGCGTTTGTTTCTGGCATGGGGAGTATCGCCCACACGGCAGTAGGAAGACATAAATGAGCAAGAGCAAGATCATCGGAATCGACCTGGGTACCACCAACTCAGTCGTGACCGTCATGGAGGGTGGAGAGCCCACCGTCATCACCAATCTCGAAGGCGCCCGCACGACGCCCTCGGTCGTCGGATTCCAGAGTGACGGCTCGCGCCTGGTCGGCGCGCCGGCCAAGCGCCAGGCGGTCACCAACCCCACGAACACGGTCTCCTCGGTGAAGCGCTTCATGGGGCGCCGTCACCACGAGGTCGACCAGGAAGAGAAGACCGTAGTCTACAAGCTCGTCGGCGGAGCTGAGGACCTGGTGAAGGTCGACATCAACGGGAAGCAGTACTCGCCGCCCGAGATCAGCGCGATGATCCTGGGCTACCTCAAGGAAGCCGCGGAAGCGCACCTGGGCGAGACCGTCGATCGCGCCGTGATCACGGTCCCGGCCTACTTCAACGACTCCCAGCGCCAGGCGACGAAGGACGCGGGCGCGATCGCCGGCCTGACCGTCGAGCGCATCATCAACGAGCCGACCGCGGCCACCCTGGCCTACGGCCTGGACAAGAAGAAGCAGGGGCGCGTCGCGGTCTACGACTTCGGCGGCGGCACCTTCGACGTCTCGATCCTCGAGATCGGCGACGGCGTCTTCGAGGTGCTCTCCACCAATGGTGACACGCACCTGGGTGGCGACGACTTCGACGAGATCCTGATCAAGCACGTGGCCGAGGACTTCAAGGCGTCCAGTGGCATCGACGTGCGCCAGGATCCGATGGCCCTGCAGCGTCTCAAGGAAGCCTGCGAGAAGGCCAAGTGCGAGCTGTCTGCGGCCACGCAGACGGACATCAACCTGCCCTTCATCACGGCCGACTCGTCCGGTCCGAAGCACCTTCAACTGTCCCTGACGCGCGCCAAGTTCGAGCAGCTCGTCGAGGACCTGATCCAGCGCACTGCCGCGCCTTGCCGCAAGGCGATCCAGGACGCCAAGCTGGACCCGTCGAAGATCGACGACGTGATCCTGGTCGGTGGCTCGACCCGCATCCCGGCCGTGCAGGCCATCGTCAAGGAGATCTTCGGTCAGGAGCCCAACAAGAGCGTCAACCCGGACGAGGTCGTCGCGGTCGGCGCGGGCATCCAGGGCGGCATCCTGGCGGGCGAGGTCTCCGACGTCGTGCTGCTCGATGTGACCCCCCTGTCCCTCGGTATCGAGACCCTGGGCGGAGTGTTCACGAAGCTCGTGGAGCGCAACACGACCATCCCGACCTCGAAGAGTCAGGTCTTCTCGACGGCCAGCGATGGCCAGCCGAGCGTGGACATCAAGGTCTTCCAGGGCGAGCGCGAGTTCGCCACCGACAACCGCCTGGTCGGCAACTTCGTGCTCGACGGCATCGCCTCCGCAGCGCGCGGGACACCGCAGATCGACGTCAGCTTCGACATCGACTCGGACGGCATCCTTAACGTGAAGGCGCTCGACAAGGCCACCGGCAAGGAGCAGAAGATCCGCATCGAGGCGTCCTCCGGGCTGAGCGAGGAAGAGGTCAAGCGCATGCGCGACGAGGCCGAAGCTCACGCCGAGGGTGACAAGGAGCGGCGCGAGGTGGTCGACCTCAAGAACCAGGTCGACCACCTGGTGCACGAGACCGACAAGCAGATGAAGGACCACGCGGACAAGCTCTCGGACGAGGACAAGACCGAGATCGAGGCTGCCAAGGAAGAGCTGAAGGCCGCGGCCGAGGCCGGGGACAAGGCGACCATCGAGGCCGCGCTGCAGACCTTCCAGACCAAGGCCCAGAAGCTGGGTCAGGTGATCCAGGAGGCCGAGCAGAAGGCGAGCGAAGCCGGACCCGCGCCCGACGCAGACCCGGGCTCCGAGCCGGATTCCGACGAGCCGGTCGACGCGGACTTCGAGGTCAAGAGCTAGTCGACGAGCGCACCGGTCGGATTCCGTCCGACGGATTCATGAACCCTCCTGGCCCCATGGGCCGGGAGGGTTCTTTCATTGGCCCAGCGTGCGCAACCGCACGCACGCCTGCGCGCTTTGCGAGAAGCGACCCCGCGATCGGGAGGGCCGGCGCGCAGGACGGGCAGACGTCCAGGGTGCCGCGAGGGCTCGCACGGGGGTGAAAAGGGGCCTGTAGCGCCCCTGGGTGCTGTCACCAGCCCCTTGGCACGCGGCTTGCATTCCCTCCCCTCAGCGAGCGCCGTCAGGGTGCTCCTTGCCAGGTCCAACATCCTGGCGGTAGCTCGCTGTCCTCCACCCTGCTCGAGCCCGCCGGATTCCAACCGGCTTCAGCCTCCGCGCAGGGGTATCGAAGCAACTGGAATCGAGCCGCCAGTTGAGGGCGTGCGGCGCTCCGGGTAGGCTCCCTCGCCGAATGATCGAAGTCGCACAGCTCACCCGTCGTTTCGGCTCCCTCGTCGCGGTCGATAACATCTCGTTCAGCCTGGAGCGCGGCGAGGTCGTCGGATTTCTGGGGCCCAACGGCGCCGGCAAGACGACCACCATGCGCATCCTCGCGGGCTTCATGCCCGCGACCTCCGCCGAACGCGTGGTCGTCGCGGGACACGATGTCCTGCGCGAGTCCATGAAGGCGCGCGCACACATCGGCTACCTGCCGGAATCGGTGCCTCTGTATCGCGAGCTGCGAGTGCGCGAGATGATGGCCTTCCAGGGCAAGCTGCACGGGCTCAGTCGCGCCGAACGCAAGCGCCGCATTCCGGAGGTGCTCGACCGGGTGGGCGTGCTCGATCGCGAGAGCCAGCTCGTCGGGACCCTGTCGCGCGGCTTGCGCCAGCGCGTCGGGCTCGCGGTGGCGCTGCTGCCGCGTCCCGAGGTCATGATCCTCGACGAGCCGACCAGCGGGCTGGACCCGATCCAGCGCGCCGAGGTGCGCGATCTCCTGCGCTCCCTGGCCGACGAACACACGGTACTGCTGTCCTCCCACATCCTGGCCGAGATCGAGCAGGTCTGCCCGCGCGTGATCATCCTGCGCGAGGGTGCGATCGTCGCCGATGGCGCGCAGGCGGACCTGGTCCGTGACGTGCACGGTGCGGGGCACGTGCGGCTCGAGGCATTTGTGGGCGGTGACGTGAACGGTGCCATGAAGCTCCTCGGCAGTTTGCCGGGGGTGGGCGTGGTGCACGATCGCGGCAAGCTGGGCATTCACCACGCGTTCGATGTGGAAGGTGGGGGCGACCTGCGCGAGGACGTCGGAGCCCTCGCGGCACAGAAGGGCTGGGCCCTGCGCGAGCTGTCCTGGCGCGAGCCGACCCTGGAGGAGCTCTTTACTCAGCTGGTGCTGGGCGAGCAGAGTGCGCGGGCGTCGGACGCGTCCTCCGCGCCCTCCGCGTCGGGCCCGGCTATCGCCGAGTCCTCCCCCGGCGACAGTGGTCTGCTTACCCTGACCGGCATGGGCGCACCCGCGGCCACCGAGGCGGCGCCGCCGGAAAAGATCATCTACAGCCTCAATCCATTCGATCAGGGCGCCTCCCGTGACCTCGGCCGCCCGATGACGGTCACGCCGCCGCCGACAGTCGACCTCGATCCGTCGAAGCCCGCGGACGATGCGTCCGATGGCGAGGGCGAGGGCGAGGCCTGCGACAACGCATGAAACGCGTCGTCGCCATCACACAACAGGAACTGGCCGGGCTGTTCCTCTCGCCGCTGGCGTGGGTCCTGCTCGTGGCTTCGTTGCTCGTCAACGGCTTCTTCTTCTTCCTCTACATCACGCAACTGGGCGGCAACGTGACCGTCGCCCTCGACCTGCTGCTCGGTGGGGGCTGGCCCTTCTGGGCCTTCCTGGTCTTTCTGCCGCCGCTGCTGACGATGCGCATGATCTCGGAGGAGGCACGCTCGGGAACGCTCGAGTACCTGCTCACGGCGCCGGTCAGCGACGCCGCCGTGGTCGCGGGCAAGTTCATCGCGGCCACGATCTTCATGGCATTGCTCTGGTCATCGGTTCTGGTCTACGCGCTCGCGATTCAGTTCGCAGGCGTGACACCGGACTGGGGCAACGTCCTGGGCGGCTACATGGGCGCCGTACTCTGCTCCGGGCTGTTCATCGCGATCGGCTTGCTGGCGAGCAGCATGACCAAGACGCCGCTCCTGGCGGCCTTCCTCGCCTTCATCGCGGACCTGCTCTGGATGGTGCTCCCGATGCTGGCCGAGATGGTGATGAAGCAGCTCCGCTCCCTGCTCGCAGGCGTCGCGGGTGGACTCGAGGCCGCACAGGACCGCATCTCAGGCGCGCTCGATGCGATGAACGTGCTCTCGCACTTTCAAAAGTCCTTCCTGCACGGCGTCGTCGACACGGCCGAGATCGTCTTCTTCCTGACCTGGACACTGTTCTTCCTGTTCCTGACCGTTCGCCGGCTCGAGGCCCAGAGGTGGCGCGGATGAGTGATCCCAAGCTCGCGCACGCCGGTACCGGATGGGTCACGCGTCTCGGCATCTCGCTGCAGGTCGTCGTGACCGGCGTCCTGGCGCTGGGCGTCGTCCTGCTGGTCAACTGGCTCGCCGGTCGTCCGGGGCTGCACCTGCGCTTTGATCTGACCGAGAAGCGACTCAACACCTTGAGCACCGCTGCCCTGGGCATGCTGGGGCGCCTCGAGGAGCCCGTGCAGATCGACGTCTTCTTCAGGCCCGAGCCCGGTCCACTTGCGGCCGTTGCGGACGAGGCCATGCAGCGCACCTACCGCTTGCTGGTGCTCTTCGATCAGGCCGGCGAACACATCGACGTCACCGTGCACGACATGAACGACACGCTCGAGGTGCAGGTGCGCCTCGACGAGTTGCAGGTGCGCGGCTTCGAGAACTGCATCGTGGTCTCGAGCGATGGCCAGCGCGAAGTACTGCGGCTGGTCGGCGAGCTGGCACAGTTCGATCCGGGCCGGCCGCGTCAGGCCGGCTTCCGGCCCGCGACGATCCTGTCCTACGATGCGGAACAGAGGCTGGTGCAGGGCATCCTCGGTGTCACCAGCGGCGACGTCGTGAAGGTCTACTTCAGCACGGGACACGGCGAGCGTGACCTCTACGACCTCGAAGAGGTGAACAACCTCGGCAAGCTCCACACGGCACTCATCGAAGATGGCTTCGACGCGGCCTGGTGGCAGTTCGAAGAGGACGGCCCGGTTCCAGAAGACTGCTCGGCCCTGGCGCTGATCGGTCCCACCACACCCTTCGCGGAACAGGAGCTGCTTGCGATCCAGGAGTACGTCGACGCCGGCGGGCGGCTGATCGTGGCGACCGCCAACAGGCCGGACGACCTCGAGCGCAGCAGCATCCCCGAGTTGCTCGAGCACTACGGCGTCGAGGTCAGTCCCGGGCTCGTGGCGCAGCCCTTCGTGGATTCGACCGGCCAGGTGGTCTTCGGGGACACGCGCAGTGCCGCATTCCGCGTGCTCTCCGACAGCATGTTGCCGCACCCGATCACCGACCCCCTGCGCCAGGGGGATCGCAACATCGTCTTCTCGTTCACGCACAGTCTGAAGGTCGTGCGCCAGCCGGAGGGTGGCGGCGTGCGTCCCATCCTGCGCTCCCAGCCGGTCACCTGGCTCGACCTGCCGCCGAACGACTTCCAGCCCGACCCTGACGGCGAGATCGAGGGGCCCTTCGACGTGGCGCTGGTCGCGGAGATCGCGCCGCCGGGCACCCAGGACGTGGCGCCGCTCGAAGCGCGCACCCAGTCGCGCATCGTGATCGTGGGCTCCTCCGACGTGTTCTGCTCGAAGTGGATCGAGTTCAACGCGGACTTCCTGCGCAACGTCTTCAACTGGGCCGTGTCGCGGGACTACCGCGTGAACATCTCTCCGCGCGATCCGGATCTGCGGCGCTTGCCGATGGGGGAGTCGAACGAGACCGCGAACGTGGCACGCTTCGCCCTGTGGGTTGTCCCGGGCGTGTGCTTCCTGCTCGGCGTCGCCATGGCCTTCGTGCGCCGCAGCCGCGGACCCAGCCTGAAGTCGTCATGAATCGCTCCACGACCGCATTCCTGTTCGTGCTCGTGCTCGTGCTCGGAGGGCTCGTGTACTGGCAGACGGATCGTGAGGAGCGCGGCGATTTCGATCACGTCGAGTGGCTGTTCGCGGGTGTCGACATCTCGCGCGTGCATGAGATGCACATCGACAACATCGAGCGCGGCTTGCAGTTCACCTTCGAGCGCGACGCCCGTCACCTGTGGGCGCTCACGGACCCGATCGCGTATCCGGCGCGCATGAGCATCATCGATCCGTTGCTCGATATCGTGAAGCGCAACGAGGCCATCCGCGTTCCGCCGGATGACATCGCCTTCGCCGAGCAGGGCTTCGACCCGCCACGCATGGTGTTCGACGTCATCGAGAGCATGCCCGATGACGAGAAGCGCACCACGCGTCTCGAGCTGGGCGCCTTCGATCTCGACGGCAGCCACCTTTACGTGCGCGTGCGTGGCAAGCTGTTCCGCACCCTGCGCAACCTCGACACGACCCTGCAGCAAAACGTCCACGGCTTCCGCGATCAGCGCATCTTCCGCATGGGCGTGGACGACATCGTGCGCGTCTCGCGCCGGGGCAACTTCAGCAGCGCTGCGCCCGAGGGCACGGGTCTGCTGCAGGCACACCGGCAGCAGTTTCGCTGGTGGATCGACCAGCCCGTGCGCGGCCAGGCGGATCCGAGCTTCTTCTACCTGCTGCTGACCAACCTGGCGAGCCTGCGCGTCGACGGTTTCGCGGACGATGCACCCGTCGCCCTGGCCGTCTACGGACTGCAGGCTCCGAGGCTCGAGGTCGAGATCGAGACGCGCCAGGGAATCGTCCAGACGCTCTTGATCGGGACGGTCATGGCCGGGACCTTCGCCAAGCGCGCGGACCTGCCCTACGTCTGGGAGCTGCGGCCCGCGGACGTCTCGCGCCTGATGATCCCGGCCGACGATCTGCTCGATCACGCCATGGTGCGCGTCCTGCGCCCGGAGATCAGCCGCATGGAGATCGAGAACGGCGTCGAGCGCATCGTGCTCGAGCGCGAGTTCGACCCGCGCAGCGAGGAACGTGGCTCGCGGCGCGAAGGCTGGACCCTGTGGGCCGAGCCCTTCGACGCGGGCCCCGCATCGAAGGCGCCCGAGGGACCGCTGCTGCACGCGAACCGGGCCAAGATCGATGAGATCCTGTCCGAGCTCGAGCACGTGGAGATCATCCGCTACCTGGACGACGACGAGGTCGCGGATCCTTTCGTGGACACGGAGCGCCTCGGAGTCTGGTTGCAGCTGAGGGACGACCGACAGGGCGGGCGCATCGGCGAGGTCTTCGTGACCGAAGGCGGCGCGTCTGCACGTACCTACCAGCGCGGCGGCGAGAGTGAGGTGAGCCTCGTTCCCGCAGAGATCGGCGCT
>JBLHKW010000152.1:0-12262 GCA_047618565.1 Planctomycetota bacterium
GCGAGCGGATGGAGATCGCGCTGGCGCACCGCGTCAGCCTCGACGTGACCCAGTTGCTCTTGCAGACGGCTGTGGCGCAGGACGAACATCGCGCGCCCCGTGCCGAACGGGACGCGGACACGCTCGATTTGGACCTGTAGCGAGCGGAACGGCTAACCCGTTCGGCGTCAATCCTGCGCGTCGATCCCGGGCACGTGCGAGAGGGCCTGAACCGCGAAGGCTGTCCCGTAGGGCTTGTGGTAGCTGTAGAGTGGGTAGTCCCAGAAAGACCCATCTGGCTGTTCGCACACGCGCACTGCCTTGACGAGCGCTGGCCACAATCCGACCTGCTCCGCCGCGGGTAGCTTGCGCAGGGCGATCGCCGCGTACGCGTACCCGTACAGGTAGAAGTAGCCCGAGATCGAGTACCAGGATTCGTGCGGGATGGGTCGTCGCAGTGCGGCACGTTGCAGGCTGGCGTGGCGAATAATGAGGTCGCGCAGGCTCTCGACCATGGTGTCCGGCTTCGGGGGCGACTCGCCGAAGAGTTCCAGGGCATGGTGGCAAAGGGGATTTCGACAGGCCGAGCCCTTTATCTCGTTGATGCCCATGCGCGGCCGGTACTTGAGGTACTCGCCGTAGAGGAAGGCACCGTCGGGCAGCCGCGAGCGTTTCAGGTGATCGACCGCGCGCGCGACCAGCTTCTCCGGCAGCTCTATGCCCGCGCTGCGGACGTGCGCCATGCCGACCATGATAGTGGCCGTCGTGAAACTCATCGACGTGTCCGAAGGCTGAAAGGTGGGCACACCACTGATACTCAGATAGCCCCAGCCTCCGTCGAGCGTTTGGTACATGCCGAGCTTCTCGACAAGGCGCCGGCATGCCTTTCGGATCTGCTTCGCGCGCGGCCCCTCGGGATGCGATAGCAGTCGCTCGCCGAAGCATTGCAACGCGTACCCGAACGACCACACGTTGTAGTGCTCGAGCCCGCTCATGCGCTTGACGTCGTAGGTCTCGAGCAGGAAGTCCAGCCCGCGCTCGACCGCCGATCGGCCCGCATCGCCTGCAACCGCGCATTCCTGCAGGGCGCTCACGGTCAACGCGGTCGTGGCGACCTTGAAGGCCGTGTGTGATCCGGGCACGGACGCGAGCACCTCGATCGGTCGCGGAGAGTGGTGCGTGCCCCAGGATCCATCGGGCTGCTGGTTGTCGACCAGCCACGTGACCGCGCGTCCGAGGACCTCGCGGATCTCCTCGATATTCTCCGGGACAAGCTCCACCGCGGAGGTCTGGGCGACCTGCGCCGCTTCCTGGGGTGCGCCCACCAGGGCGGCGCCGACCAGGGCCAGGGCGACCAGGCTCGTCATTGCGTGGCCGCGACCGCCTCGACGCTGACCTGCGTGCCGATGACCCAGCCGGGTGTCGCGCCATCCGGGGTGATGCTTCCGGTGAAGATGGCCTCAGCGCCCTTGTGCCCGGTCGGGTAGGGCGAGACGGTGAGCTGGCCGGTCCAGTCCTGATCGACACCGTGCGACGGCCGCACGCGCACCGCCGTGCCGTCCGCCAGGCTGGTCGTCGCCGACTCGCTAAGCTCCAGCGCCACCGCCAGCTTGCCCGGCTCGACGACCATCAGCACGTTTGCCCTGGCGCCGATCTTGCTGGCCCGTTCGAGGCGTGCATGCGACCTGCCCGGCCGGTAGTCCGCGAGCTTGCCATGCAGCAGGACGCCCGCGCGCGGAGCCTTGATCGTGAACAGTTCGAGATCCCGCGTGAGTCGTTGCAGGCGCTCTTCCTTCTTGGCGCCGCCGGCCGTCGAACGCAGTTCGGCATCCGCGCGCGCTGCCTGGGCGCTGGCCTGGCTGCGCACCAGGTGTTCCAGCATCTGGGTCTCCTTGGCGATCGCTTCACGCCGTGCTTCCAGCTCGTTGCGGCGCGCAAAATCATCCAGGTACTGGCGTCTCTCGGCCGAAAGGGCGTTGTTGTCCAGGGTCAGCTGCAGTCCCCGTCGGGATCGCTTGAGGACGATCTCCTCGGTCGCATCCGTCAGCTCGTCTGCCGTGTACATCGCCTCGAGCTGGGCCAGCTCGTCCTGTTGGTCATCGACCCGGTACTGCTCGCGTTGGCCCGAGATGCCATCAGCGCGTGCCAGGAACCCGAGTTCGTGGTTCTCGTAACCGTCCAGTGTGTGGCGCGCGCGGTCGAGGTTCGTCTGTGCGCGCGCCAGGTCGGCGGCGGCCACCTCCTGCGCGATCCGGTTCTTCTCCAGAAGCCCCTCGTGGGCGATGCGCGCCGAATCAAACTCGAGACTGGCGCTGGCGATCTGCTCCTCGATCGAACGAGTGTCGAGCTGGGCGAGGACATCGCCCTCCACCACGGGAGTGCCCTCCGGCCGGACCTCGAGCACGAGCAGCTCTCCGCTGTAGGCCTCGGGCCACAGGGATATGGCGGCATGCTCACCGGGGACGATGACCCCTCTCTGTCCAGCCGCCGGCGCGCTGGCTCCGGCCGTGTTCGCGTGCACGTCGGAGCCGGGTCCCGACGCCATCGACGAGCAGGCACCGAGGGCCAGGGACAGGAGGGCGACAGTGGCGAGACGTCGAGCGGGCAAGGGGAGGTTTCTCATGTCGGATCGGATCGCGGGGACGGGGCGCCGGCGGGGGGATGTTGAGGAGCTACGGGGGGAGATTGTAGGGCCGCAAGCTCAGGGGAGTACCGGTCTCGGTGCTGATTGACAAAAACCGTTCGCGCAGGGCGCGCACGCCTTACAGGCTCGGAGGTACGCTGCCCGCGGGCATGCCGCCGCGGACCACGCCGGCTTCCGTGGAGCCAAAATGGTCCGTGAAGCGCGGATCGAGGGGGCGGCTGTTGGGGACGGCCAGCCAGAGGCGCAACAGATGGCGACGGAGTTCGGGATCGGCGTGGTCCAGGAATGCGGTACGTCGATGGAAGGTCACCCAGTTATTGATGAACAGCGCATCGCCGGCCGCAAGGCTGAAGCTCGCATAGAGCTGCGGGTCCTCGGCCACGGACTCGAGGGTGTCGAGTGCTGCGATCTGCTCCGGCGTCAACGTCGGCGCGTTCGTGGCCGCGTGCGCCCGGTCGATGAGCACGCGCAGGAAGCTGCCGGAGAAGTGTCCCTTGTGCTGTGCGAAGATGGGTAGCTCGACAAATGGGCGTCGGTTTCCGCTGTCGACCGTGTGGCGCAAGTAGGGGAAGGATCCCTCGAGGACCCGAAGCACGTCGGGGTGCAGTCGTTGCAGCTCTGCGTGTACGGTCATCGAGCTGATGAGGTGTGTCTCACCGCCCTCCCGCGCCGGCGCCATGCAGAGAAACGCGATGACGTCGCAGCGATCCGTATGGAAGCTCAGGCGCGCGCTGGTATTGGGCCCTCTCACGCGCGGATCACCTGCAGAGTGGTGTTCGTCGCGCACGTGCAGCAAACGGTCACCGGCGGCATTCTGGGATACAGGCGTGCCGATGTAGCGTGCCATGCCGCGGAACGCCCGCTCGGCCGCGTCAGCGACGCCGATCTCTGCGAGCGCCCGTATCGGGATGTTGCGCAGTATCGTCGCCCCCGATCCGGTCTCCAGTCGGTCTTGCAGGCGCTTGAGTAATGGTCCGAGACGGGGCAGCTGAAACGTCGACGGATTCAGCTCGTGTGGCTGCAGGTGAACCGTCGCCCGGACAGCGTGTACGAGCTCGCTCGCGCACGATGGGTCGAGGCGCAGTTCCCAGTCGTCGCGTCGGGTCAGCTCCGCACCGCGCCAGGCGGCCGGGTGTGGCGCTGCATCTTCCCTTGGCTGAGGATTCGGTCGCATCGTTTTGGGTCAGCTCTTTGTACAAGCTGCGGGCCAGGCGCTTCGGTTCTGGCGCGCATTGCGATGATCTGCTGTATCCTGCGCCGTCGAGAGCCCGCATGGAAGCGGCGCCCTGTCCAGCATCGTAATGACAGTCAGCCACGCGACGAGCTGGCCCCGAGGTACAGAATCATGATTAGCGTTCTCCTGACGGTCGGCCTTGGAATGAGCTCGGCGGCCGTGGCTGATTGGCCTCAGTTCCAGGGTCCCAACCGCACGGGCAAGGCGGCCCTCGCTGGTGTCGATTTTGACTGGTCCGAGGGCGGTCCCGAGGTTGCGTGGAAGGTCGACGTGGGCCAGGGCTACGGCGGCGCGTCCGTGCGCGACGGCGAGGTCTTTCTTCTCGATCGCATCGTCGGTGAGGTGGACATCCTGCGCGTCCTGGATCTCGCAACCGGTGAGGAGAAGTGGAGCTTCGATTACCCGGCTCCCGGTCGCCTGAACTTCCCAGGCTCGCGCACCGTCCCTACGGTGACCGAGAAGTACATCTACACGATGAGCGGCTTTGGACAGCTGTACTGTTTCAACCGCAAGAACCAGGACGTTGCCTGGAGCGTCGACCTGGCGGAGGTCTACGGTGGGGAGATGCCGACCTTCGGCTGGTCCGCGTCGCCCCTCGTCGTCGACGACCTGGTGATCGGCACGCCACTCGGCGCGGAGGTCGGCCTGGTGGCCTTCGATCGCGTCACCGGCGACGAGATCTGGATCACCGAGGGGGTCGGCTTCAGCCACTCGACGCCCGTCCTGGTGGAGTTGCACGGCAAGCGACAGGTACTGTTCATGTCGACCGGCGTGACCGGCACGGGGCAGGAAGAAGCGGCGCCGACCATGGTCTCCTCTTTTGATCCAGGCGACGGCTCGCTCATCTGGCGTCACCAGACCGTACTCACGCGCCTGCCGATCCCGGCCCCGATCAAGGTCGACGAAGATCGACTGTTCTTGACCGGCGGCTACCGCGGTGGATCGACCATGCTGCGTGTCGAGGAGAATGACTCCGAATACAGCTTCGAGGAGCTCTTCCACATCGAGCGTGGTTCACAGATTCATCTCCCCCTGCTGCACGAGGGCCATCTCTACGTGCTCGTCAACGAGAACTGGAACAACGGCCGCGCGCGCCAAAAAGAAGGCGGCCTGCTCTGCCTGAGCCTCGAGGGCGAGGAGGTCTGGCGCACCGGCGCGGAGCCCTTCTTCGGCCGCGGCAACGCCATCCTGGCCGGCGGCTACCTCCTTATTCAGGACGGTCACAACGGCGTCCTGCGCGTGGTCGAGCCCACCACGGCGGGCTTCGAGCTGATCGCCGAGGCCAACGTGTTCGAGATCGACGACCGCTCCGATCACGAGATGTGGTCCAACATGGCGCTCTCGGACGGACAGCTGCTGATCCGCAGTCAGGAACACCTGCTCTGCATCAAGCTCTAGCCCCGGTTATTCATGAGCCGTGAGGCGAAACGCATCGATTCGGTTCCTGTCGGTGCTTTGCGGGCATTGGCCCCGCAGGCGACCTTTTTTGGTCGCCGAGGACGCCAATGTTCGCAAAGTGCAGGCCGGGGCCGAAAGGACGGCGAAGTCGGCCGTTCGTGGTGTTTCGTCCGTGTGCTCATGAATAATCCGGGCTAGGTCTCCGCCGACAAGGTCACTCTTCGTCGTCGCCGGCGTAGCCCAATGCGCGCATCGTCTCGTGGTCCTCGTCGCTCATCTCGACGAAGTTGAGCTCCACGGGGATCTGGATGTCGCCGTACTGGCTATCGAGCAGGGCGCTGAGTTGCTGGGCCAGGTCGCTGCGCTCTTCGAGCAGGTTGCATAGCTCCTCGGGGTCGGCCAGGAGGTTGTAGAGCTCGTCGTTGCCGTCCGAGGAGTCGACGAACTTGAAGTCGCCGTGCATGAGTGCGCGGCGCACGCGCTTGAAGCGCCAGGCGCCGAGCTTCTGGCGCGGGCGTGGGCCGAAGAGCTCGGTCAGGACGGATTCGCGATGGCGACCGTTGAGGCTGTCGATGCCGCAGCCGCGGGTATGGGTCAGGACTATCTCGGGGATGTGGACGAGGGAGATCCAGTCGTTGTCGACGTGCGGCTCTGTCTGCCCGGGGGCCTTCACTATCAGAGGCACGTGGGCCGCGCCCTGGTAGACGTCCTTGGCGTGGTCCATCAGCTGGTGGTCGCCCAGGAACTCACCGTGGTCGGAGGTGATCACGATCAGGGCCTGGTCGAAGAGTTCCAAACGTCGCAGCTGATCGAAGAACTCGCCGAGTGACTCGTCGAGGTTGCCGACGGAGGTGTCGTAGACGTCGACGAGCACCTGAACCTGCTCCTCGGTGTACTCCCCCTCGCCAAGGACGGCGGCGGCGAGGTCCGCGATGCGGTGGTCCTCGTGGTGGGGGATGTTGGCCCGCGGCGCGTTGTTGTAGGGCCGGTGCGTGTCCATGTAGTTGATGAACAGGAAGCGCGGTTCGTCCCGTGGTTGATCGATCAACCAGTTGAGCGCGCGGCTGTTGATGCCGGGTGCGCGCGCGTCGCGGTTGTCCCAGTGGTCGAAGCCCTGGGACAGGCCGTACTGTTCCGTGAGGAAACCCTCGTTGGCGGTCACGGCGCCGGTGCGGTAGCCGCAGTCGCTGAGCACCTCGGCCAGGGTCACGTAGCGCTCCGGAAGGCGGATCGTGTTGTTGAAACGGCGCGGCTGGTCGACCTGTTCCTTCGGGTAGGTGCGCACGCCGTGCTCGAAGGGGTACAGGCCCGTGAACATGGACGCGTGCGAGGGCAGGGTCCAGGGCGCGGTCGTCTGGCAGCGCGTGTATACGGTGGCGGCCTTCGCGAAGTCCTCGAGCTCGGGTGAGGTCGATCGCTCGTACCCGTAGACGCTCATGTGGTCGGCGCGCAGGGTGTCGAGTGAGATCAGGATGATCAGGTCCGTGGGCGTGCCGCTCTCGGCGATCGCGGCGGGCTCCGGGGCGGGCGCGGGCGGCCCTACCTGATCGGACCCGCAGCCCATGCACAGGGCCAGGGCGAGCAGGAGGCCGGGGAGCGGGCGCGGGGGGGTCGGTCGTAAGGGGGGCATCACCCCAAGAGTATCACGCCCCACAGGCGGGGTTGATCGGGTGCGTGGGATGATCCAGGGTGTGGCTCACATGGCTTGCAGCCCCTAAGGTGCGCTGCTGCGGGCGCTGCGCGGCCGACCCCCTCCATGGCGAGCTCCGACCTCACTTCACTGGCCCACACGGCACACGCCAGCGGCTCCGAGGGCTCTGCCCGGGCGCGTCCGAGCCTGAACGAGTGGCTGGCCCTCGTGCTGGGGCTCGCCCTGATCGCGCGCTATCGCTGGCTGGTCGACGACGCCTTCGTCTACTTTCGCTACGTCGACAACCTGCTCTTCCTGGGTCGCGGCCTGGTCTACAACCACGGCGAGTTCGTAGAGGGCTACTCGAGCCCCCTGTGGACGCTGGTCATGATCGTGTTGCGCGCCCTGCGCATCGGCTACTGGGAGATGGTGCTCGGCATGGGCCTGGTCACCTACGTGGGATTCTGGTTTCTCGCCGTGCGCGTCAACCGCGCCCTCAGCCCGCTCGGCGCGCGTGCCTTCTCGTTCCCATTGCTCTTCCTGAGCACCAACTACGCGGTCATGACCTGGTTCACTTCCGGACTGGAAGTGCCCTTCGTGCAGCTCGCCGCGGTGTCGTTCGCGTGGCTCATCGTGCGACCCTCGTCGCGCCTGGCCCAGGTGCTCGTGGCGCTCGCGCCGCTCGTACGACCTGAACTGGTGCTGCCCTTCGTGATCGTCTTCGCGTGGGTCTGGTGGCGCGCACGTCGATTGCCCTGGTTCCTGGGCCTGCTGGCCGTGGCAATTCAGGTGCTCTGGATGTCGTTCCGCATCTACTACTACGCGGATCTGTTTCCGAACACGTTCCATCTGAAGGACGGAGTCTGGGTCGAGCAGGGTCTGAGCTATCTGGCCGACGCCTTCCTGCCGTACCACATTCCGTTCATCGTCGCGGGCCTGCTCGGGGCGACGCTGCTCGTGCGCAGGCGTTCGTTGCCCGCTTTCTGGCCCGAGCGCCTGGTGATGCTGCTCTGCGCCGTTCCAGGCATCTTGTACGTGATCAAGATCGGGGGCACGCACCTGCACTACATGTACCTGGCCTTTCCGTTCTGCCTGGTGCTGCTCTCCCTGTCGGGCTGTGTCGAGCGGTTGTTCGAGCCCCTTTCCGCCAGGCGAGCCGTCGCAGGCACCGGCTCCACAGTTCTCGCCGTCGCCGTCTGCGCCGCATCGCTCAGCCTGTATCCCAAGCAGGAACCGCGTAACCCGCTGTGGCTCGAGCCGCGCGGCTCCAAGGTTGCGCACACCATCTCGGACGCCAACCTGGCGCGACACCACCGCGACCTCTCCTACAGGAAACGCCGTGCCGAGGTGCCGCTCGAGACCATCCTCGAACTGCGCGACCGCTTTCCCGGCCAACCCGTGCCGCACCACGAGACCCTGGTGCACAGCTGGTGCGCCACAATGTACCGCGCTCCGGAGACGCTCACCATCAACCGGCATGGCCTGACCGACGGCGTGCTGGCGCACATCCACTGCATCCCGTCACGTCCCGGTCATTACCCGCTGCGACCGTTCGCGCTCGACATCGAGACCGTGCAGAACGAGGCCACAGAAGTCGGCCGCGGCATGTACCGCGCAGCGGTCGATCAGGGGCGCGCGCCGGAGTGGATCGTCAAGAACGTCGATCAGCTCGAGCGCATCGCCAGCAAGATCTACAACCGCCACGACTTCATGGAGAACGTCGGTCTGGCGCTGCATTCCGAGCCGAAGATCCGGCCCTGACGGCCTCTGGTCGAGCAGGTGACGGATTACTGCGGCTCGGTTTCTGTCAGGTGAGCGCGCCGACGAGGGCCAGCGTCGCGGACGCGACCGCGCCGTAGAATCCTCCGGAGGCTTCCACACGCCGCAATCCAGGAGTGGCCCAATCCAGGTGGTCGCGGGCGATCTCGTCGGCGATGGGCTGTGCCTTGCCCTCGGTTGCGGACCAGAGCAGGAGCAGGCTGCCCAGGTGGTCGACCGCTGCGCCCCGCGCAGCCCCGCGCTGAAACTGCACGCCGGCAGCTTCCGCGAGCTGGCGAACGCGCACCGCGGCGTCACCCTCGTAGCGCCCTTGCGCCCATAGGGACTGGACCAGGGGGCCTGTCTCCGGCCGCAGGAAGAGGTCGTGGTAGTCGGCACCGCGAGCCTCGATCCAGTCACGCTGTTCCTCCTGGGAGGGCAGCTCGATACCAAACTCGGTCAGGGCAGTCCTGAGGGTGGGTTCCCGGAGGCGTGCCAGCTGGGGCGCATCGACTTCCTTGACGAGCAGGCCGCCCAGAAAATCCGCGACTGCCTTCAGCGCCGCTCGCTCTGGCCGGGCTTCACCTTGGGGGCTCTGCGCTGACCCGGGATCGTGCGTCTGTTTCACGAGAGCTTCCGGATGCGCACGACGGTGCTGTTGAACGCTTGCTGGCCCGAGATGTAATCGGGAGCGATGGGCAGGATGTGGTTCTGGGCCCAACCGTTGCCGCTGTTGCGCTGCCACTTCTTGTGGTCGCCGGCGGAGTCGTCCTGCCACCACATGTTGCGCTCCCAGTCCTCGTCTCGCAGGCCCTTGCCGTCCATGCCCGCGGATTGAGTGCCGACGGGATCCTGCTTGCGTGCCTGGGCGACGCTCGAGTACTGGTCGTGTCCGAGCGAGTTCGAGATCGCGATGGCGGCGGGGTGGACGCCCTTGGTGATCACGATCGGTAGCTCGAGCTTGCGCTCGATCGGTCCATCCCCCAGCTCCAGGCTCGGCATGGCCTTGTGCAGGGTCGTGGAACGATGGCCCGTGAGCTCGATCCAATCGCCGTTCTTCAACCCGAAGCGCGCGGCGGTGTCCGGGTGAAGCCAGGCCGGGTTCGAGTGGACGATTTCGGAGCACCATTTTAGGTTGGCCGTGCGCCCGTGGTTGTGGACACACCACTTGAAGGACGTCATCACGAGCTGGTCGTCGTCCAGGTCCCGGTGTTCCTCGGGCAATTCGAATTTCGGCCAGGGCGAGAGGTCGTACTCGTGTCCCGCGTGATGCGGCGCGCGGTTCTTGCCTTTCGAGTTCGCGAGGGATGTCAGCTCCGTCGTGTCCTCGTTTCGCGCCGTCTTGACCACGAACTCCGAGTGGACCTCGAACTTGCGGCTGGGTGTCTTGAAGCCCCGCACGGCCTTGCCATTCGCCAGGATTCCGATGCCCTTACCGTCCTTCGTGATAATCCCGGTCTCAGGATCCGTCGTGGCGTCGGCGAGGTCCGTGTCACTCAGGGGTAGCAGGTGCGGCTCGAAGTATGGCCGTTGCTGCGGATCCTCGTACGCGCCCTCGTTGCGCAGGAAGTCGAGCGGGTCGGAGTACTTCTCGGCGTCGAAGGGGATGTCCTTCGTCCACTCGCGCATGTACTCCTCCTGACTGTGCTGTGCGAACCAGTGCTCGGCCATGTCGCCGCCCATGCGCCGTGCGAGCTCGGGCAGGATCTCGCGCACGTCCTTGGCTTCACCCAGCGGTTCGGCGACCGGCCAGCGGACGTTCACGTAGGGCTTCAGGTTGTAGGCGCCACGCGCGTCCAGTTCCCAGCGCTCGAGGTAGGTGGTCCAGGGCAGGACCATGTCCGCGAAGTGCGCGGTCTCGTTGTAGAAGGGGTTGATGCAGACGTGGAAGCCGATCTTCTCCTCGTCCATCAGCACGCTGCGCGTGACGTCCATTTCGGGCCACGTCATCGGCGAATCCAGGTTGTAGGACATGTACACCTGGATCTTGGCGCGCTCCTGCTTCAGGTACCAGTAGACCACCTCGCCCACGCGCATCGTGTTCCAGGTGTTGGCCAGGATGAACTCGGGCGGGTCGGCCAGTATCGAATGCGCCTTGGTCTTGGCGGGCTGCGGCGGCAGCTTGAAGCGACCCTTGTCCATGCCACCGGTCCACATCCAGCACCAGCCGCCGTTCTTGCCCACGCTTCCGACGAGGCCGTTCAGCAGGATGATGCTGCGGTCGTTCCAGTAGCCATTGATGTGGGCCGAGGAGCCACGATTGCACATCGTCGTCGCGCGCGGCGCTGCGGCTGCGAACTCGCGCGCGATCCTGGCGATGTCGGCGGCGGGGACCGTGCTGATGCCTTCGGCCCATTCGGGCGTGGCGTCCTTGAGCACGTGCTCCCAGACGTCGTCCAGGCTGGCGTTGGCCCAGGTGGCGAACCACTTCTCGTCAGCGAGCTTCTCCTTCACGATGACGTGCCCCATGGCCAGCGCGATGGCGCCGTCGGTGCCCGGACGGGGCATGAAGAACTCGTCGGAGTTGCCGGCCGTGTTCGACATGCGCACGTCGAAGGTGACCAGCTTGGCTCCGTTGTCGAAGCGACCCCTCTGGATGCGCTGGGCGCCGGCCACGTGGCCCTGGTGGGCCTCGAACATGTTGGAGCCGAAGTTGAGGATATACTTCGAGTGCTCGTAGTCGCCGAGGTCCCAGTCGGACTCGAACAGGTAGGTCAGGTTGGCTGCCCGGCGCGAGGCCGAGCACAGACCACGGTGGTTGAGCTGCGTCTTGGTGCCGAAGGCGTTCAGGAATGCGGAGACCGGGTCCTTGGAACGGCTGCGGCCCTGGTGGAAGGCAAACTGTGTCGGGTCGTCTGCGCGGCAGGCATTGAGGCGTGTCGCCAGTTCGTCATAGGCCTCGTCCCAGCTGATGCGACGCCACTTGCCTGCGCCGCGCTCGCCGACACGCCGCAGGGGATAGAGCAGACGTTCGGGGTGGTACTGGTGGTTGAGTCCCGCTTGACCCCGCGCGCACAGCTTGCCGCGCGAGTTGGGATCCTTGGGGTTGCCGTCGATCTTGATCACGCGCCCGTCCTTGACGTGCGCGATCGTGCCGCAGACGGTCGAGCACAGCTGACACATGCCCGGGATGCGCTCGGTGTCCTTGTACTTGTCCGGGTCCGGGAAGCGTGTCTTCTTGTTCGGTCCCGGTAGCTTGCACACGCCGGGCGTGTGCAAGCTCTCGGGGGCATAAGGGTTGCCTGCGTTCTCGATCCAGACCCTGTCGCTTTCAGCCGGGCTGGCGGAGCGACCGCGGACGTCACCCGTGTCCGGTGAACGAGTGGACGAGCATGCCGCCAGGCTCCCGCCTCCGAGCAACGCAGTGCCGAGGCGCAGGATGGAACGCCGGTGGGGCATGGGCGTGCTCATTTCGCGTCACCATCGCCGTCGTCGCCCTCACCGTTGAACCCGGGTTCGCCCCACGAGTAAACGCTGTACGCGTCGTTGTGATAGCTCTGGCCCTCGGAAGGGATCTTCGGCTCCCAGGCCGCCATGGGGTGGTTCTTGTCCACCGCGTATCTCGTTCGCGGCTTCGTCTGTTTCTCGGGCCTCAATGTCTCGAGGGCACCCTCCTTCT
>JBLHKW010000153.1:0-12222 GCA_047618565.1 Planctomycetota bacterium
TCTACCCACCAGGCCGAGGGCGGGGACTCCGAGGTGGTTCTCAAGCCAGTGCGGGTCTACCCCGACCCGGGTAGGAAGAATGGTTGGTTGGTCGTCGCCGAGACGTTCAAGCCGGACGGCACCCCTCATCCGACCAATACTCGACGTCTGACCGATGAAGATCTGATCAAGGACTACTGGTTCGGCTTCGAGCAGGAGTACGTGATGATGGGCGACTCGGGGCGTCCCATCGGCTTCCCGAGCGGCGGGTACCCGGAGCCGCAAGGCCCATACTATTGCGCGGTTGGCTACCAGTACGTGGCAGGTCGCGACATCATCGAGGAGCACCTCGATGAGTGCCTGGAAGCAGGTCTCGGGATCACCGGCGTCAATGCCGAGGTCATGCTCGGTCAGTGGGAATACCAGTGCTTCGGTCATGGACTGAAGGCCGCTGACGACCTGATCGTCTCGCGCTACCTGTTGTTCCGCGCCTCCGAACGTCATCGCGTACAGGTCGAACTCCATCCCAAGCCGCTCGCCGGTGATTGGAACGGCAGCGGGTTGCACACCAACTTCTCCTATCCCCACCTGCGAGACGTAGGCGGCAAGGACTACATCACGAAGCTTCTGGACGGATTCGGGGAGCGCCACGCAGCGCATGTCGCGGAATACGGCGCGCACAACGAGATGCGGCTGACCGGCCGCCACGAGACCGCCTCGATCGAGAAGTTCAGCTATGGCGTTGCCGACCGCGGCGCCTCAGTGCGCATCCCGATATTCACCGCCCGGGACGACTGGAAGGGATACCTGGAGGACCGCCGCCCTTCATCGAACGCTGACCCGTACCGAGTGATCGCGCGAATAACGAAGTCGATTGAAGAGATCCACAAGGAGATTCTCTAGCGCGAGAAGTGTGCGACCAGGCTCCGTTCATGGGGGCGTTGAAGCGTGGGACACAACACGGTCAGCGGAAGCATCTGCAACGGCTAGGTGCTTCCGCTCTCAGGCCCCATTCCTAAGATCCCAGGATACGCTGATTTGACGCGGAGAACTCGGCTGCCCGGTCTATGGACATCACGGTCTCCCCGGTTCCAACTGCTCGCGTAACAACGCGACCAGCGCATCCGGGTCGAGCCCCTCCCGCTCGATCAGCGAGACCACACTTCCGTTCAGGCGTTGGCGATCCGCTTCGGTCAGATCCTTCGCGGTCACGACCACGATCGGGATCTCGTTGGCAGGTTCCTGTAGGCGCAGCTCGCGGACGAACTCAAAGCCGTCCATCACTGGCATCATCAGGTCGAGCAGGATCAGCGACGGCGGTCCCTTCGCGACCGCGTTGAGAGCCAATTGCCCATTCTCCGCCTCGCTGACGCGCCAGCCCTCGTTCTCGAGTACACGACGCAGCACCCCGCGGTTTTCCGCCTTGTCGTCCACGACCAACGCATGCTGTTCGACGTCAGGGGACGCGTAGCGATTGAGCAACTCGATCAGCTGATCGCGCCGCACCGGCTTCATGAGGAAGCCGGTCGCCCCGAGTGAGTAGCCGAGATTCCGATCGGTGGTCATGGTGACCATGATGACCGGAATGTTGCGGGTCTTGGGGTCGGCCTTCAGTTCGCCGAGCACCTCCCAGCCGTCCATGCCAGGCATCAGTACGTCGAGCGTGATGGCTACGGGGCGCAGGGTCCGGGCCAGCTTCAAGGCCTCCTCACCGCCGCTTGCGGTGACGACCCGTGCGCCGGCCCTGTTGAGGATGCGGCCCAGCAATTCAAGTGCGTTCGGGTCGTCGTCGATCACGAGCACGACCGGTTCATCTCCTGGCTCCAGAATCACAGCCGGCGGGGAAGCGTCGGCGGCCTCCGGATCGCTGGGCACTTCCTGCACCACGGCGGGCAGCCGGATCATAAAGGTCGAGCCTTCTCCGATGACGCTTGCCACGGTGAGATCGCCGCCCATCATGCGGCAGAAACTACGACTAATCGGCAGGCCGAGCCCCGTTCCGCCGTAGTCGCGCGTCGTACTGTCGTTGGCCTGCGAGAACTCCTCGAATACGTGATCGATCTTGTTCGGCGGTATTCCGATACCCGAGTCTGATACCGCCATATGGATCCAGCTCACGCCGTCGACCTGCTCTCCATGAAGGCGCAATCCGATTTCGCCCTCGTGGGTGAATTTTGCGGCATTGCTTAGCAGATTGAAGAGTGCCTGGCGCACCTTGGTCACGTCGGCGTGCATAGCGCTGAGCGTTGAATCCACTTCGACGATCAGTCGATTGCCATTCTTCTGCACAAGCGGAGCGATGGTGGACACCACGCCTTCGACCATTGCCCCGAGTTCGAAGGTCTCGAGGTAGACGTCCATCTTTCCGGATTCGATCTTGGACAGGTCGAGCACGTCGTTGATCAGCGACAACAGATGCGTGCCCGCGCTGTGGATCTTCTGCAAGTCAGCGCCCGCCGCCTCGTTGCCCTCGTCCTCCGCGTCTTCAATCAGCATCTCGCTGTAGCCAATGATCGCGTTCATCGGCGTGCGGAGTTCGTGGCTCATGTTCGCCAGGAAACCGCTCTTCGCGCGGTTCGCAGTCTCTGCCGCCTCCACGGCATCCTTTAGCTCTTCGGTGCGCTGGGTCACCGTCTGCTCCAGCTCTGCACTGTGGTGTTCCAGCTCGCGGTTCTTCTGCTGGATCTCCTCGGTCAGCTCTTCACGAGAGAGAATCTGGATGAGCCTGGATTGCTCGGCGATGAATTCGTCGGTTGCGTTGAAATTCGACCTGGGCAACCGTTTCACCGCACGAATGCCCTGGAAACCGTCTGCAGACTTCGCGTGCAAACCATCGAAGAGACCCGACAGGTGGTCTAAGGCCGGGGCGGCCCCGCTGCGAGCTTCGAAATCGAGGATGAGCTCCGGCGGTAGGAGGTCCAGCGCAACCGTGATGCGCGGCTCGTGACGGTTGCGACGCAGTACGCGCGCCGCATCGCTGACCGCGATCGCAAGGCGCGTGGCCTCGATCGCGTTGTAGCCGAGCACCCTCGCAAGGCTGCGCACCTTGTTGCGCGCGTCGCAGACCGCGGTTCGGTGCTGGAGCCGAATGTGACCTAGCTCGATCATTCGCAGTACCTAATTGCGATGCACCCTGAATCGTCGTGGTCCTTGCCGAAGCGGTCGAGGATGTTCCGCACCACATCGTTCGGCGCGTGACGCACGAGGCCGGGATAGTCCGACGCGGTGAAGCGGTCGCTCACGCCGTCGGTGTAGAGGACGAGCGTGTCACCCGACGCAAGCTTCAGCGACTGCTGCAGCGGAGTACGCATGTTCTGACCCAGGACGCCGTCGTAAGAAACAAGACGCGTTTCCGAATCGCCGAATCGCCGGAGACTGGTGTTCCCGATGCCCACGTAGTTGATACTGCCGGTGGCCGAATCAACTGCGCACATTCCTACCGCCGCACCGCGCGTGCCCTTCAGTCGCTGATGGAGGCGCGTCATCAAGCTGAATACGTCGGCCGTCGCATGGCGGTCGAGGAAGGTGTCGATCACCTGTGCCAATTCGTGGGCCTCGGGGCCGTGGCCTAACACGTCGATGATGGCGGCGAAGAGGCCTCCCTCGAGCGGCCGGAGCACCACGGCGTCTCCACTCACCCGCTCACCCATGCACGGACGGATCAGGCTCGAGTATTCGAGGCTCGCGGCACCGGTTAGATCCATTTGCAGGCCCTCACCCGAGTGCCCTTCCCGGGAGCGGACTCCATCGAGAAGTCATCCATCAAGCGTTTCACGCCCGGTAGGCCCAGGCCCAGAGTGCCGCTGGAGCTGAAGTGGTCGCTCATGGCTGCGTCGAGGTCTGCGATGCCGGGTCCGTGGTCCGACACCAGGATCTCAATCCCGCCGCCGCTCGGCCGCTGGACGCGGCGCAGTCGGACCTCCCCAGAGCCCGCGTACTTCAGGATGTTGCGAACGAGTTCGGAAACGGCGGTCGCGATCATCTGGCTCGGTGCCTCGTCGAAGCCGGCCTCCTGGGAGTAGCGGATCGATTCGAGCACGGCCCTGCGCACGTCTATTTCGGATCGGATTGGGCAATGCAATTCGGCGCTCATCGCTCGTCCTTGAACGTCCCTTCGGAATCCAAGTGCGGGAAACCCTCCGGTGTGTCCGTCGTCCCGTCGACCACTTCGCTATCGGGGTCCGGGTCGCTGTCGCTGTCGGGCTCGGGTTCCGGTGCCGGCTCGAGCAGCGCAAAGGCCGCGTCCAGGTCAATGGCAGTCTGCAGACCCTCCACGTCGGCTCCCACCTCGATCAGTGCGGACACGACACCGGGCTGCAGGCCGACCAGAACCGATTCGGTTCCCATGATTGTGACCATCTTGATGATGCGACGCAGTGCGGCAAACTCCTCGGAGTCGACCGTCTCGAGACCCGACACATCGAGAATTACAGCACGCGGGCCCTTCTCATGCACGCGACCGAGCAGGTCCTCCTGGAACCGGGCGAGTACGTCGTCGTCGAGGTCGACCTGGATCGAAGCCACGATGACATCGCGGCTCAGTTGCATCGCAACTCTGGGAGTCTGTGAGTACCGAGGCATGGGCTGTTGGCGGATTGTACCAGACCCAGCCCCTCACACCGGACGGGGGCGAGCACAATACTGCATCGAAGGGCGCCGCTGTGGTAGCATGATGCTCCACCCCCCCCCTCGTCCGAAAGGCCAACGGAGACTGAGCAATGGCGGCAAAGAATTCAAGCAAGAACGTGGTGGCCCAGGGCGACCTGGATGCGGTCTATCAAGCGCTCGACCGGGTGCAGACGATCGTCGAATTCGATCTAGACGGGAACGTGATCGCAGCGAACGAGAATTTCCTTCGCACTCTTGGATACTCAGCCGACGAGGTCATCGGAAAGCACCACCGGATGTTCTGCGATCCGGACTACGCGGCATCGCCGGAATACCCCGAGTTCTGGAGGAAGCTGGGCGGGGGCGAGTACGTCGCCGCGGAATTCAAACGGCTGGCGAAGGGTGGCGAGGAGGTCTGGCTCCGCGCCTCCTACAACCCGGTGTTCGACAAGAACGGCAAGGCAGTCCGAATCGTGAAGTTCGCAACGGACGTCACGGCATCTAAGATTCAGACCGCCGAGTACGAAGGCAAGATGAAGGCGATCGATCGCGTACAGGCAGTGATCGAGTTCGAGCTGGACGGAACGGTGATCACCGCGAACGAGAACTTCCTGAAGATCTTCGGCTATGGCCTTGATGCGGTGGTGGGGCAGCACCATCAGATCTTCTGCGAACCCGGCTACGTAGAGTCTCCGGAGTACCCCCAGTTCTGGCAGAAGCTAGGCAGTGGCGAATATGAGTCCGGTGAGTTCAAACGGATCAGCAAGACCGGCGCGGACGTCTGGCTGCAGGCGTCCTACAACCCGATTCTCGACGTTGAGGGCAGACCCTTCAAAATCGTGAAATTCGCTTCGGACATCACGCTGGAGATCGAGAAGAGAAGCCTTGCGCTACTCGAGATGTCCACGCCGGTCACGAAGATCTGGGAAGGCGTATTGTTCGCGCCCATCGTGGGAATCGTTGATTCCAAGCGCTCGGTCGACATCATGAACAAGGCGCTCTCGAGTATCGCGGATACCCGCGCACGCACGCTCATGCTCGACATCGGTGGAGTCGCCATCGTCGACACTGCCGTTGCGAATCACCTGATCAAGATTGCGAAGGCGGCCGTGCTGATGGGTTGCAATACCATCATCTCCGGAATCTCACCCTCGATTGCGCAGACCATCGTGGAACTTGGAATCGACTTGGGATCGATCCAGACGACGTCGACTATTGAGGCCGCGCTCCGAGACTCGATCACCCGGCCGGGGTCCTGACGCGGCAACCTTCGCCGTTGCGCTTATGAACTCGGTCCGGTGTGCCTGCCTAGAACCCCGCACGCGCACAGGAAAGCTGGTTTTGGCCACTAAGATGACGATGGTCGCGACCCTCGAAGAGAGCTGATTCCGGGCCGACGAAGGCCGCGAGAAGTCGCTCGGAGCCTTGCGTTTGGACTAGCCTGCGGACGCGGCGAGCTGCTTGCGCACGACCTTCCGCAGGTGGATTTCGAGCAACTCCTCGAAGTCCTCGGTCGTCTCGAATGCGTGGTAGACGCCGGCTATTGTGCCGTCAGAACCCGTGAACCACTTGCCGATGAACTCGAGCAGCTGCTCGTGTTGCTCGAGGCAGCCGAGGACGCTTTCGCGGCTCGTGATCGCGACGGTGGGCTCGACGGTCTTGCGGTAAACCAGCATGTCCGGCTTGCCGTCGGCTTTCTGCCCCTCGAGCGCGTCCTCGAACTCGAATTCGGAACCGGACCCGTAGCGACTGCCGTCGGGTCGCGTGACGCTCTCGGGCAAGGGTGTGCCGAAGCGCGCCCAGAAGATGCCGACGTAGATATCGGTTTCGCGCGGCAGAACGATCTGAGTCTGCGCCGTCTCCGATGCAACGAGCGGCTCCTCCTCCCAGAGGACGGGAACCAGGATGGCCTCGCCTGTTAGCTCTTCGTTCAGCCGGTCGATCGCGCGCCGTACGGCCCGCCGCTCGGCACCCACGTCGCTCGGCGAGGAGATGAAGAGTCGGATTCGCGGCGCCGCGTTCTCCCGCAGCCGGCGCTTCTCGAGGCTCGCGGCAATGCGCGCCTTCAGCAGCACGGGATTGAAGGGCTTGAAGAGGTAGTCCTCCGCCCCTTGCAGGATGCAACTCACGATGCGTTCGGTCGCGTCCAGGCCAGACAGCATGATGACAGGCAGGTGTTGCAACCTGGAGTCGGCCTTCAACCTCCGCAGGACCGCCTCTCCGTCGAGGCCGGGCATGACGAGGTCCAGCAAGACCAGGTCGGGCTCCTCGGTTTCGAGGAATTTCAGCGCCGCCTCACCGCTCTCCATGCAGGTGGCATGGTAGCCCTGACGGCTGAGACGGCGCGCGAGGAGGTCGCGGTTGGCGGGATCGTCGTCCACGACCAGGATGTCACCGCTCTGTCCCAGCTCACCGCCGATTGCCGCGATGGTCTCCTCGCTGCTCGCGCCGCTCACTTCATTTGCTGAGCCGGGGCCTTGCATGTGTTCGCGGGTCAGTCGCTCCGCGAGGATCTCGCGCACCGTCGAGAGGGCCTGCTCCATACGCCGTACGTCGCCTAGCAGGTCGTCGCGCTCGAGGTCCGCGAGGCCAGACCTCAGGCGAGTCAGCAAGTCGTCGATCTTCTTTACTTCCCCAAGAAGGGCCCCGTTGGCGCCGGGGATGTTGAGCTCTGCTGCACTCTCCTTCGAGGCGCCCAGGTACTCGTCGATCTGTCGGACCATGCGATCCGCACAAGTGTGAATGCTCTCGAGTTGAGAGCGGAGCTCGTCGGCGCCGGTGTCCTCCAGCTCCTCGTCGATCATCTCTCCGTATCCGAGGACATGGCCAACCGGATTGCGCAGGTCATGACGAATTGCCGCGAGGCACCTGCTGAATTCAGACGGATTGCTCATGTGGTGAGTCCAAGTGTTCGCGACCCGCTCAGGCGCGTCGCGCGACCCTGTTGGCCAGGATCGAGAGTAGCAGTCCGAGCGTCGTGTAGCCGAAGACGACCTCGAGCATGACGAGCAGCTCTCCTAGCCAGTTCAGCGGAAGGACATCGCCGTATCCCAGCGTGGTGTAGGTGACGATCGAGAAGTAGAAGGGGGTCAGCGGACTTTGCGAGCTTCCCGAATACTCGATCAGGCCCCAACCCAGGCGCATGTCGAACATGTAGATCAGGCCGAACAGGAAGCAGAGGAGCGCCGCGTAGAGCAACGGGCGGCCGAGGCTGCGCCCGTAGTCGATGAGTCCCCAAGCGCCGAAGAGCAGGCGCTTGCCACGCCTGCTCCAGAGATTACTTGTCGCGTCAATGGCGAGTTCCAGGGCGTCAAGATAGTCCTGATCCTTCGCGTCCCGGACGAACAGCGCATTGCCGTGACAGGAGTCCAGGCCCCGTATCCCCAGGAAGCGACCGCGTCGCTGCTTGGGAGATCCGTAGGAGAGTCCGTGCAAGTCGGCGTCGGTCAGGTCCGCCCCGCGGAAGTCGGCGCCCGTTGTGTCGGCGTTCTTCAACACGGCCGCGCGAAGCACCGCCTCGCCGAGCAATGCGCTACGTAGATTCGATTCAATCAAGCGCGCTCCTTCGAGATGGGCGCCGCGGAGGTCGGCGTTCATCAGGTTTGCTTGAGCCAGGTAGGCGTTGCTCAGGTCGGCTCCCGTGAGGAAGGCCCGCTCAAGGTCGACCTTGTAGAGATCCGCGTCTACCAGCCGCGCTCCTGAGAGGTCGGCCTGGTGGAGGTTTGACATCTTCAGGTTAGCGCGATCCATGTGGGCCCCGCACAGCTCAGCATCCGAGAGGTCCGCGCCTCCCAGGTCCGCCTCGCTGAGGTCTGCGTCGCTCAGGTCCGCGCCGACGAGCGAGAGCGGAACCGCGGGATTCTCGGCTCGCCATGCGTTCCATTCGCGGACACTCTCGCGAAGCAGATGAATCGGCGCAGGACCGCTGCCGGCAGCATCGCTCACGTCTGCGGCCCCCGAGAACCCCGGCCGGTGAGTGCACGGACCTGCTCCAGCAGCTGGGCCCGGTTGAAGCCCGTCTTCTGCAGCACGCGCTGAGCGCCAGATCTCAGCCGCTCGCGATCTTCCGCGGTCAAATCCTTGGCGGTCACGACCAGCACAGGCACGTTGGCGGCGTCGTCGCGGAGCCGCAGGTTCGCGAGGAACTCGAAGCCGTCCATCACCGGCATCATGAGGTCCAGCACGATCAGGTCGGGGAGCCCAGCCTCGATGTGCTCGAGGGCGACGGCTCCGTTTTCGGCCGACTCGACCGCCCAACCCTCGGAGCGGAGGTTTCGGCACAAGAGCTCTCGTGTCGGCTCGTCATCTTCAACCACCAGGGCCTTCGAGCCCTCGCCGGGCCGATCGACGAGGCGATGGGCGAGGTCGCGCAGCTGCGCACGATCGAAGGGCTTGGGCATCGCCTCGACGGCACCCAGGCTCAGGGAGAGCTCACGGTCAGCCACGATCGAGAGCATGACGACGGGGATCGAGGACAGGTCGGGGTCGGACTTGAGGTGCCTCAAGACTGCCCAGCCGTCCATGGCCGGCATCATGACGTCGAGCGTGATGAGAGCCGGACGGAGTCGCCGAGCGCTCTCAAGCGCCTCGGCTCCTGAACGAGCGGTTACCACGCGGTAGCCGTCCGCCTCGAGCGTACGCCGCAGCAGCTCCCGAGCATCCGCCTCGTCGTCGACGACGAGAATCGATGGGCCGGTTAGCTCCTCCGACGAGCCGATCGTATCTAGCTCCTCCTGCGCGGGCGGCTGGGGCTCGGCCTTCCCGTCGCTCACCATGGCCGGGATCTCGATGGTGAATGTCGAACCCACGCCGGATTCGCTGGAAGCGGTCAGGTCGCCGCCCATCAGCCGACACAGACGTCTGCTGAGCGGCAAGCCGAGTCCCGTGCCACCGTACTCGCGTGTGGTCGAGTCATCAGCCTGGGCGAACTCCTCGAAGACGTGGTCGAGCTTGTTGGCAGGAATCCCGATCCCCGTATCGCTCATGCTGATCACGAGCCAGTCCTGGTCGCCTCGCAGAGTTCGACTGGCGGCTAGGGTTACCACGCCGTCCTTCGTGAACTTCGAGGCATTTGAGACGAGGTTAAATATGCATTGGCGGAGCTTCGTGAGGTCAGCGTGAACGAACCCCAGGTCGGCGGCCAGGTCCTGCTCCAGCCGGTTGCCGCCCTTGGCGATGAGCGGGTGCGTCGTCGCCACGACGTCGCTGACCAGCTCGGCGACGGAGAAGTCCTCCGTGAAGAGGTCCATACGCCCGGCCTCGACTTTGGACAAGTCGAGTACGTCGTTGATGAGCGATAGCAAGTGCTTGCCCGCCGCCTGCACCTTTTCGAGATCGGGAAGATACTCCTGGTTGCCGTCATCCTCGCATTCCTCTGCGAGCATCTCGGTGTAGCCGATGATCGCGTTCATCGGCGTCCTCAGCTCGTGGCTCATGTTCGCCAGGAACGCGCTCTTGGCCCGGTTCGCATCTTCGGCTTTCTCGCGCGCCGCATCGATCTCAGACTCCATCTTCACTCGCTCGGTGATGTCGCGGATGAAGCCGGTGACAAGCAGAACGCCTTTGGCCATGCCGATACCCAAGGACAGTTCGATCGGGATCTCATGGCCGTCAGCGTGACGCGCGTGGAGCCTCACCGGTCGGCCGGCGGTCCGTGTCAGCAGCCCGCCACTCGCGATCATGTTGCGGAATCCCTCGTCGTGAGCTGCAAAGGAGCTCTCGGGGATGATCGCAGTGAGAGGGCGGCCGCGCATGTCGCTCGCCGAGTGGCCCAGCATCTTCTCCGCTGCCCCGTTCCAGAGAACCACGTGGCCTTGCTCGTCGGAACAGATGATCGCATCGGTGGCCGACTCCATGACCGTACGCGTGCGCTCCTCGGACTGTTCCAGGCCCGCCTGCGCAGCCAGCATGCTGAGGACGCTCTGCTGCCTCTTGGCACTCAGGATCGCCTGGGACCGGCGCATCCAGTAGAAGAGCGCGCCCATCCCGATGATCAGGAGCGAGGTCGTTCCGAGAGCGATCAGGAAGAGAAGGCGTGTTTGGTTGAGGGAGTCGTAGGCCTCGGTGACATCGATTTCGGTTGTGATGCCGAGTTGATGTCGCTCGTCCCAGGTCCAGGCTCCGACTACCGGTACGCCGCGGTAATCGTTGTAGCCACGCAAGTCCCGGCCCGCGCCGCTCTCGATTGCGGAGCGAGCCATGACCGTCAGTGGTTGGTCTTTGCGTAGGAGCTGCGGCTGATACCCCTGGAGCATGTTCCCGCCGGGGTCCCGTATGTCGACGCTGAGGATGCTACGCCCGAACTCGGGGACCAAGCCCAGCGCCTTCAGATCTTCGTCGAACCGGCTTTCGCTGATCAGCTTGCCGTCTCGGTTGAACGCATAACTCTCTCCTGATTCGCCGATCGCGCCGCGTCGAAGGATCTGAGTGAAGCTCTGTTCGGGATCGATGCGCAGCAGGAGCACGGCGATCGGCGCATCGCCTGCGTCACGCAGGACCGTCGCGGTCTGCATGGCAGCGAAGCCGGTGCCGCGCCCCTGCTGAGGAAGACCCACGATGGACGTCAGCGAGTCCTCGAGCAGGGGCCTTAAGAAGCTCAGCGTCTCCTCCCCCAATCGTCGGCCAAGCTCAGTGCGGCGTGAGCTGGCGAGTACTACGCCATCGACGGAGGCCACGGAGAACCCCCGGTACTCGGCCTGAAGCAGGATCGGTGCCAGCCGGTTCTCCAGCCACTCCTGCTGGGGTGCCCGCGAGAGCGCCTCTGTGGTCGGATCGAGTCGGCTCAGTTCCTGGCCGGCTACGACGAGCTCGGGATCACGCCCCCATGCCTGGATCTCTTCTTCATGGGTCTGGAACCAGTCCTGGACCGCACGGTCGGTAGTGTTGAGCATGGCGGATAGCTCCTTCCCCACCTCGCTTCGTGCGCTCTCGATCAACCGCCTGTCCGCCTCATAGCCAATTCCTCCCAGCGCCAGCAGGACAGCCAGGGCGATCAGGAGGACGGGCCATGAGCTCGGGGAACCCTCGATCTCGACTGAGCGCCTGGGCGGTTCTTCGTTGCTCGCGTCAGGCACTGTTGAGTCGCTCATTGGTACTTATCGCTTCCTTGGCCGAACGTGAGACTCAGGGTTCAAAGGTCTCGAACAAGCCATTGGGCGAGAGTCGGGAATAGTAGACGTTGCTGAGTCCCTTCCGATCCAGTCTTCCGTAGGAGATGGTCCTTCCGATCCCCACGTCAAAGACTTGCATCTCTTCGATCGCGGCCACGAGCCCGGCTCGAGTCAGATCAGGCCCGGCGAGCCGTAACGCCTCGACGAGGACGCGTGCGTTGATGAAGCCTTCGAGCGCAACGTAGTTGGGGCGGTCCTCGGGGAAGTGCTTCGTCGAGAGCTCCCGGTACGTCTCGACCGCTGGGAGATCTGTAGACGCGGGCGATGGGACGACCTGAGTGACCACGATGCGCTCGAAGCTCTTCGGATCAACGCCTTGCACTTCCCGCAGTTCATTGCTGAAGGCCTCGGAGCCGACGAACGAGACCGTGTGGAAATACGGCCGGAACCCGCTCTCCTCGCAGAGTTTGATGAAGCGCGCCAGCGCGCCGTACGTGCCGACCATTACGACGGCCTCGGCACCGCT
>JBLHKW010000154.1:0-12184 GCA_047618565.1 Planctomycetota bacterium
ATCAGGTCGACCTCCTCCCAGAGGTACTGCCCGATGTCCGCAGCCCAGAGCGCGCCTGTTTCCACGTCGAAGGAGAAGCGCCAGACGTTGCGCAAGCCATAGGCCCAGATCTCCGGCAGGGCGTCCTTCCGTTCGACGAAGGGGTTGTCCTCGGGAACCGTGTAGCCCGGGCCATCCCCGCTCACATCGACGCGCAGGATCGTTCCCAGCCGGGTGCCGAGATTCTGGCCATTGCCGTCTGGATCGTCCGCCGCCCCACCGTCGCCGAAGGACACGTAGAGCATTCCGTCATCGGGCCCGAACGCGATCATGCCACCGTTGTGATTACGGTAGGGCTGGGGCTCTTCGAGGATGACTTCCTCGAAATCGGGGTCCGCGCGATCCGGATTGTCCTGCGAGACACGAAAGCGCGCGACGATCCCGACCTCGTCCTTCACGGACGAAGAATAATGCACGTAGAACTCCCCGCTCTCTGCGTAGTCGGGCGCAAAGGCGAGTCCCAGCAGGCCTTCCTCGTTGCCAGCCCGACTGACGCGCTCCGAGATGTCGAGGAACACCTCGCTCGCCGCGACATCCTCCTCACCCGCGAAGACGCGGATCACACCTGCCTGCTCGCAGATGAAGATGCGGCCGCTTCCATCCCCCGCGCCCGTCAGAAACACGGGCCGCTGCAAACGCACCCGGGGAAACGCGCGCTCGAGGCCGACGCCGGTTTCCTGCGCGGCTTCGAGCGGGGCGGCGGTCAGGACGGTGATGAGAGAGAGGAGGATCTGGCGTATCAGCATGATGCCGCGATCCTAGCCCGGATTATTCATGATCACGCGGACGAAACCCCACGAACGGTCGCCTTCGTCACCCTTTCGGCTTCTGGCGGCGCTTCCGCTATGATCCGCACTCAATCCCGATTGGAAGACCAAGGAAGCCTTCATGTATCGATCGACCCTCGCACTCGCCATCGCGTTTCTAACGGCGCCGGCGTACTCAGCAGACGATTATCTGCTTTCGCAAGTCGAGCATCACTACGCCGACTCGGACGGCGTCAAGATCCACTACGCGGCGATTGGTGAAGGACCCCTGGTGGTGATGATCCACGGATTTCCTGATTACTGGTACACGTGGAGGCATCAGATGATGGCGCTGGCTGACGACTTCCGTGTCCTGGCCATCGATCAACGCGGCTACAACCTCAGCGGTCAACCCGAAGGCGTAGAGGCGTACGACATGCAGCTCCTGGTGGCAGATGTCGCGGCTGTGATCAGGGATGCGGGCGCGGAGAAGGCCTCGATCGTCGGTCACGATTGGGGCGGTGCCGTGGCCTGGACCTTCGCGATGTACGAGCCAGAGATGACGGAGAAGCTCGTCATTCTGAACTTGCCCCATCCCAACGGCATGGCGAGAGAACTCGCCGAAAACGCCGAGCAAAAAGCGAACAGCCAGTACGCCCGGAATTTTCGGACCAAGTCCGCCTCCGACCCGGATGTCTTCTTTGGCATGCCGATGACAGCGCAGACGCTCTCGGGATGGGTCACCGATGGGGAAGCCCGCAAACACTACGTCGAGGCCTTCGAACGCTCGTCCTTCGACGGAATGCTGGCTTATTACAAGCGCAACTACCCCGGTGACGACAACAACGGGGGCTTCGCTGCTCCCGATCAACCACAGGTGCGGGCGCCCGTTCTTCAGTTCCACGGCCTGGACGACAGCGCGTTGCACTCGGACGGTCTGAACAACACCTGGGATTGGCTGGAGAAGGACCTGACCCTGGTCACGGTCCCGGGAGCCGGGCACTTCGTGCAGCAAGACGCCCCCGATATTGTGACGGACACCATGCACTGGTGGTTGCTGCGGCAGTAGGAGCCGGGCTGAGCAGCCGAAGCGCCTTCAGGCCCGGTGCGCTTCGCGGCGTGCGAGCAACCAGAACCCGATGGCGGTAATCGCACCGAGAACCAGACAGGTCCACCACACCATGTCGGGCCCGGCCTGCTCCCACACGCGCGTCCCGACCAGCGGTGCGGCGGCCACCGCCAGGGAGAAGGCGATGCCGTAGGCAGCCATGTACGCGCCGCGGCTCCCGCGGTCGGCGCGCCCCACGACCCAGTTGGTCATCGTCGGGGCGGTCAGCATCTCGCCAATGGTCCAGAGCACGATCAGGAAGACGATCCACACGAGGCTCCCGGACAGGGGCAGCAACCCAAATCCCAGTCCGACCAGTGCGCAAGAAATCGCCACCAGGGTGAGCGGGTTGCGGGTCTCGACGAGCTTCACGAGCGGCATTTCGAACAGCACGATCAGCGCGGTGTTCACGATGATCAGCAGGCCGAAGGTCCCGGTGCTGTAGCCGCGCTCTTGAACGAGGTAGAGCGGGAACGTGCTGTGCATCTGGAAGAAGATCACGGCCTGCAGCAACAGCAGGATGAAGGCCACCATGAAGACACCATCGCGCCAGGGCGAGCGAGCGCTGGTGGAGCTGCTCTTCGGCTCGTGGTACTCCTTCTCGGCACTCGAGGGCGGCAGCGCAACGGCGAGGTAGACCGCCGCGGCGAGGCATGTGCCCCCGTCCACCCAGAACAGGAACCTGTAGTCGACCGCGGCGAGGAAACCGCCCAGTACCGGACCGACCGTCCAGCCGAGGTTGATGGCCAGGCGGTTCAGGCCAAAGGCCCGCGCGCGCACTGATGGCGGCGCGAACGCTGCCAGCGCGACGCCATTGGCAGGCCGGAAGGCCTCGGCCAGACAACCCAGACAGAACGCGCCAGCGAGCAGGGCCGGTCGTTCGCGCAGGACGCTGAAGGCCAGGAGGGTCAGCGCCGCGCTCGTCAGGCTGCCGATCTGCACAATGCGATAGCCGATGCGGTCGACCAGCCAGCCACCGGCCCCGACGCCGATGATCGCGCCGGCGCCGTAGACCGCGAGCACCTCGCCCGCCTCCGACGGCGTGAAGCCCCGTTGCGAGGTGAGGTAGAGCACCAGGAACGGCAGGACCATCGAACCGCAGCGGTTGATGAACAGGACGATCGAGAGGATCCAGACCTCGCGTGGCAGACCCTGGAAGGCTGCGCGGTAGACCGAAAAGAGGCGTGACACGCGAGCAGGCTACCAATGGTGGGCCGCCCGTCCACGATGGGCAGCCTCCGACAGAGTCGTTACGACCACGAAACGCTGCGCCCGCAGCAAATAATTCGCCCCTTTCGTCCAAACGGACACGATTCATCTCCGTAGAGCTCATTTCGACGAAACAATGGACACCATCGACCTCCGCATCCTGACCCTGCTCCAGGGCAACGCCCGCATGGCCGCGAGCGACATTTCGCGCCAGCTGGAGCTGGTTCCTTCCGCGATCCACCAGCGCATCAAGAAGCTGGAAGAGAGCGGCGTGATCCGTGGCTACAGCGCCCGCCTCGATCCCGTGGCGCTCGACCGGGGCCTGGTGGCGTTCGTCCACCTGCGCACCGACGAACGCCTCGGCGACCCGTCGGTTGCGGAAGCGGTCGCGGACCTGCCCGAGGTGCTCGAAGTACACGACATCGCCGGCGAGGACTGCTACCTGCTCAAGGTGCGTGTCGCGGATACCGCCGCACTGCACACGCTGCTACGCGAGCGCATCGCACAGATCGAATCCGTGCGCTCGACGCGCACGACGATCGTCATGAAGACCTTCAAGGAAACCGGCGAGCTTCCCATCACGATCGCCTGAGACGACCCCTTTCCCGGACACCACCATGCTATCCCTGACCCTCTGCGCCCTGACCAGTCTCTCCGCCACGGGGCTCGCGCCCGACGAGAACCTGGGCGACTGGACCATCCTCTTCTACGGCGCGACCGAGAACAGCGCCGAGGAGTCCTTCATGCCCGACATCGAGGACATGCGCCAGGCGCTGGACACCGGGCCGAGCGTCGAGGTGCTCTGTCTGGTCGATCGCAGCGAGCGCTTCACGGACTCGCGCGCCGGCTTCGGCGAGGATTTCTCGGGAGCGCGCCTGTACCGCTTTGACGGCAAGCAGGCGCAGCGCCTGGACGGTGGCAGCGAGATGCCCGAGATCGGCCTCGACGGGAGCACGGACCTCAACATGGGCGATGCCGCGACCCTCGCGCGTTTCATGCGCTGGGGCAAGGCCCACTACCCTGCGCGCCACTACGCGCTCGTCTTCTACAGCCACGGTGGCGGATGGTCCTGGTGCCCGGACGAGGGCAGCGCGAACGACCAGCTGCAGGTCGCCGAGATCACGCAGACGCTCGGCGAGAAGGACTCGGTCGACCTGATGGTCATGGACGTCTGCTCCATGGGCGGGATCGAGAACGCGTACCAGTGGCGTCCGGGCAACGGCGGCTTCTCCGCCGACTACCTGCTCGCAACGCCGAACGCGGGCTACCCCTTTCCCTGGGGCCAGATCCTGGGCCGCATGCGCGCCGGCGCCGCGGTCACCGAGGGCCTGCTCGACGTGGCCAAGCTCGAGGCGGCAGACTTTGGACGCCTGATCATCGACGAGACGCGCGGCTTTCGCGAACGGATGAGGGCCGTGCACCCGGGGGACGCCGAGCACATCGATGGCGAGGCCCAGGCGCTGCTCGATCTCTCGATGGCAAGCGACGCCAAGCAGGCCTTCGACCAGCTCGCCGTCGCCCTGGCCGCCTCCACGCCCGGAACACGTGAAGAGTTCGAGTCCTATCGTGGGTTCGACAAGGAACGTCCGGCCATGGACTACTTCACGGAGGATCTGTCGGGCTGGAGCAAGCTGCCGAGCTTCGACGCCTACGGCCTGGCGCGCGACGTGTACGAGTCCGCAGCCTTCTCAGCCCCCATCACGGCCGCCTGCAAGAGCGTGATGCAGACCGTCGATCAGCTCGTGGTGCACTCCTTCGGTATGGCGAAGTTCGAGGGCTTCGAGCCCGGACGCCACGGTGTCTACGTGATCTTCCCCGGCGGCTGGATCGACCGCCCGACGTGGTCGCAGTTCCGCTGGCTGCACCCGGACGAGGGCCCCGAAGGATCCGGCAACTACGCCTGGTGCCGCGACGGAGCCACGCCGGGCAACGGCGAGATCGAGAACTGGTTCGAGCTGCTGGACGCCTGGTACGACGAGTCCACCGAAGGCGGCGGAGTCAACGGGTACACCCCGTAGACCGGGCGCGGGCCTGACCCGGCCACAAAGCTGCCGTTGCAGGGGACGGGTCTGCTAGGCTGCTCGACCGGGTAAGGAAGCCGATCCCGCGGTGTCGCCGGAGCCACCTGGGCGACAGAAACTCATGTTCTTCTACCCCGTCCCGAGACCCGCGAGCTACAGGGCCAGCATGGCCAGCGAGCGGATGTGCGTAGAGGCGATCGGGGACACGCGCCGGTGAGCACGTTGAGCGTGAGCGAGGGCACCGCCCCGATCGGACAGCCCGGCTGGACCGGTGGCCAGTACAGCCTGATCCGGGTGCTCTTCGGAGCCTACCTGACGGCTCACTTCGGCATGCTCGCCCTGGGCGGAGGCGTGCTCGGGGACCCGGCGCCCGCCCTGACTCAAGACCCGCTGCTGCGGATCTTCCCGAACATATTCGCTCTCTGGGATGCACCCGGATTCGTCAACGCGATCTTGATCGGCGCCGTTTGCGCGAGCCTGGCGATCACGTTCGGATGGCAGCGTCGAGTTGCAGCGCTGTACCTGGGCTACGTCGCGGCCTGCCTCTTCCTGCGCGACCCGATGAGTTCTGCTCGAAGCCTGCCCTACCTCATCCTGCTGCACGCCGCCGTGCCGCTGGCCCCGTTCGGGGCGTGGACGGCGCGTGGCCGATCGGACCCGGGCAACGGCTGGCGCATGCCGCTGCAGCTCTTCCAGGTGGCGTGGATCCTGATGTCGATCGGATACACGCACGCGGGCGTCACGAAACTGACTGGCGTCCAGGCCGACGCCTGGATCGACGGCAGCGCGCTCGCGCAGCTGCTGGCCAGCCCGATCGCGCGCGAACTGCCCTCCGAACTGCTGTTGCGCCTGCCGGAGCTCGTCCTGCGCATCGCGACCTGGAGTACGGTCGGCATGCAGCTCGCCTTCGTGCTGCTCGCACTCTCCGCGCGCACACGCAGGATCGCCTGGACCTGGCTACTCCTGACGCACGTGTGCGCCCTGCTGCTGACGCGCTCCGCGGACCTGCCCCTGGCGCTGATCGCCCTGCATCTCTTTACCTTCGACCCGCGCTGGTTTCGCGCAAGGGTCGCCAGCGAACCGGAGTTCGTCCTGTACGACGGCGACTGCGGACTCTGCCACCACACGGTGCGCTTCGTCATCGCAGAGGACAGCCACGGCCGCGCATTCCGGTTCGCGACCCAGAGTGGCGAGACCTTCCAGCGCCTGATCCCGGCGGACCAGCGTGCGGACCTGCCCGACGCGATCGTCGTCGTGCGATCCGATGGCGTCCTGTTACTGCGCTCGGACAGCATCGTGCATATCTTGCACGGACTCGGCGGATTGTGGAGCGCCCTTGGCTCGCTCCTCAGCTGGATACCGCGCCCCCTGCGTGACACCGGCTACGACCTGGTCGCTCGGGTGCGCAAGCGCATCTTCGCCGCGCCCGACGCCGCCTGCCCACTCATGCCAGCCGACCTGCAGACACGCTTTTCGGATTGACCGCCTGGCGCCTCAATCGGCCGCGGACTCGCCGGCGTCACGGCAGCAGTCCGGCAGTATCTGCACCGCATCCGGGCCTGCGCCCGCGCGCGCCAGGGTGAACAGGCCGAATAACAGCAACAGCGGTCCCGCCAGGCGCACCGCGCTGGCCCGGTGACGCTGGTCGAGTCCGCGCCAGCCCCAGGCGGTGAGCACGAGCGCGGGTGCCGTTGCGAGCCCGAAGATCAGCAATCCGGCAAAGGCCGCGGCAGGCGTCTGACCGGCCGCGAGTGCAAAGGCGCTCCAGGACAGCCCGCAGGGAAGAAGCCCGGTCGCCAGGCCCGTCGCCATGGCCCCCACGCCGCCCGGCAGAGACAACGCGCCGTCGAAGAAGGACCGCATCCGCCGTAGCGCTGAGGCTGCACGCCAGCGCGCCGGACTCCAGGTCGTGAACGGACAGCCGAGCATGCGCAGCCCGAACCAGATCATCGTCAAGCCCGCGATCCAGGCGCTCGCATTTCGAGTCCAGGAGAGGGCCGTGCCCCGGGTAGGCGCCACGGAAAGCTCGGCACCGGCGTGTGCAACCGCGTGACTGCCCGCGGACAGGGCCATTCCGAGCACTGCATAGGTCAGCGCCTTCCCAAATACATAGGCCAGCTGGCGTTGCAGGAACATCCCGGTGGAAGCGCGTGTGGGTCCTGCGACCGCAACCGCGAAACCGCCACACATGCCTGCGCAGTGAACGGCGCCGAGCAGGCCCAGCACGGCGAAGGGCAACAGTTCGGCGGCCGGGATGCTCATGCGTCCTGCGCCGGTTCTAACTCCTCCACCTGCGGCTCGCCCTCGACGACCGCCACGCCATCCCTGAACTCACGCGCCGTAGGCGGCAGGTTCCCGAGCGTGAGCGCCGTGTCGACCGTCAAGGTCGTGCCCACCTCCTCGCACGCGACGACGCAGTCACCACAGCGAATACACAGCGCGAAGTTGCTCATGCCCTCACCGTAGAGGCCAGTGCCGTCGCGGTAAGCCCCACCTGACATGTCGCGCGGGTGCAGGTCCATCGGGCAAACCTTGTCGCAGATTCCACAGTCGGTGCATGCGGATTCGTGGAACTCGATGCCGTTGACCGAGCGGTGCCCGAGCAGCGCGAAGTACACGCCCGACGGACACCAGTCGAGGCAGAAGCGCAGGCCGACGAAGCGCGTCACGCCATACAGGCCCAGGATCATCGACCCCAGGAATGCCGCGGATAGGCTGATCGCGAGGGAGGACCCCTCGGCGAAGACGTGCCAGTCGACCCAGAAGCTGAAGGTGATCGCGCTCATCACGACGCATGCGCCGAGCAGGATCATGGGGCCCACGACCCCACGCACGCCCTGACCGGGCCGGAAGCGGGACCACTCGACCAGGCGTGCCAGCGTGCCCACGGGGCACACGAACCCACACAGATAGCGGCCCGCCAGGCGCGTCCCGATGATGATCGCGATGTTCAGGGCCAGGAACGGGAAGACGAACGCCTTGGCGGCGCCCACGATTCCGACGGGCTCACCCAGCCAGCGATGTTCGCCACGCCACAGGTCGAAGCGCAACGTGTCGGTCAGCGGCAACAGGGCGATGCCGATGGTGAACGCGATGCCGATAATCCAGCGCCAGAGCGTGTAACGATGCATCCAGCGCGCACGCGCGAGCAATCGATACAGGATCTTCTCTCGTTGGCGACCGATAGGCATGACAGGCGGTGTCTTGGAGACCGCCGCGAGGTGACGGCTTCAGTAATTCAGGTCTTATCTGCCGCGACCTGACCGTCGACGAGGCTGCGCATAGCGCAGGGCGTTATGCGCAGCACCATCCGACCCCCGGGACCGGTTGGCCCCGGCTGCCCCCGATCGGAGAGCCGCGTCAGCTGGCGCTGCCAGCCCCCCTCAGCGCCAGTACCGGAATCGAGCTGCGCTTCAGCACGCCGTGGGCCACGTTGCCGAGCAGCGCGGCAGACAGCCCCGTGCGTCCATGACTGCTCATCACGATCAGATCGTGACCTCCCTGACACTCGAGAATCACATCCATGGGCCGACCGCGCACGAATCGCCGCTCGGGCTGCGAGTCAGCGTCGGTCTCCGTGCCAGCAGCATCCATGGTCTTGTTGAAGCTCTTCTCGGCCGCTTCACACGCGCCCTCGACCGAGAACAACGGACCTGGCCCGATGTATCCGGGCGACGAGACGTAGGCGAAGTCGGGATCCTGGAAGCAATGCAACGCGGTCACGCTCGCACCCATCGTCTGCGCCAGTGCACGCGCCGTACCCAGCGCCCGCATGCTCTCATCGGAGAGATCCACGGGAACCAGGATTCGCCGGATCGGTTGCCAGTCTCCGGGCTGCACCCAGACGCCACAATGGGCCTGTGACAGTACTGCTCGCGTGGTGCTGCCGAAGTCGAAGACCTGGCGATGTTCGTGGGGACCGAGGAAAATCCAGTCCGCGTCGATCTCCTTGGCACGCTTGACGAGAGTGCGCGCCGCGTGACCGACACCGGCCTCGACACTCACGCGCTCATTCTCGAAGGCCGATTCTCCGGTCACCCGAACGACCGCTTCGCGCAACCGCTCGGCTGCAGAGGCCTGGATGTTGGCATACATTTCGGCCATCTCATCCGGGCGACCACCGACATCCTCGATCGGTGGAACCTCGATCATGTGTACGCAGCGGAGATGCGCGGAGAACTGCTCGCTCATCGCGTTCGCGGCTTGCAGTGCGGCATTCGAACGCCCGGCAGCGTCGAGACCGACGATCATCTTGCCTGGTTGGGATTGCGTCATCTGGTTGCCTCCTTGTCTGGAGAATCGAAGCGGGTTACGCGAGCTGATAGTTCGCCTAGCAGCCCGTTGCAAAAGTCCCGTGGCGAGACGAAGCCATCTTCGACGAGCACGACGCAGCGGCGGCGGAGAGGGCGAAGTCGAGTAGGGAGTTCTTCAACGGGCTGCTAGAGAGTAGTTCTCGGGTTCGCCTTCTCGCCCCGGGCGAAGTGCGTAGTCGGCGCTCGATGACTTCGTATCCTCCCGGTCGAAGCGCGCGAATGCCCGGGCCGTGTTCGCTACCACTCCGAGACCGGACAGGACCATGGCGCATGCGGCCAGTAGTGGCGTCAGAGTGCCGGTGATGGCCAGGCAGATGCCGACCAGGTTGTAGGCCAGGCACCAGGCGAGATTGAAACGCGCGGTACGCACCGCGATGCGCGCCAGCTCGATCAGGGCGGGCAGCGGGCCCAGCCCCGGAGCGAGCAGCAACACGTCCGCCGCCTCGAAACTACGCGGCGAGCCTCCGTGCATCGCAACGCCCACGCTGGCCTCCGCAAGAACGGCGGCGTCGTTCATTCCGTCGCCCACGAAGAGCGCGTCCGTGCCGCCGAGCGCCTGCAGGCGTTCGACCTTTTGATGCGGCAGGAGCGCCCACTCCACATCCAGCGCGAGCTCGGCACCCAGGGCCTCGACTGGCCCGCGCGCGTCGCCCGAGAGCACACGTAGCTCGAGCCCGCGACGTCGCAGCTCATCCAGGGTCGCGGCGGCCTCGGCCCGCGGGCGGTCGCGCAGCTCGAAGAGCGCTAGATCCTGGTCATCTACCTGCATGGCGACCGTCGTGAAAGCCCGTTCATGCTGCGGGCCGCAGGACTCCAGGGTCACGCGCCGCCCTTCGACTTCAGCCGCGACCCCCACGCCCGGTGTCGCCCGGAAGTTGCGCACGCTGGGCAGCTCGCCAGAGCCAGTGGCGTGCCAGGCACCGCGCAGGGCAACGCCGATCGGATGCTCGCTGCCCACCTCGGCCGCCGCCGCCAGCCGCAAGATTTCGCGCTCGTCAAAGGGCTCCGTACTGGAAAGCGAATGCACCGCGGCGAGCTCCAGCCGGCCCGTGGTGAGCGTGCCCGTCTTGTCGAACAATACGCGCCGGATACGTGCCAGGCGCTCGAGGACGCCCGACCCCTTGACCAGAACATGGCGCTCCCAGGTGCGCGCGAGCGCTGACCAGAAGGCCAGCGGGGTGGCGATCCCGAGGGCGCACGGACAGGCGACCAGCATCACGGACAGGGCGCGCCCAACGGCTCGTTCCAGATCACCGACCCACAGACCGTGGATGAAGACCCCGGACGCCAGCGCCAGGACCGACGGGACCATGACCGTCGCGATCCGTTCCGCGCGCCTCTCGTAGGTTCCGCCAGCCGTCATGGCACGCTCGAGCAAGCGCTCCATCTCGTCGCACACGCGAGCCCCGACCGCCGCGCTGGTGCAGACCAGCAAGGCCCCATCGAGGACCTTGGATCCTGCGAGGACCTGTTCGCCCGGGCCGACGCTGCGCGGCGCTGACTCGCCGGTCAGGTCGACCGTATCGATGAACGAGCGGCCATCACGGACCTCTCCGTCGACGGGAACGACCTCTCCCGGACGCACTCGCACCAGATCACCCAGCTGCAGATCCGGCGCCGGGATCGACTCCTCGTTGGCACCGCTGACGCGACACGCAGTGAGGTGCGTTTCCGGTAATACCTGCATGAGACGGTCGCGGGCGCGCTCCTTGGCGCGCACATCGATCCAGCGGCCGAGCCCGACCAGAACCAGGATCATGGTCGCGGTCTCGAAGTAGACGGGTCCGCTGGTGATCAGGGTGTTCCAGGTGGAGAGCAAGAGCGCGGCGCCCGCGCCGGTCAGGATCCACATGTCGACGGATAGCCAGTTGCGCGTCTGCAAGACGGCGCGCGCGAGCGGTACGCCGATCAGGAGCGCCACCGGTACCGACAGCGCCAGGGCCGCGAGACGGTAGAGTCCGTCGAGCGCGGCCGCTGCCTCGCTCTGGACCTGTCCGGCCCCAAGGGTATCCCCGCCGTACAGCGCCAGGGACACCACCATCACGCCCATGGACAGGAATGCGCCGAGCACGACGCGCGCGAGCAACTGAGCGGAGCTCGACGCTTCGCCTCGTCCGATCTGAGCCGCCATGCAACAGCCCGTACAGCAGTACGGGCCGGCGAGCGAGTCGGCCTCGTCTCGGCCGGCCTGCGTTCGCCGGCCACGCACCGGTAGCTTGCAATGTGCGCAACGCTGCCGCTGCATCGCTCCGTCCATCACTCGGCCGCCGGCGCCTCCTGTACCTGCTCCGCGTCCGGCCCGACGAACGCCGGCAGCTGAAACCCGAGCGCGTACCACGCGAAGAACACGAGAAAGGACAGATAGCCGAGCAGCAGCAACCAGGGCACTCCGCCCTCGCCGAAGTTGAAGGTCTGCTGGGTAGCGTCTGTGTCCTCCGACGTCGAACCAAACGGATCGGTCAGTCCACGGGTCTTATCGCTCATCGTTGCCCTCCGCCAGCGCCTCGGCGCGTTCCTGTTCATGGAATCTGGCGAGCATCTCGTGCTTGGGACTCTCCACGTCGTGGAACTGGCCGGTCATGTACGCCCAGGCCAGCAGGAAGAGAAAGCCCATCGCCACGAAGCCGTAGGTGATGATCGGGTCGAATGCGAATCCGGCCAGCTCGTCACGCTTGATGGTCTTCAGGAAGGAGAACATCTTGAACACGAACATGCCGCCCGCGCACAGCGCGGCTCCCACAAAGAAGA